>JBAWXG010000073.1:0-11430 GCA_037144195.1 Synechococcus sp. ELA057
GCCGATGCCGCCGTGATCTCCCTTAATAGCGTCCGTTCCCAAGTGACTCTATGTCTATAAAACCCTGTCATAGAGAGAGTTTTAAGGAGATCACCAGGCAGTCATCATGTGATTACGCTAGTCCGATTTCAGGATTGGCACAGCGTGATCACCATGTGATTCGGTGATGACAAGGCAAAACAGCAGTCAGGCTCTGGAGTCTGAGCCAATGGAGTCACCTGGAGTCATTCACCACGCGCGCGCGACCCCCATTCACCCCAACCCCACCCATGCCCACCCCACACCCCTGGCTCCCACCCATCCCCGGCCTGCACCGGCGAGACCCTGAGCACCGCTACTGGCTCGGCGAGGTGGAGTTCCCCATCTCGGTGACCGGCGTGCTCTCGGTGCTCAAGAGCGACTACGCCATGGATCGCATCGAGGCCACGCGCAGCAGCTGGGAGCCCAGGGGGAACACAGCGCACCGGGCGCTGGAGCTGATGATGCTCACCACCAAAGGCGCACCGCGCACGATCGAGCAGGTCCGCTACGACATCGCCGAGCTTGGCGCCCTGGCGGTGGGTGACTACAGCGATTGGGTGCAGCCGCTGCTTGAGCACGACCGCTGGCAGGCCATCCAGATCATCGCCAGCGAGCGTCCCACCTGCTGCTTGCGCCGCCGGGTGGCCGGCACCTTTGATGTGGCCTACATCGACGAGCAGGGCCGGCGCATCCTGGCCGACCTGAAGAGCTTGGGCGAGAACGGATCGACCTACAGCACCGCCGCACAGCTCGGCGGCTACATGGCCCTGGAGGCCACGCACGACCACGCCTACGACGCGGGACAGACCATCTGGTGCCGTCCTGGCCAGACCACCTTCTCGCCGCTGTATTCCGTCGCTGAGTGCCGGCTGGCGTGGGCTGGCGCCTGGGCGACGTGGAAGGCTCGGGCTTCTGAGCCTGCACCCTTCTGATCGTTGACGCTCGCCATACCGACCCGGTAATGTTTGACCGTTCAGGAAAACACCTCCCCCCCCTATGCCAGCCATCGAGGCTCAGGCTTCTGAGTCGAACCTGTCCGACCTGTCCGAAGAGGCTCTGCTGCTCCACCTGGAGGACCTCAAAGCCACGCTTGCCAAGCTCACCGCCACCCAGGAGCTGCTCACCGATGAGCTGTCCCGCCGCCTGGAGGCCGGCGACATTGACCCCACTTTCAGCCACAACGATTGGACCTTCAACTGGTCCGCCGGCCGCCGTTCCTGGTCCTATCCCCCAAGCGTCAAGGCCCTGGAAGAGCAGGCCAAAGCAGCCAAGAAAGCCTCCGAAGCCGACGGCACCGCCCACGCCACCACCGGCACCCCGTACTGGACCATTCGCGCACCGAAGCCATGAGCATCACAACTCAGGATTCCTTGGTCGATCGCACCGTCAGCGCCATGACCGAAGCGCTGCTTGAGGCAGAAGATGGCGCCAGCCGGCTCACCAGCACGGCCCGCACCACCCTTGGCCACCTGGCCGCTGAGCTGATCGTGCATGAGCAGCAGGCCGGCTATCCGCTGACCCTGCAGGACGCCGTGAAGTGGATCTGCCAGGAGGTGGAGCGATGAGCGCCGCCGTCCTTGAGCGCATCCGCTGGCGGCTCAATGAGCTGATCGCCGGGGCAGCAGAGGAGATCCAGGCCGACCGTGAACAACTGGAACGCGATGCCGCCCAGGCGGTCGAGCAGGCCACCACCACCCACGGCCTTCAAGCTGCCTACCAGCAGGGCCGCAGCGACGGCATTGCCGAAGAGCAGCGCAACCGGGCCGCTCTCATCGCTGATGAGCGCCGGGCTTTTCTTGCCCTGATCGAAGAGGCCCGGCAGCGCTTCAGGGGTGGCGGCGTCACCAACATGGCGCTCAGGCAGCTGGGTGAGGCTGTTGCGCTGAGGGGGGATTGGTGAATCCCCAGAAGGCCAAGGGCTCCGCATTTGAGCGTCTCATTGCTACCTACCTGGCTGAGGCGATCGCGTGCGAGCGCATCCCAGCCGGCGCCACCCTTGACCGCGGCGACTTGTGGACACCCCAGGCCGCCATCCAGTGCAAGGCCGTGCGTTCGCTCTCCCTTGGCGCCTGGCTTGATCAAACGCACGAGCAGCAGCGCAATGCTGGCAAGCCCCTGGGGTTTCTGGTGGTGAAGCGCCGCGGCACCACTGACCCCGGTTCGCAATTTGCTATCTGCTCAACCTCCCAACTCCGAGCCCTACTCCATCAACTCCAATGAAACTCGCCATCCTGGCAGCCATCATCCTGGCCGCCTTCATCTACTCAGGCACCAGCGAGACCACTGCCAGCCGCTGCATGGGCCCTACCCCCCAGGCCTGCCAGCGCTTCTAAAAACACCTCCCCCCCCACCACCATGACCATCGTTAACTGCGCCAGCTGCCAATGGTTTGCCCGCAACTCTGAGGCGTTTGGTGTCTGCCGCCGCAATGCCCCATCACCCAGCCATCACCCAGCGACCGGCATCAACCCCGCCAACTGGCCCACCGTTTTTGCTCACTCATGGTGCGGTGATTGGCGGCCCCAGTCCCAGGAGCTGAACCGCTGATCCATGCAGCACGCCACCCTGCAGGCCTACTGGGTGACCGTTGAGCTGGCCCGCGGTCGCACTGCCGACCGGCGCATCATGGCCCGGTCGGCCTGGGCAGCTGGGTGGCTATGGCGTGAGCTACACCCTGATCAGACTGTGGTGATGGTTAGGCCAGCCAGATGAGCGGCGTGCAGTTCACGGTTGATACGGCTGAGCTATCAGCCATGACCAGAGCCGTGGCTGGCTTGACCGGCAACTACAACTGGATCGTGGCCCGTGCCATGACCAACTCAGCCAAAGCAGCCAAGGCCGCCATCTCCGATGACATCTTCCCCCGCATCCAGGGTGGTCCTGCCGGTTGGACACGCCGTGGCCTCATGGTGTCCTTTGCATCTCCCGACAACCTGACCAGCAACGTCGGCTTCAACTACGGGGATGGCAGCTTCTCCTCCACCTTTGCCGGCAAGGGTATGGGCACCCCTGCCGGTCGTTACATGGGGGTCAATGCCCGGGGCGGAGACCGCCAGGCTAAGTCCACCGAGGTTCAGCTCAGGCGCGCCGGCATCATTGCCCCCGACCAGTTTGTTACCCCGGCAAGCGGAGGACTTAAGCTCAACGCTCAGGGCAACGTCTCAGGCCCTGAATACCAGCGCATCCTTTCGCGTGTCAGCGGTTTCTCTTCAGCTGGTTCAACCCAGAACACAGCGAAAGGCGCTGGCTCGCGTGGTCGATCAGCACGCAAGCGGAAGCAATCTGATTACTTCGTGATGCGTCGTGATGGCGAGGCGCAGTTCATCGCCAAGCGTGTTGGTAAGCGTGGCTTCGTGCCGGCGTTGTTCATCACGGATCAGCCGAACTACGAGCGACGGTTTCCAGTTCAACCGATTGCGATGGCTGAGTACAGGCGTGTCTTTCCAAAAGAGTTTGAGCTTGCTCTCCAAAAAGAGCTGGCCTACCAGTCAAGGAAAGGGTAGGAAAACTTTTTGGGTCCTTCCAACCCCCATGGTTGTGGGTGTATTCGAACGACGGTTGCGCACTTGAGAATCAGTCGCAACAAGGCGACCCCTCCGGCCGCCCGCGCACACGATCCCCATGGGCCTGTCACAGCAGGTTGTCACACCTTCCATAGCCTGTGACAAGGTGAAGCAAGCCGGCATAAGTGCTGATAAGCGTTGGGGAAGCGGCCCTGGTGCTCGGACTGAAAAGCCGGGGCAGCATCTACCGCAAGATCAAGCGCCACGAGCTGGAGACGGTGCCGGGGCCTGACGGCAATCCGCTGATTGAGCGCGCCAACCTGGAGCAACGCTGGGCGGCGATCACCCGCACCCGCACCGATTCACCGCAGCCACCAAGGCAGCCAGCGGCAAAGCGTGAGCCGCCACCGAAGCAGGCGCCACCGCCTCCAGAGCCAGCCGAGCTGCCGGCCTACAACGACAGCCGCGCCAGGTCCGAGTACGAAAAGGCCAACCTGCTGGAGCTGCAACGCAAAACCCAGGAGGGCCTGCTGCTCAGGCGCGAGGATGTGGAGCTGGCCTGGGGCAGCGCGGTGAACATCACCCGCAGTCGCCTACTGGGTGTGCCCAGTACAGCCAAGCAGCGCATCCCCCACCTGGAGGTGGAGGAGGTGGAGCTGCTTACCACGCTGATCCGCGAGGCCCTCGACGAACTGGCGGCCGGGGAGGTGAAGGCATGATCACCGCCGACCCTGCGGAGCTCACCAGGCAGATCCTGGCCGGCTTCAAGCCACCACCGCGGCTGCGGCTGAGCCAGTACGCCGACGAGTTCGCGGTGATGACCGGCAACGCAGCGGAGAAAGGGAAGTGGAGCACGCTGCCGTACCAGCGCGAGATCCTGGATTCCTTCACCGATCCCACCGTGGAGACGGTGGCGATCATGAAGAGCGCCCGGGTGGGCTGGACAAAGATGCTCGGCGTGGTGGTGCAGTTCTTCAGCCACCAGGATCCGTGCCCGGTGATGATCGTCCAGCCGGTCAAGGAGGACGCGGAAGGGTATTCCAAGGAAGAGATCAAACCGCTGTTTGAAGACACGCCGGTGCTGCGCGGCCTGATCTCTGAGAGCAAGGCCCGCAACACCGCGAGCAACACGATCCTGCTGAAGCAGCTCAGCAACGGTGGCTTGATTGACATCGTGAACGCAGCCAGCGGCCGGAGCTTCCGGCGCAAGTCCAGGAAGGTGGTGTTGTTCGATGAGGTGGACGCCTACCCCAAGCTGGACGAGGGCGACCCGATCAAGCTGGGCCGCAACCGGGCCGACTACTACTGGGACCGCAAGATTGGCCAGGGCGGCACGCCGATCTTTGCCGGTGGCAAGACGGAGGAGGCCTTCCTGCGCGGCGACCAGCGTCGCTATTTCGTGCCGTGCCCGTTCTGCCAGGCCTACCAGGTGCTGCGCTGGGAACAGATGATCCGCGAGGGCGAGCACGCCGGCCACTACGAGTGTGAAAACTGCGGCGAGCCGATCCCGCACAGCAAGAAGCGCTGGATGGTGGAGCGCGGCGAGTGGCGCCCCACGGCGATCAGCCAGCAGCCGGGCCTGGTGAGCTTCCACATCTGGGCCGCCTACAGCTACAGCCCAGCGGCCGATTGGACCGTGTTGGTGCGTGAGCACGCCGAGGCCCTGGACGCCATGCGCAAGGGCGACCCCGACGCGATGCAAACGTTCCACAACACGGTGCTGGGTGAGCCGTGGGAAGACTCCATCAGCGGCAAGCTCACCGGCGACGGGCTGGCCCAGCGGCGCAAGAACGAAGCCGCTGGCAATGGCTACCTCGATGACACGGTGCCCGATGGCGTGCTGCTGATCACCGCCGGCGTGGACGTGCAGGGCGGCGGCGGCACTGCTGGCGAGCGGCTGGTGTTGACCGTCTGGGGCTGGGGCCGCGGTGAGGAAGGCTGGCACTTGGGCCACTGGGAGATCGACGGCGACCCACAGCAGCCGGAGACGCTGGCCCAGCTTGATCAGATCGCCAAGACCAAATGGCGCAAGGCCGATGGCACCGAGCTCCGGCTCACCATGGGCGGCATTGACGATGGCGGCTATGCGACTCATGAGGTGCGCGATTGGTGCCGCGGCCGTACTGCCAACTGGGTGCCGATGAAAGGCGCACACCAGAAGGGCAAACCGCTGATCGGCCGCGGCGTGCCGGTGGACGTGAACAGGAAAAACCAGGGCGTCACCAAGCGCGGCGTGCTGCTGTTCAACGTGGGCTACGACGCCAGCGTGAACCACCTCCAGGGTCGCCTGCGCAACGAGCAGCCAGGCCCTGGCTACCTGCACTTCGGCCAAGGTTCGACCGATCAGTTCCTGTCCGAGCTGTTCCCGTGGAAGCGAATGCCGAAACGGGACAAGGGCCAGACCACGTACAGCTGGGTGCTGCCCGCTGGTTCCCGCGACGAAGCCGGCGACTGCACCCGAATGGCCTATGCCGCACTGCAACTGGTGGCACGCCGCTACAACCGGGCAACGATGTGGGAGCAGCTGGAGCAGCAGCTGGAGCAGCAGGCCGGCAAGCCGGCCGCAATCGCGAAGCGCCGACCGCCGCCGCCATCGCGGTCTGGTGGTTTCGTATCTGGCTGGTGATTCCTAGTCTGAGTCGGAGAGGCCTATCGATGACTGTTCCAGCGTCAATTCGTGCAGGCGACACGGTGCAGTGGATTGAACCTGCTGCGCTGGATCTTGATGGCAACTCGGCAACATCAGCCACCTGGGCATTTACCACCTTCCTGAGATTCAACGCCACGAACGAAGGATCGATTGTCACCGGCACCGCCAGAAGTGATGGCGGATGGACGATGGCAATCAGCGCCGCCACAAGTGGCGCCTTTGATGCTGGCGCCTGGAGCTGGCAGTCCAGGATCAGCAGCGGCGCCACGGTGGTAACGGTTGGCTCAGGCTCCATGGAGGTGCTGCCGAACCTGAGCTATGTGTCCAATCCGGCCGCCTTTGATGGCCGCAGCCAGGCCGAGCAGGACCTGGAGGCGGTGCAGGCTGCCATCCGAGCCATTGCTGTCAAGGGTGCCAAGCAGTACAGCATCGGGTCCAGGTCCTACACGTCCATCGATCTTTCGCAGCTGATGGCGCGTGAGTCGCAGCTGAAGGCGATCGTGGCCAGGGAGCGAGCAGCAGAAAAGATGGCGGCTGGCCTGGGTGACCCACGCAGCTTGTTCGTGAGGTTCGGCTGATGGGCAAGAGACAGCGCAAGGGATCTGGGTCCGCCCCACCTGGCCGCGGCCGGCGAGCCTACGAGGGCTCGATTGTCAGCCGGCTCACCTCCGACTGGGTGACCTCCAGCACCAGCGCAGACGCTGAGATCAACAGCAGCCTGGTGCGCCTGCGCAACCGCAGCCGCCAGCTGGTCCGAGACAACGCCTATGCGCGGCAGGCATTGCGGGCCATTACCACCAACGTGATCGGCCATGGCATCCGCCTGCAGGCCCAGGTGCCGATGCAGCGCGGCGCCGGCCGGCTGGATGAGGTGCTCAACCGGCAGATCGAGGCGGCATGGGATCGCTGGTGCAGACCCAACACCTGCCACACCGCTGGCCGGTTGAACTTCGTGGAGATCAGCCGGCTGGCCATCCAGGCGATGGCTGAAAGCGGCGAGGTGTTCATCAGGATGGTGCCGCAGGCCTTTGGTGGCGGCAGCGTGCCGCTGGCGCTGGAGGTGCTTGAGGCCGACCTGGTGGATGAGTCCAGGAATCTTGGGCCGCTGGCGGATGGCACCGAATGGCGAATGGGCGTCAAGGTGGACAAGTGGAGCCGGCCGATCAGCTACCTGTTCCGCACTCGCCACCCGGGCGACATCCAAAGCGGGCTGGCTCACCATCTGGTGGAGGTGCCAGCTGATGAGATCCTGCATCTGGCGATGATCGACCGGCCGGGTCAGACCCGTGGCGTGCCGATGTTTGCAGCAGCGATCAAGCGGCTGCATCACCTGGCTGGATACGAAGAGGCCGAGGTGGTGCGCGCCAGGGCGGCCAGCTCGCTGATGGGTTTCATCACCAGTCCTGAGGGTGAGCTGCAGGGTGATGAGGTTTACCAGGACGAGCGAGTAAGCAACTTTGAGCCTGGCGTTTTCAAGTACCTGGCACCTGGCGAATCGGTCAGCGTGCCGGCGCTGGATTCACCCGATGGCCAATTCGAGCCATTCCTGCGCGCAATGCTGCGTGCCGTCTCAGCTACCACTGGCGTGCCCTATTCGTCGGTGTCCAGCGATTACAGCCAGACCAACTACAGCAGCAGCAGGCTGGAGCTGCTGGAGTCGCGTGAGCACTGGCGCACGATGCAGCAGTTCATGATC
This sequence comes from Synechococcus sp. ELA057, assembly GCA_037144195.1. Taxonomy (GTDB): domain Bacteria; phylum Cyanobacteriota; class Cyanobacteriia; order PCC-6307; family Cyanobiaceae; genus Cyanobium. The sequence continues at coordinate 7,871 of JBAWXG010000073.1, forward strand.
GAGCACCTCCACCGGCCAGTGTTTGAGCGGTGGATGCGCGCTGCTGTTGCTGTTGGCCAGCTCAACCTGCCTGGCTACGAGCTGACGCCAGAGCGCTACGACGCGGTGAAATGGTATCCACGCGGCTGGGGCTGGGTTGATCCTGAGAAGGAGATCAATGCCTACAAGGAGGCCGTGCGCTGTGGCTTTGCCACCCAGGCGCAGATCGTGGCCGAGCAGGGCGGCGACCTGGAGGAGCTGCTGATGGCACGCAAAGCCGAGGTGGATCGGGCCGAGGAGCTTGAGCTGCAGTTCGATACCAACCCGGCCGATGATTACCTGGGCGGCTATGTGGAGCCGACGGATCCAGCAGCAGAGACCGCTGAGGACACTGCAGAAGGTGAGCCAGTCGAACTAGATAGCCTGAGCACGGATGGAGCGACCGATGGACTCGATGCGTGATCTGGAGGGACAGACGTTTCAGCGTGCGGCGCTGCTGGATGGTGCTGCCGTCACAGAAAGCCGCACGCTGGACTTCAGCTTCTCCAGTGAGTTTCCAGTTGAGCGCTATTTCGGCAACGAAGTCCTAAGCCACGACCGCTCAGCCGTTGACTTCAGCCGCCTTGCCGATGGTGCGCCGCTGCTGTTCAACCACGACACCAGCCGAGTGGTTGGCGTGGTGGAGCGTGCCTGGCTGGATGGCGAAAAGAAGCGCGGCATGGTGTCGGTCAAGTTTTCACGAAATGCGTTTGCGCAGGAGGTGATGGCCGATGTGGCAGATGGCGTTCTCAGGAATGTCTCTGTCGGCTACTCCATCAACCAGATGGAGGAGCGCGGCGGCGATTTCGTCGCCACCTCGTGGAGTCCCTACGAGGTGTCCATCGTCGGCGTCCCTGCCGATCCGACCATCGGCATCGGGCGAAAGCTCGACACAGATGGAGCGGCTCCGGCCGCAACCCAAACCCAACCCCCCCTTGCTACACCCCCAATGGAAGACACTTCCCTCGACCTCGAGGCGGTGCGGGCGCAGGCTGCGGCCGATGAGCGCTCCCGCGTTGCCTCCATCACGGCTCTCTGCCGTGAGCACAAAGCTGATGATCTGGCCCAGGGCCTGATCGAGCGTGGCGCCAGCAAGTCTGATGCCATGGAGGGAGTGCTCGCCGCCATCGGCAAGCGCTCCGCCAAGCAACATGCCACCGCCTCCACTGGCGCCCAGCCGATCGGCGGCAATGCCGACATTGGCCTCACCGACCGCGAAGCTCAGAGCTTCAGCTTCCAGCGCGCCATCAACGCACTGGCCAACCCCAACAACCGCGAGGCCTGGGAAGCTGCAGCGTTTGAGCGCGAGTGCTCGGAAGCTGCTCAGCAGCGCGCCGGCAAGCCCAGCCAGGGGATCATGGTTCCCAGTGATGTGCTTCGTGGTCAGCGCGACCTGCTGGTAGGTACCTCCACCACCGGCGGCAACCTTGTGAACACCGATCTGCGGACCGGTGACTTCATCGACATCTTGCGCAACCGGCTGGCGCTGGCCAACGTGGGCGCCACCGTGCTCAACGGGCTGCAGGGCAACGTGAGCATCCCCCGGCAAAGCTCGGCGGCGAGTGGCTTCTGGGTTGGTGAAAGCGGCAACCCCACCGAATCGCAGCAGGCCTTTGATCAAATCTCGATGACTCCCAAGACCCTGGGGGCTTTCGTGGATTACAGCCGCAAGCTGCTGTTGCAGGGTTCGATCGATGTTGAGTCCATGATCCGCATGGATCTTGCCAAGGTGCTGAGCCTTGAAATCGATCGTGTCGGCATCTACGGCACCGGCTCCACCAACCAGCCGCTGGGCTTGACCAACACCACCGGCCTGGGCAGCCAGACCATCACCACCTACGGCACCTATGCCGAGTACGTCTCGATGGAGACGAAGGTGGCAGTGGCCAACGCTGATGTGGCATCGATGTATTACATCATCAATGCCAACGCACGCGGCGCACTGAAGACCACGGAGAAGAGTTCAGGCGGCACCGTCGGCAACTTCGCCCTGGCGGATAACACCCTCAACGGTTACCCCGTGGTGGTGACTAACCAGCTTGGCACCAATGACTGCTTGTTTGGCGACTTCAGCCAGATGATCCTAGGCCTCTGGTCTGGGCTTGATCTGAAGATCGATGACATCACCGGCGCCACCGCTGGCACCGTTCGGGTCATTGCTCTGCAGGATCTTGACTTTGCAGTCAAGCAGCCCGGCGCCTTTGTCTTTGGTACCTGATCATGAAGGTTGAGATTATCAGCGCCGTGATGATCTCAGGGGAGCCCTTTTCGGAGGGCTCCATCCTTGATCTATCCAAGAGCGATGCAATCCTGCTGATCAACTCCAACAAGGCAGTGCCTGCTGTGGAGCCCGAAGCCCAGCCCGAAGCTCCCAAGCGGAGCCGCAAATCCGTTCCCACTCCTGAGGCCGACCAATGACCATTTTGCGCCAAGCGCTGGACAAGCTCCAGCTCACCAACCTTCACGCCACTGCTGCTCGCACCGCTACCGGCAACGGCACCGCGGTCGATGTGCAGGCCCGCGACGGCGACCTGTATCTAATCTTGGATTCTGCTGCTGGCACCGGCACCACGCCGACGCTTGACATCAAGATCCAGTCGTCTGATACATCAGGCGGCACCTACACCGACATCACCGGCGCCACCTTTACCCAGGTAACGGGTACGGCTTCTCAGCAAGCGATCACCATCTCTAAAGATGAAGCTCGCCGCTGGGTCCGCATCGTTTACACCATCACCGGCACCACTCCCAGCTTCACCTTCTCGGTGAACAGCGTGGGTGTGAACAAGTACGGCTGATGGCTTTTACAGAGGACCCCACTCTGTACCTGTCCGATTTCGGCGTTAGCTGCTCAGCTGGCGCCGTTTCCGGCCTTGGCATTCTTGACCAGGACAGCGAGATGGCGCTTGGCGGCGATGTGGTATTCATCCCCTACGTTCTGACCGCTGAAGCATCCAAGTTCGGCAGCCTTGAGTACGGCGATTCAATCACGGTGGATGGCATCGGCTACATCGTGGAGCAGAAGCCAATGCTGACCAACGATGGCACGTTCTGCCGGGTGCCACTAGCAATCACCACAACGCCGGCATCGGTGAACGATTCAGACAACAACGCAGCCTTCCAAATTGTGATGGACTGATGGCCAAGCAACTGCTTTCGACCTACACCTTCACCCCTGGCGCGGCCAATGCCGGCACGGTGGTGGTGCCTGGCACCTACACGCTTGAGCAGTTCCTGCTGATCACCAACGTGACCAGCGGCACGATCATCTATCAGTTCAACGTCCCATCAAAAGGCGCGATCCGCACCACCGGCGGCGGCAACACAACGCTCACGCTGGAGTTTTCTACCCAGTCGATGAGCTCAGCCGATCGGCTACAGGTGTTCATTGATGATGCCGCAAGCGGCGGTAGCAGCGGCGGCCTGACCGACACTCAGCTGCGCGCCACAGCGGTGCCGGTGAGCGGCCCTCTGACCGATACCCAGCTCCGTGCCACAGCGGTGCCGGTGAGTGGCACGGTGACAGCCAGCGGCCCTCTGAC
>JBAWXG010000074.1:0-11323 GCA_037144195.1 Synechococcus sp. ELA057
GGGAACGGTTGCAATTCAAGACTCAGGCATCTGCATCCGAGATTGAGAGATCAATGCTCTCTCGGGGCTGCTCGTTTGACCGGCGCCCGCTGCCTGATCACTCAGCGGACGCTTCAGAACAGCGTGGTTAGATTCGCGAAGCAACGAGAGCGCGGGAGCGGGCTGCGGCATGTTCAGGTTTCGGTTGAACTCGGAGCAGGTGCAGCTGGAGCTGGTGGCCAACGGCCTCGGCGAGCGGGTGCCCTTTCAGGTGATCGGCCCGATCACGGAGGTGGCCTTTCTCGAGGAGCTGATCGAAGAGGAATTCGGCAGCCTCACCATCAACCCCAGGCAGCTCTTCGGCTTCCTCTCCCAGGACAACTGGATTCAGCAGTTCTTCCAGCAGCCCCAGCTGGTGGATGGCAATCTCGACGGCACAAGCGCACCGGCCTCCACCAGTTTCAGCAGCCAGACCCTGGGCAACAAGCTGGTGCAGGCCGGCATCCTTGAGCCCGAAGAGCTGGAGCAGCTGCTGGAGGAGTACCGCCCCTTCGCGGAAACCCAGCGCTTCGGCGAGTTTCTGCGGCTGAATCTGCAAGTGCCTCCGCAGATCCTCGATCTGCTGCTCAATCCCTCCGCCTTCTCCGAGCAGGGCCTCAGCGAGAAGAGGCTCGGCGAACGCTTGCTCGAACTGGGGGTGATCAGCCAGGCTCAGCTCGATGAGGCCCTCAGCGAGCAGGCCCGCAGCAAGGGACGCATCGGCGAGATCCTGGCCAATCTCGGCCACATCTCCCCGACCGTGGCGCGCTTTTTCTCGATGGTGAGGCTCAACGAGAAGGGCCAGCTGGATTACACCGGCGCCTGATTCAGGCAGGCCTCGCCGGGCTGAATTGGCTGGTGTGGGGCCAGGGCGCAGCAGGGCTTGCTCAGCAGGGTCGACTCGGAAGGCTCGCTGAGCCGTGCTGGATAGGCCCCAAAACCTGGCCTGGCGGCAGAAGCCGCAGCCAGGCCAGGGGCCATCAGCCCAAGCGACGCCTCAGCCGGCGTTGGGCAGATCCGCGGGATCGAGCTCTTCCACCCCATCGATCCCATCACCCAGGGCAGCGGCGGAGGCCGCCAGCTTTGCTGCAGCCGAAGCTGCCAGGGGCTTCATCGAATTGGCCGTGACCTCGGAGCCCTCCATCAGCTTGCGGCGGGTGATCTGCTCGATCTGGTCGCGTTGCGTGGGGTTCTGCTCCAGCCAGGTGATCGTGTTGTCACGTCCCTGGCCGATGTTGTCGCCCTCGTAGCTGTACCAGGCGCCCTTGCGAGTGACCACGCCGGTCTCCTCCGCCAGATCCAGCAGGCAGCCCAGGGTGCTGATGCCGCGGCCGAAGAGGATGTCGAACTCGGCGATGCGGAAGGGCGGCGCCACCTTGTTCTTGGCCACCTTGACCTTGGCGCGGATGCCGTATTCCTCCGTGCCGCGCTTGAGGGTCTGGATGCGGCGGATGTCGAGGCGCACCGAGGCGTAGAACTTGAGGGCATTACCGCCGGTGGTGGTCTCCGGATTGCCGTAGGTGACGCCGATCTTCTGACGCAGCTGGTTGAGGAAGATCACGGTGCAACCGGATTTGCCGATGTTGCCGGTGATCTTGCGCATCGCCTGGCTCATCAGCCGCGCCTGGCTGCCCACCGCCAGATCGCCCATCTCCCCCTCGATCTCGGCCCGGGGGGTGAGGGCGGCCACCGAGTCGACCACGACGATCGACACGGCACCGGAGCGCACCAGCTGGTCGACGATCTCCAGGGCCATCTCACCGGTATCCGGCTGGGAGACCAGCAGGTTTTCGATATCGACCCCGAGGGCGGCGGCATAGACCGGATCGAGAGCGTGCTCCGCATCGACGAAGGCCGCCACGCCACCACGGCGCTGCACCTCGGCGATGGCATGCAGGGTGAGGGTGGTCTTACCCGAGCTCTCCGGCCCGTAGACCTCCACCACCCGGCCCTTGGGATAGCCGCCGCCCAGGGCCAGATCCAGGGTGAGGGCTCCGGTGGAGATGGTCTCGATCCGCATGCGGGAGGCATCGCCGAGCCGCACGATCGATCCCTTGCCGAAGTTGCGCTCGATCTGGTTGAGCACCAGGCCCAGGGCCTTGTCGCGCTCAGCAGCGGCCCGGGCATCGGCCAGCGAAGCCGGAGCGCTGGAGGCGCTGGCAGAGGAAGGGCCGCTGGAGGAGGAGCCGCTGGAGGAGCTGGCTTTGGAGTCGGCGGGCATGGATGGAAAGGAACGCGGGAACAGGAGCAGGAGGAGAGGGGAAGGACGTCGCTTCAGGGAGCGGGCTGCAGGGACGCGGCCCCTTCAGATCAGTGCCACCAGAAGCGGCGGATGTATCAGCAGCCTGGGGTGGAAGCGAGAGCGAGAGAAAGCGCCATCAAAGCGATCGGGGCTCCTGGCGGGGATCCACGAATTAGTACGCTCGTACTCTAGCGGCTCAGGGCCATTGCGCCAGGGGGGACGCAAAACGTTCCGGCGTCAGCCAGCGGATCGGCCCGCCAGCCACAGCCTGCCGGTCGTCGGGCGCCAGATAGCCCCAGGAGACCAGGAAGCAGCGCACCTGCTCCAGGCCGGCGGTGGCGCACACGCGCTCGAGGGTGGGCCGGCGATCCTCCACGAACCACAGGGGACGCCGCCCCGTGGCCAGCCGCAGCAGCACCTCGGGCTTGCTGCCCTGCTCATGGCCATGCAGGAAGGCGGGCTGCAGGCCGGCGCTCGCCAGGATCTCGGCCGCAAAGGCGCCGCCCTTGGTGGTCAGCACCCCCCAGCTGGCGCCCTCCGCATCCAGCCGCTGCAGGCGCTCCACCACGCCGGGATAGAAGCGATGCAGGCCCAGCCAGGCCTGGCGGCCCGTGCTGATGGCCTGATTGCGCACCGCCTCCAGGGCCTGCTGCAACTCCTCTGGGCTCCAGCCCCAGCGGCGCAGGGCCAGGGGCAGCGCCGCCCCGTAGCCGCTGGCCTCGATCCGATCGGATGCATCCGGCGGGCGGCTGAGCTCGGCGGCCACCAGCACCATCTCCCAGCCCTTGTGGATGAACGGCCGCAGCCGGGCGAAATCGTCGGGGGCCTGCTCAGGCAGCGGCAGATCCGGCGCCAAGCTCAGGGCCGCCCGCCGGGCCGACCACCAGTACTCGGCCATTCCGTCGACCAGCACCCCGTCAAAGTCGAACACGAGCAGCGGCGCCGCAGAGGCCTGCTCGCTGTCTGAGCCGTAGGCCCGGGTCATCGCCGCAGAAGGGCTGAAAAAACTGGGCCGCTAGGATTCGAACCTAGGAATGTCGGGACCAAAACCCGATGCCTTACCGCTTGGCGACGGCCCAATAACTCGAAGGATCCGTTGCTGTGGCAGGCGGAATCCATCGCCTTGCTAGTTACCCACAGCGGCCACCGCTTCGTCAACAGCCACGGGCCTGAGCCGTCCGCTCGGCCTGCGGCACCGCGCCCTTCAGGCGGGGAACACCCGCAGCCGCTGCTGCAGTCCGCGGCCGAACACGGCACTGCGCAGCCGATACCGGGCGATCAGCTCGGCCTGCATCCGGCGCACCTCCTCGCTGCGGGGCAGCAGCTCCACCGGCTGCCCCAGGGGCAGCACCACCTGCTCCACCGCCAGGCGGCACTCCTCCAGGGCGGCGTGGGCGTCCTCCAGACGCCGCTCGGGATCGGGATCCTCGTGGGAATCCTCCCCGGGGCGTGAAGCCTCTGCAGGCTCCGCGACCGCGGGATCGAAGCGCTGGGGAGAGCCGAAGCGGCTCAGGGCCCTGGGATCGGAGGCGATCTCCGGCAGCGGCAGGGGCCGAAGCGGGGTCGCGAGGCTGCCGCGCCGCTCCAGCAGCCGCTCCATCGCCCGTTGCAGCTGATGCAGGCTGTCGGACTTGATCACCAGGATCGGCAACCCCAGGGCCTGGGCCTGGCGCCGCAGGGACGGATCGCGGCCCAGCTCGCCGCGCAGGGCCAGCAGAGCATCGGCCTGCTCGATCGCGGCCACCGGCTCCACCGCCAAACCCCGGGCGCGGGCCGCCGTCTCCAGCAGGGCGCTCCTGAAGCCCACGCCACAGAGCCGCAACCGGGCCTGACCGGCAGCCACAGGGGGAGCCGCGGCCTCCGGCGCCGGATCGGCCCTGACGGCAGCAGGCGGCAGCGGGGTCGCCGGATCGGGCAGGGGCACGGGCGCCAGGGGCCTGGATCCGCGCAGGGGCGCCAGCGGCCGCGGTTCAGGGGCGGGCTCCTGACGCCGCAGCAGCTGGCCATCGGGGCCCAGCTCCCGGATCTCGGGCCGGGCGGCATGGCCCCGCAGCAGCAGATCGACGGTGCCGGCCACCTCGCGATGCACCAGCCAGCGATGGCGGCTGTGCATCTCCACCGCCATCGGGAAGGTGGGTTCGGCCGCGCGCTCCAGCACGGTCTTCTGGGTGCGGCGGCGGCGCGCCTCCTCATCCCCCAGGGTCACCGACTGAATGCCGCCCACCAGATCGCTGAGGGTGGGGTTGCGGATCAGGTTCTCGAGGGCGTTGCCGTGCGCCGTGGCCACCAGCATCACCCCCCGCTCGGCGATGGTGCGGGCCGCCTGGGCCTCCAGCTCTGTGCCGATCTCATCGATGACGATGACCTCGGGCATGTGGTTCTCCACCGCCTCGATCATCACCTGATGCTGCAGCTCCGGACGGGCCACCTGCATGCGCCGGGCCCGGCCGATGGCGGGATGGGGGATGTCGCCATCGCCGGCGATCTCATTGCTGGTGTCGATCACGATCACCCGCCGCAGCAGATCGTCGGCCAGCACACGGGCGATCTCGCGCAGGGCCGTGGTCTTGCCCACCCCGGGGCGGCCCATCAGCAGCAGCGAATGGCCCGTATCGAGCAGATCGCGCACCATGCCCACGGTGCCGTACACCGCACGCCCCACCCTGCAGGTGAGCCCCACCACCTCGCCGGTGCGGTTGCGGATGGCGCTGATGCGATGCAGGGTTCGCTCGATGCCGGCCCTGTTGTCGCCGCCGAAGGGCCCCAGCCGCTGCAGCACCGCCGCCAGATCGCCGCGGCCGATCGGCTCGGGAGCGAGCGCCTCCGCCCGGCCTGGGTAGCGGGCCTCCGGCGGTCGGCCCAGATCGAGCACCACCTCCAGCAGCTGCTCGCGCGCCGCCAGCGGAGCCAGAGCCTGCTGCACCGTCTCCGGCAGCACCTCCAGCAAGCGATCGAGATCATCGGTGATGCGCTGGGTGGGCACCGCCGCGCTGATCGCAGCGGCCACAGGCTCCGCTGGCGCCGTGGGCGACGACGCCCCCAGGGGAAGAGAGGCAGGCTGCTGGGTGGCCAGGGGCGGAGACGCCGCGGGGCGCAGGCACTGCAACCCTTCTAGCGCCGCCGCCGGGTGCCGCGGGCGGAGGCTTCAGCCCGCAGACCTGACACCGGCCTGCCCCCGCAGCCAGGGTTCCAGCAGCTGCCGCACCAGATCCAGGGCCTGGGGCCAGAGATCCTGCTCCAGCAGCAGGGTGCTGCCCCGCTGCTGGGCCTGGAGCAGCAGCGGTTGGAGCAGGCTGCGGCTGACACCGCCGAAGGCCACCCCCGCCAGAGGAGGGCCGCCTGGAGCCACGCGATCCACCAGGGCGCGGCTGTGCCCGTTGGTGCCTCCGGCCAGCTGCAGCGGCCCGGGTGGCGCAAGGGGGCCCAGGCGCTGCCAGAGGCGCACCGCCGCATGGGCCGCCCCCGCCCCCACATCGCCACGCATCGGCCGGCCATCCAGCTGCCAGAGGGGGCGGAACCCCGCTTGCCGCAGCAGGGCATGGCGCTGCCAGAGCTCGGCCGCCAGCTCCTCGGGGGTCGCCGACTCCCGGGGCAGGGTCTCGCCGGCGGCCGGCTCCAGGCCGCAGCTCACCGCCAGGCGCCGCAGGGGAACCCCGGAGGCCTGCACCTGGTGCAGGCGCTCGGCGAAGGCCTCCGCCCGGCCGAGGCGCGTATGCAGCTCGATCGCATCGGGCCGCAGCTCAGCCAGCAGCGGCGCCACCGCCTCGGCCTCCAGCACCTGGGGGCGCTCTTCGATCAGGCCCAATGGGCAGGCCGGCAGACAGCGCCCGCAGCCGTAGCAACGATCCACCAGCACCCCCGCGGCCGCCGGATGGGCCGGCAACGGCGGAATCGCCGCCGCCGGGCAGACCCGCTCGCAGGGCCGCGCGCAGTCGCTGGGGCAGCGGGCCGGGTCGAACCAGGCCTTGCGGAAATGGGGATCGGCCCCATCGCTGAGGCTGAGCATCAGCCAGGGGCGTGCCGCTCCCCGCGCCTGGGCCCAGGCCATGCCGCGCCTGGCGGCCGCCACCACGGCGGCATCGGCGGCCACATCGAGGCAATGCACCCCAGCCAGGGCATGAATGCCGGCCAGATCCTCAATGGCAGACAGATCCTGGTTGCTGGCGCCACCGATCCACTTCACCCAGCGCCCGGCCGCCAGAGCCTGCTCGGGATCGAGGCCTTGGGCTGGGGCTCGCATGCTGGGGCAATCCGGTGATGGAGCTCAGACGGTGCTGCTCAAGAGCTGGCAGCCGGCGCGCTCTCCTCCGCCGGACCATCGCAGAGCCCCAGCCGCCGCGCCAGCCAGGGAGCGCTGACGCCCTGCAGACCCACGGTCAGCAGGATCGTGAGGAACACCAGGCCCTTGAGGGCGGGCCCACCCTCCACGCCGGCCTGATCGAGCTGCAGGGCGAACAGGCTGGCCACGGCGGCCGTGACGATGCCGCGGGGGGCGATCCAGGTGAGCATCAGCTTCTCGGCGGCCGAGAAGGGCAGGCCGAGCCCGGCGATCTGCAGCACCAGCCAGCGGGCGGGCGTGAGAGCCAGCACGCAGAGCACACCACCGCCGCCCAGCAGCAGCAGCTCCCCCCAGGACACATCCGCCGCCAGCAGAGGGAACAGCACCGTGATCGCCAGCAGCGCCAGCTGGGCGATCAGGGCATCGAGCAGCGAGGCGGTGCCCTCCAGCCGCAGGCCCACTACCACCCCGGCGCAGACGGCCGCCGGCAGACCCGATTCGGGCAGCAGGGCCTCACAGCCGCCGAACAGCAGAAACAACATCCCCAGGGTGATCTGCAGCGGCAGGGTGCTGCCGGCCACCGCATCGATGCCCGGCAGGCGCGGGGGCAGCCCATCACCGGCGTCAGCGGCAGGGGCCGGTTCCGGGCTGGATCCCAGCCGCTGCAGCAGCAGCGACAGCAGCAAGCCCGTCGCCCCGCCGATCAGGGCTCCGCCACCGACGCGCAGCAGCAGGCTCAGGGCCACGTCCTGCCAGCGCTGCAGATCTCCGAGCGCCAGCTGCAGCAGCAGCAGGGCCAGCACCGCCCCCACCGGCTCGAGGATCAACCCCTCGGCCTCCAGCAGCCGGGCCAGATCGGGCGACAGCCGCATCTGACGCACCAGGGGGGTCACCACCGTGGGGCCGGTGGCCAGGGCGATCGCCCCATAGACGAGTGCGAGCGGCCAGCTCAGGCCCGCGAGCCAATGGGCCAGCAGCGCTCCGCCGGCGAAGCCCAGCAGCGAGCGCACCAGCACCAGCTGCAGCAGGGAGCGCTGCAGGGTGCGGCTGGCCAGGCGCAGATTCAGGCCGCCGTCGAACAGCACCAGACAGACGAGCAGCCCCACCAGTGGCTCGAGCCCCTGACCCAGCAGAGAGGGATGGATGAGCCCCAGACCGGCCTCGCCCACCAGCAGGCCTGAGGCCAGCAGCAGCACCACCACCGGGATGCCGCTCAGGCGCGCGACCAACTGGGCCAAGGAACCGGCAAAGAAGGAACCGCCCCAGAGCAGGGCTAGCCGTTCGGGCGTGGCCATGGTGTTCAGGGTCGCGACGGGGAGCGTCGACGAGGAAGCCTCCCGATCAGGCTGGCATCGCCTCGGCCAGGGGCTTCCAGCGCAGATCGCGGGCGCCGCCCATCTCCACCACCACCTTCAGACGGGGTTCGCGGCGGCAGAGGGCCTGCAGCGCCTCCAGCTCGGCGCGGGAGAGCACCTGCCCCTCCAGCAGCCAGAGCAACACGGGACCCTCGGCGGCGAACTGGGGCCCGAGCAGGGGAGCCACACGCTGCACCTCACCGACGGCGGCGCCCCTGCCGACGCTCTGGTGACCCAGGTGGGGGGGACGAACCCCGTGCAGCTGGGTGAGGAAGGCTTCCGGATCGCCAAGGCTGCGGGCTGAGAGCATCTGGGCCTGATACCCCGCGGCCCGCAGGCGCCGCAGCAGCCGCGTCTCGCTGCCGCCCTCCAGGGGGACATACAGGGCGAGGGCGCCGCTGCGCTCGAGATCCTGACGGAAATCGCGGCCGCTGAGGAGAAGAGGCATCGCTGCACGCCACATCGGGGCCGCAGTCTGGCAGCAGGAGCGGGGCTCTGGGGGTGGGGGAGGGTGATGCGCTACTGTCTTCTCTTGTGCTGTTGATCTGCGCCCGTCCGCTAGCCGGGCCTCCAGTGACCAGCACAGGGATCCCAATGGTGGGTTCCCTCCAGGCCAGTACGGAAGTGAAGGGAGGCGGTCCGCCGCTCCAACCCAGAGCTCCGTCGGGAAACTAGCCGGAATCTCCGCCCGGAATTCTCCAGGCGCCGGACCAGTCCCAGCCCCGCTGATTCGTCCCGCTAGCCCACCGGTTCCAGCTGCTCTCCCCCGCGGAGATCGCCGGAATCCGAAGCGCAATCGTCCGAACTCAGCTCTCCGCCTCCGCCTCCCGGCGGTCCACCCACCCTTGCGGGCGCGTGGTCAGGCAGTCCAGCTGGCGTTGTTCTCCCTTCCATGTCCATCGGCATCCTCGGGAAGAAGCTGGGTATGTCCCAGTTCTTCGACCCTGAAGGCAGATCGGTCCCGGTCACCCTGATCGAGGCCGGCCCCTGCCGCATCACCCAGCTCAAGAGCGACGGCACCGACGGCTACACCGCCGTGCAGATCGGTTTCGGCGAGATTCGCGAGAAGCTCGTCAACCAGCCCGCACGCGGCCACCTCGCCAAGTCGGGCAGCGAGCCCCTGCGCCACCTGCGCGAATACCGCGTCGGCAGCGTTGACGGCCTCGAGCTCGGCAGCGAGATCACCGTGGCCGGCTTCGAAGCCGGTCAGAAGGTTGACGTCAGCGGCGACACCATGGGTCGCGGCTTCGCCGGTTATCAGAAGCGCCACGGCTTCAGCCGCGGCCCGATGACCCACGGTTCCAAGAACCATCGCGAGCCCGGTTCCACCGGCGCCGGCACCACCCCCGGCCGCGTCTACCCCGGTAAGCGCATGGCCGGCCGCTACGGCGGCAAGCAGACCACCACCCGCGGGCTCGTGATCCTCAAAGTGGATGCCGAGCGCAACCTGCTGGTGGTCAAGGGTTCGGTGCCCGGCAAGCCCGGCGCCCTGCTCGACATCCGCCCGGCCAAGCGGGTGGGCAGCAAAGCCGCGAACTGAGGAGGAGAACCATGACTGACTGTGTGATTCGCGACTGGCAAGGCAAGGAGGCTGGCAAAGCCACCCTGACCCTCAAGGTCGCCAAGGAAACCTCCGCCGCCGATCTGCTGCATCGCGCCGTGGTGCGTCAGCTGGCCAATGCCCGTCAGGGCACCGCCAGCACGTTGACCCGCGCCGAGGTGGCCGGTGGCGGCCGCAAGCCCTACAAGCAGAAAGGCACCGGCCGGGCCCGCCAGGGTTCGATCCGCACCCCCCTGCGCCCGGGCGGCGGCATCGTGTTTGGCCCCAAGCCGCGCAGCTATGAGCTGGCGATGAACCGCAAGGAGCGTCGTCTGGCCCTGCGCACCGCCCTGATGAGCCGCACCGGCGACATCACCGTGATCAAGGGCTTCGGCAAGGGTCTCGACACCCCCAAGACCAAGGAGATCACCGCTGCCCTCGCACGCTTCGGCATCGAGCCGGGCGCCAAGGTGCTGCTGATCCTCGAGGGTGCCAGCGAGGCCGTGAAGCTCTCGGTGCGCAATCTCGAGAAGGTCCGGCTGATCGCCGCCGACCAGCTCAACGTCGTCGACCTGCTCGACGCCCACAAGCTGGTGCTCAACGAGGAAGCACTCACCCGGATTCAGGAGGTCTACGGAGATGGCTGAACGCTTTAGCGGGCGCCTGGCGGATGTGATCCGCCGGCCCCTGATCACCGAGAAGGCCACCCGGGCCATCGAGATCAACCAGTACACCTTCGAGGTGGACCATCGGGCCGCCAAGCCCGACATCAAGGCCGCCGTCGAGTCCCTCTTCGACGTCAAGGTCGTCGGGGTGAGCACCATGAACCCCCCTCGCCGCACCCGCCGGGTGGGGCGCTTCGCCGGCAAGCGTGCCCAGGTGAAGAAGGCGGTGGTGCGCCTCGCCGAGGGCAACGCCATCCAGCTGTTCCCCGAGTCGTGAGGGTCTGAAACACCATGGCAATCCGTACCTACAGGCCCAATACCCCAGGCACCCGCACCCTGGTCGTCACCGACTTCAGTGAGGTGACCGGCAAGCAGCGCGAGCGCGGCCTGGTGGTGGCCAAGCACCGCCGCAAGGGCCGCAACAACCGCGGCGTGATCACCTGCCGCCACCGCGGCGGCGGTCACAAGCGCCTTTACCGCGTCGTCGATTTCCGCCGCGACAAGCACGGCGTCACGGCCCGGGTGGCGGCCATCCACTACGACCCGCACCGCAACGCCCGCCTGGCGCTCCTCTATTACACCGATGGGGAGAAGCGCTACATCCTGGCTCCGGCCGGCGTGCAGGTGGGCCAGAGCCTGGTCTCAGGTCCCGATGCGCCGATCGAGAACGGCAACGCCCTGCCCCTGTCCGCCATCCCCCTGGGCTCCAGCGTCCACAACGTGGAGCTCTACGCCGGGCGCGGTGGCCAGATGGTGCGCACGGCCGGCGCCAGCGCCCAGGTGATGGCCAAGGAGGGTGACTACGTCGCCCTCAAGCTGCCCTCCACCGAGGTGCGCCTGGTGCGCCGCGAGTGCTACGCCACCCTCGGTGAGGTGGGCAACAGCGAGCAGCGCAACACCAGCCTCGGCAAGGCCGGCCGCAAGCGCTGGCTGGGCCGCCGCCCCGAGGTGCGCGGCAGCGTGATGAACCCCTGCGACCACCCCCACGGTGGTGGCGAGGGCCGCGCCCCGATCGGCCGCTCCGGCCCGGTCACCCCCTGGGGCAAACCGGCCCTCGGCCTCAAGACCCGCAAGCGCAACAAGCCCAGCAACCGGTTCGTGCTGCGCAAGCGTCGCCGCACCTCCAAACGCAGCCGTGGCGGACGGGATTCCTGATGACCACCACATCTCTGCTGTACGCCTGATCCGCCATGGGACGCTCACTCAAAAAAGGTCCGTTCGTTG
>JBAWXG010000075.1:0-11312 GCA_037144195.1 Synechococcus sp. ELA057
TCTTCGATGCGGTGCTGCTGGGCGATGGCGAGCTGCTGCTGCCTGCCTTCATCGACGCCCTGCAGGCCTGCCGCCGTGCCCCCCGCTCCGAGCGGTTGCGCCAGTTGGCCCGGGTGCCTGGCGTGTATGTGCCTTCCCTCTATGCCCCCCGTTACGACGGCGAAGGCCAGCTGCTGGCGGTGGAGCCGATCGAATCCGGCATCCCGGCCACCGTCGCCAAGCAGACCTGGCGCGGCAACACCCTCAGCCACTCCACGGTGATCACCCCGGAGGCGGCCTGGCCCTCGATCCACATGGTGGAGGTGGTGCGCAGCTGCCCGGAGCTGTGCCGCTTTTGCCTCGCCAGCTATCTGAACCTGCCGTTCCGCACGGCCAGCCTCGATGACGGCTTGATCCCGGCCGTGGAGACGGGGCTGGCCGCCACCCAGCGGCTGGGGCTGCTGGGGGCCTCGGTGACCCAGCATCCACAGTTCCCCGAGCTGCTGTCCTGGCTCGATCAGGACCGCTTCGACGACGTGCGGCTGAGCGTCAGCTCCGTGCGGGCCGCCACGGTGACGCCCGAGCTGGGGCGGATCCTCGCCAAGCGCGGCAGCAGATCGCTCACGATCGCGATTGAGAGCGGCAGCGAGCGCATGCGCCAGGTGGTGAACAAGAAGCTGGCCAGCGAGGAGATCTATGCCGCTGCTCGCTATGCGAAGGAAGGCGGACTCACCGGCCTGAAGCTCTACGGGATGGTGGGCCTGCCCACGGAGGAGGAGGCCGATGTGGAGGCCACCGCCCAGCTGCTGCTGGATCTGAAGAAGGCCACACCCGGCCTGCGGCTCTCGCTGGGGGTGAGCACCTTCGTGCCCAAGGCCCACACGCCATTTCAGTGGCAGGGGGTGCGGCCGGAGGCGGAGAAGCGGCTGAAGCTGCTGGCCAAACGCCTCAAGCCCAAAGGCATCGAGCTGCGCCCCGAAAGCTACGGCTGGAGCGTGATTCAGGCTCTGCTCTCCCGCAGCGACCGCCGCCTGGCCCCGGTGATCGCCGCCGCCCGCGGCAGCCACGACAGCCTGGGGGGCTGGAAGAAGGCCTACCGGGAGGTGCTGGAGCAGGCCGGCACCCCGGCAGCGTCCCGCAGCGCGGACACTCCACCACCACCCGCCTGGGATGACGTCATCCACACCACCTGGCAGACCGAGCGGGTGCTTCCCTGGACTCACCTACAGGGAGCGCTCGCACCGGAGGTGCTGGCCGGGCATGC
The DNA here is from genome assembly GCA_037144195.1 of Synechococcus sp. ELA057. Lineage (GTDB taxonomy): Bacteria > Cyanobacteriota > Cyanobacteriia > PCC-6307 > Cyanobiaceae > Cyanobium. The sequence continues at coordinate 1,244 of JBAWXG010000075.1, forward strand.
CGCCAGCAGCCTGGCGGGGCAGGTCGATCAGCGATAACAGCGCAGGCCGGCCAGCAGGATCCAGCCGGCGATGTTGATGCGGCTGTCGTACATCGGGATGTCGGTGGCGTGCAGCGCCGCCAGCACCAGGGTCGCCGCCCACCAGCCCCGCTCGAACACCGGGCCCCTGGCCATGCCGCGGTGCAAGGCGCGGATCAACAACCAGAGCACCAGACCCACCACGATCAGGGCCACCGGCAGTCCGTGGCTGATGGCCAGATCAAAGCCGATGTTGTGCGTGTGGCCGTGCCAGAAGCCCGTGCGCAGGGGGTAGATCACGCTGAAGGCGGCGGCGCCCCAGCCCAGCCAGGGGTGCTCGCCGATCAGGGTCACGGCTGTGCCCCACTGGCTCAGGCGGGTGATGGCCAGGGGGCGATGGCCATGGGAGTTGAAATCGGTCAGGCGACCCCAGATCGCTTGTGGCACCAGCTGGCGCATGGGTGCCTGCAGCCCATGGGGCACCCAGGGCAGGGTGGCGAGCAGCACCGGCAGCAGCCCCAGCGCCAGCAGCGGCAGCAGCCATGGCCAGCTGATCGGTCCCAGCACCAGTGGCACCGCCAGCACCAGGGCACCCCAGGCATTGCGGGAATCGGTGAGGAACACGGCGGCCACCTGGGCGATGGCCAGGGTCAGCACCGTCAGCAGCGGCATCAGGCCATCGCTGTGGCGACGGCGCGCCGCGGCCACCAGGGCCGCCAGCAGCAGCGGCCAGCTCAGGGCCAGCCAGGCGGCGGTGATGTTGGCGTAGTCGAACAGTCCGGAGAGGCGCTCGGGTGGATTGCCTCCTGGCTCAATCCACCAGACCACGGCACCGCCCAGGATCTGCCAGGGGCCGCTCCAGCCGAGGTACAGCTGACCCAGGCCGGTGATCAGCACCGGCACCGTGCCGGCCACCAGAGCGAGGGCCACACGCCGGCGGGCTGCCGCCGTGCAGAGATAGGGCTGGAAACCCCAGAAGGCCCAGAAGAACGGCAACCAGTTGAACAGCCCCAGCCAGGCCAGTGCCGGTTTGTAGTTGGCGAATCCTCTGGCGCAGGCGGCGCCGATCAGCATCAGCCCTGCCGCCAGGGCCAGAAACCGGTTGGCGGGGTCGTTCCACCAGGGGGCTTCCCGCCCGCGGCTGCCCTGGATCAGGGCCACCAACAGCAGCAGGCCGGCGATCAGGGCGCTGGAAGCGAGGAACAGCACCCCCAGCTGGAAGCAGCGCCAGCCCAGCGGAGAAGCCGTCTCGGGCCGGGCGCCATCGAGGCGGTCGCGCAGTCTTGTGGCCAGCCTCGGGGCCAGCTGGCCGGCCTGATGGGCCTGGCCGGGAGCGTCGCCAGCGCTCATTCGAACACCGCCGTGCGACCCCGATAGACCATCACCTGGCGCTTGAGATGCAGGCGCACCGCCCGGGACAGGGCCAGCCGTTCGTTGTCACGGCCCTTGCGGATCAGATCCTCCACCTCATCGCGGTGGCCCACGGCCACGGTCGACTGGGCGATGATCGGCCCGGCATCCAGCTCCTCGGTCACGTAGTGGGCCGTGGCGCCGATCAGCTTCACGCCCCGCTCCCAGGCCCGGTGGTACGGCTGGGCGCCCTGGAAGGCAGGCAGGAAGGAATGGTGAATGTTGATCACCTTGTGGAAGGGATCGGGTGGATCGAAGGCCTGAAGGAACCCTGCCGTGAGCACCTGCATGTACTTGGCCAGGATCACCAGTTCGATGCCGTGCTCGGCCAGCAGGTCCAGGTGCTGGGCCTCGGCCTCGGCGCGATTGTCGGCGCTGATCGGCACGTGCACGAAGCGGGCGCCGAACTCCTGGGCAATGGCTCCCAAGTCGGGGTGGTTGGCGATCACCAGCGGCACCTGCATCGGCAGCTCACCGGTGCGGGTGCGCCAGAGCAGATCGAGCAGGCAGTGGTCCTGTTTGCTCACGAAGATCGCCACCGGCGGGCGATAGTCGGAGAAGCTCACCTTGTATTGGCCGCCAAGCCGCGCCGCCAGGGAGTGGGCAGTGGGACAGATCGCCTCCCGCGGCAGCCCGAAGCCCTCCAGCTGCCATTCGATCCGGCTCAGGAACAGGCCGGCCCCGGCATCGCTGTGGTGATCCGCATGGACGATGTTGCCGCCGTTGGCGGCGACCCAGCCCGACAACTCCCGCACCAGGCCGGGTTGATCCGGGCAGATCATCTGCAGGATGGCGGTGGGGGATGGCATGGCGCCCTGCTGACCCATGCATTGTGCGATCCGGCTGCAACCAGCGTCAGCGCAGCAGGCCTGCCGTTGCGAGGGGCAACAGATGGGGCAATTGAAAGGAACCAGCGGCAATGAGGCTCAGTACAGTCGCCCCTGTTGCCCTAGCCGCGTTCGCAGCACCATGGCCCTGATCTCCCAGCCATCCTTCGCCCGGCATCCTCTCGCCGCCTTCGGCGCCACCCTTCGCAAGGGTCTTCGCCAGTTGGTGATGCTGCTGGTCACCGTGGCTCTGGGAGTCACCCTGATGGCCGGTGAGGCCAGCGCCAAGAAGGCCCCGGCCAGCATCAGCCCCGACGACATGGCGCTGATCACTCGTCAGGCTGAGGGCTTCCTGGCTGCCCGCGACCGGCTGCCGGATCTGGCGGCCCTGGTCAATCAGCGCAACTGGGTGTTCACCCGCAACCTCATCCACGGGCCGATGCAGGAGGTGAGCCGCGAGATGCTGTACATCAACCAGCGGCTGCTGCCCGCCGACCGCCCCGAGGCGATCAAGCGCGCCAACAACCTCAAGAACGCCCTGGCTGATCTGGATGAGGCTGCCCGTCTGCAGGATGGCGAGGCGCTTCGCAAGGCCTACATCAAGGTGGCGAGCGATTTCGGCCTCTATGCCCAGGTGCTGCCCGAGCAGGTAAAGGTCGAGCTCAAGCAGGTCTGATCCTCAGCCGGCTCCGCTGAGCCAGCCGGGATGGCATCGCCGAGCAGGGCCCCAGCCGTTGTCGTGATCGGCGCAGGCCTGGTGGGTCTTGCCACCGCCTGGCTGCTCTGCCGTCGCGGCTATCGGGTCGTGCTGGTGGATGGCCAGGGCAGCCGGGACGTTTCCTCGGCGTCTGAGCCGCAGCGATCCAGCGGCAGCGCCGCTGCTCTGGGTGTGCTGATGGCAGGCGTGTTTCATCGCAGCAGCGGCCGCGCCTGGCGCTTGCGACAGCGCAGCCAGCTGCTCTGGAGGCAGTGGCGGCAGGAGCTGGCGGCTCGGGGCAGGCCTCTGCCCATGCGGGATGGGTTGCTGCTGCTCGCGGCCAGCGAGGCGGAACTGGCTCACCAGCAGGCCCTGCTGCAGGATCCACGCCGGCCGCCCGGAAGCTTGCGATCCCTCGACAGGGGGGAGCTGGCGCTGCTGTGGCCTCCGCCCCCACCTGTTGCGCTGGGTGGGCTTCTGAGTCTTGACGATGGGCAGCTCGATCCGGTGGCCGCGATGGAGGCGTTGCGGATCGATGCGCTGGAGGCGGGCCTGGAGATCGTCAAGGGCTGGGCCGCAGCCCTGGAACGCCGCACGATCGGTTGGAGGGTGCAGCTGGCCAATGGCGAGCGGCTGGAGGCCGATCGGGTGGTGATCACCGCGGGCCTGGGCAGCATGGATCTGATCCCCACGGATCACCGGGCAGAAGCGCCGCCGCTGCCACCACCCTTGCAGCCGGTTCTGGGGCAGGCGCTGGAACTGGCCGTGTGCCCTGGGGATGTCCCGGCCACTGTGGAGGCCGATGCCTCGGCTGATGCCCTGTCGAGGGCCTGCAACTGGCCGGGGGCCGTGGTCTGGAAGGGCATCAACCTGATCCAGCGAACCCCTGAGCCCCATGGATGCCCCCCTGCGGATTCGGCAGGGGAGCTGCGGTTCTGGCTGGGGGCCACCCTGGAGCCTGGAACGGTCGCCGACGCCCAGGCATTGGAGCGGCTGCGCGGCCTGGAGGGCGATGCCCCCGGCTGGCTGCTGCGGGCCCAGGAGGTGAGGCGTTGGCAGGGGCTGCGGGCCCGGCCGGAGGGCCAGGCGGCACCGCTGCTGCAGGATCTGGGTGAGGGGCTGCTGCTCGCCGCCGGCCACTACCGCAATGGGGTGCTGCTGGCCCCGGCCAGCGCCGAATGGGTGCTGGAGAGGATCGAGGGATCCCCGGTGACCCCGGCCGCGGCGAACACGGCGTTCTGATTCGTCTGGCTCAAGCCATCCCAATGGAGCATCCAGCCTGTCCGCGCTCCCTTCGGCGGCTTGCTGGATCTTGAGCAGGCTGTTTCTACCAGGCTTCAGGGCAGAACTTGGCGCCAAAGAGTCGATAAAATTCGAGGATTTCCTTGGTTGTCTGGTTGCGGAAGTTTGGATTTCTCTGCTTTTCCAGCTCGGCGATTATTTCGCTGTAATTGGAGAATCCTCTTCCATTCACTTTCTGCATGTTACTGCAGCGCGTGCTGATCCAGTCGGGATGGGATTGATAGGTTTCGAACTTGTTGGTCACCCAGGCTGAGCTGCTCTGGCCGCAGTGGGCTGGGTCTTCCAGCAGGGGTACCAGCAGTAGGGCGATCAGTTTATTGCGCATGGGGGTCGGGCTTTCGGGCTTCTGGCTGCGCATCGGGCTTATGGCTGTTCCCGTTGCGTGCGGCTGTTGCTGTGGTGAGCGCTCGCCGTTTCTCTTCAGGCTAAGGCCCCTGGCAGTGCCAGCACCATCGGCCACGGACCGCTGCCAAATCGAGCCTGGCCCCTGTCGACTTGAGCGCCGTTGGGGTCTCAGGCCTTGGCCAACGAAAGGATCACCTCCTGCAATCCTTCCTGCTCAGAGGTCGGATTGTAGAGGGATATGTTGTCAAGAAACCAGATGTAATCAGCGGCGGCCAGATTCTGTACGGCCCACATGGCCTGCATGGTGCGCACGTGATCCTCGCCTTCGGGCGTCGGTGGCTTCCAAAGCAGGGTTTGTGGGTTGCCGCCGTCCATCAGAGTGAGCAGGCGCAACTCAGGGTTGAAGGCGCTGAGCAGAGGCACAACCTTGTAGGTGTCGCCATGCCAGCGGATGTCATGGGGGTTTCCAAAGGTCTGACGCAGGTTCATGCATTGGCCTTGATCACGGCAGGTGGAGAATGCATCGCAGGGAAACGTGTCATCAATCAACACAATAGTCCCAGGATGGCTATGGCGCAATGCATGCAGAATGTCGCGGTACGTCTGCTCAAAAGTGTGCAGGCCATCGACGAAGATCAGGTCATATTGGGCTTTGATGTCAAGCCGCGAGAAGAAGCTGTCGCTTGTGATCTGGTGCAATTCGATCCCGTTCTTGCCGTGATGCTGTTGCCAGTCGAATTGAAAGTGGGGGTCAACGCCGGCTTTCTGATTGCATTTGACCTCTAAAAACGTCTGCCCTTCCTCGACGCCGATTTCCAGATAGCGATCAAGCTCAAGTGCGGTGGCTAGTCTGTTAATTCGTCGTGGCGATGCAGCAATGGGGAGGTTCTTGTGATCATCGTCTGTAGCTTTTTCGATAGATTTGGGGTTGTTCTCATCGGTTTTCATGGCTTGATTCGCGCTGTGGGGAGGCTGAGAGAGGTGCGAGTGATTTCACATGAAAAACCCCCCTATCGAGGGGGGTTGAAAGGATGCTGCATTGAATGCGTGGTTGGGGCTTGGCCCATTCACTTGCTCTCTGTGAATTCCGCATCGATCACATCGTCGCTGCCACTCGCGGCGCCGGCGGAGGCGCCATTGCCGCCGGGGCCGGCGCCGGCACCATCGGCACCGGCCTGCTGGTACACGGAGGCTCCTGCTGCATAGAGAGCCTGCTGGAGTTGTTCGAGCACGCTCTTCATGGTGTCGTAGTCCTCCTTCTCGATCGCCTCTTTGAGCTGCTTGCTGAAGCTCTCCACCTTGGACTTGTCATCGGCCGAAACCTTGTCGCCCAGTTCGGCGAGCTGCTTCTCGGCCTGATACACCAGCGTTTCCGACTGGTTCTTGAGGTCGATCCGCTCGCGCTTCTCCTTGTCGGCGCTGGCGTTGGCCTCGGCATCCTTGACCATGCGATCCACCTCGGTGTCGCTGAGGGTGGAAGCGCCGGTGATCGAGATGCTCTGCTCCTTGCCGCTGCCCTTGTCCTTGGCGGTGACGCTCAGGATGCCGTTGGCGTCGATGTCGAAGGTGACCTCGATCTGGGGCACACCGCGGGGAGCCGGCGGGATGCCGTCGAGGCGGAAGGTGCCCAGCGACTTGTTGTCGCTGGCCATCTCGCGCTCGCCCTGCAGCACGTGGATCTCCACGTTGGTCTGGCCATCCACGGCGGTGGAGTAGGTCTCCGTTTTCTTGGTGGGGATGGTGGTGTTGCGGGTGATCATCTTGGTCATCACGCCACCGAGGGTCTCCACCCCGAGCGACAGCGGGGTGACGTCGAGCAGCAGGATGTCCTTCACCTCACCGGCCAGCACCCCGCCCTGGATGGCGGCGCCCACGGCCACCACCTCGTCGGGGTTCACCGTCTGGTTGGGATCCTTGCCGGTGATCCGCTTCACCAGTTCAAGCACGGCGGGGATCCGGGTGGAGCCGCCCACCATCACGATCTCATCGAGCTCCTTGGTGGAGAGCTTGGCGTCGCGCAGGGCCTGCTCCACCGGCACGCGGCAGCGGTCGATCAGCTTGCTGGCCAGCTCCTCGAACTTGGCGCGGGTGAGGGTCAGGTCGAGGTGCTTGGGGCCCTCCGGGGTGGCCGTGATGAAGGGCAGGTTGATCTCGCTCTGCGTGGCGCTGGAGAGCTCGATCTTGGCCTTCTCGGCCGCCTCGGTGAGGCGCTGCAGGGCCTGCTTGTCCTGGCGGAGATCGATGCCCTCGTTGGCCTTGAAGCTGGCGGCCAGGTGATCGACGATCACCTTGTCGAAATCGTCGCCGCCCAGGTGCGTATCGCCACTCGTGGAAAGCACCTCGAAGACGCCGTCACCCACCTCCAGCACCGACACGTCGAAGGTGCCGCCGCCCAGGTCGAACACGAGGATCCGCTCGTTGCTCTTCTTGTCGAGGCCATAGGCCAGCGCCGCCGCGGTGGGCTCGTTGATGATCCGCAGCACCTCCAGTCCGGCGATCTTGCCGGCGTCCTTGGTGGCCTGCCGCTGGGAATCGTTGAAGTAGGCCGGCACCGTGATCACCGCCTGGGTCACGGTTTCGCCCAGATATTTGCCGGCGTCTTCGGCCAGCTTGCGCAGCACCTCCGCGGACACCTCCTCCGGCGCAAACTGCTTGCTCAGCACCGGGCACTTCACCTTCACATTGGAGCCGGCCTTCTCGACGCCGTAGCTCACCTCCTTCGACTCTTCGTTGACCTCATCGACGCGGCGGCCGATGAAGCGCTTCACCGAATAGAAGGTGTTCTCGGGGTTCATCACCGCCTGGCGCTTGGCGATCTGACCCACGAGCTTGTCTTGATTCTTGGTGTAGGCCACCACCGACGGGGTCGTGCGGAACCCCTCGGCGTTGGCGATCACGGTGGGCTTGCCTCCCTCCATCACCGCCACGCAGCTGTTCGTGGTGCCGAGGTCAATGCCGACGACCTTGCCCATAGGGACTTACCTCCAGGAGGGTTGAAATCTGACTGGGAGCATCTTCAGCAGCCGCCCTTCTTCAAGGCGAGGGGTGGTTCCCGAACCGCTGGCTGCCCGGTCAAGGGTCAGATGCCTGACTGCATCTAGGGTTTTCCCGTACTGCCAGCGGCCGGTCGATGGTTTCAGGCCCACTCCCCCAGAGATCGGTGCGCGGCACCACAGCCCTGCTGGCCGTGCTCGGTGATCCGGTGCGCCACTCCCTGTCGCCGGCGATGCATAACGCGGCCCTGGCGGCCATGGGTCGCGACTGGATCTATCTGGCCCTCCCCACTCCTGCCGACGAGCTGGGCACCGTCGTGCGGGCCCTGGAAGTGAGTGGATGCCGTGGTCTCAGCATCACCATCCCCCACAAGCAGACGGTGGCGCGCCTCTGCCGTGATCTCAGCCCGCTGGCGGCGCGGCTTGGGGCCGTCAACACCCTGGTGCCGATGCAGGGAGGCGGCTGGCATGGCACCAATACCGATGTGGAGGGGTTTGCGGCTCCGTTGCGCAGCGGCGATCGCAGCTGGCAGGGCCGCCGTGCCGTGGTGCTGGGCTGCGGCGGCAGCGCCAGGGCCGTGCTCGCGGCGTTGGTGGAGTTGGGGTTCGGCACGATCCAGCTGGCGGGCCGCCGCCCTGAGGCCCTGGAGGCGGTGGTGGCCGGCTGCCGCCCCTGGGCCCCGATGCTGGAGCCGCTGCCCTGGCGTGAGGGAGCGGATGCGCTGTCGGCAGCTCTGGGGCGAGCCGATCTGGTGGTGAACACCACCCCGGTGGGCATGGCCTCGGCGGCTGACCCGGCAGCGGCTCTGGCCTGCCCGCTGACCGACGGGGAGCTGACGGCTCTGGCTCCTGACTGCTGGGTCTACGACCTCATTTATGTACCCCGTCCCACGGAACTGCTGCGCCGCGCGGCGTTGCGGGGCTGCACCTGCCTCGATGGGCTGGAAATGCTGGTGGGGCAGGGGGCGGCGGCCCTGCGCCTGTGGAGTGGCACAGAAGAGGTGCCGGTGACGTTGATGCGTGAGGCCGCCCTGGCGCAGCTGCAGGGCGCAGCCTGAACGGTCAGGGCCCTTAGCCTGGGTCTCAACGCCGCTGATGGAACGCGTGAGCACCGGGGATGCACCGATCTGGCAGCGGCTGCTCAGCGGCCTGGCCTACCTGCTGCCCTTCAGCGATGCGTTGCCCTTCGGCACCAGCCTGCTGAGGCAGTTTCCGTTCCTGAGCGTGCTGGCCCTGCCCGCTCTGCCCCTGATCAGCCTGCAGCAGCTGCTGCCCTTCGGGGGATTGATCCTCTTTCTGGTGCTGTACCTGGCGGTGGTGCGCAACAGCCGGGTGCCCTACCTGGTGCGCTTCAACGTGCTGCAGGCGATCCTGATCGACATCGTGCTGATGCTGCTCAGCCTGGCGTTTCAGGTGCTGCTGGGGCCGTTCGCCGGCAGCTTCGCCGTGCGCACGCTGGCCAACACGGTGTTTCTGGGGGCCCTGCTGCTCTGCCTGTTCAGCCTGATCCAGAGTCTGCGGGGCCAGGAGGCCGACATCCCCACGGTCTCCGAGGCGGTGCGGATGCAGCTCTACTAGGGGTGGCAGGACGTTGCGATAGGTTGGCGGATCGTCGCTGAGGACCTTGACGGTTCTTGGCCCCTCTCCAGGCGACCACGACGCACACGCCATGACCGAGCCTTATTACGAGACGATGTACATCCTCCGTCCGGACATTCCGGAGGAGGAGGTCGAGACCTACGTCAACAAGTACCGCGACCTGGTGCTGGAATCCGGTGGCGTGGTGCTCGACACCCAGATGCGCGGCAAGCGCCGTCTGGCCTACCCGATCGCCAAGCATCGCGAGGGCATCTACGTTCAGCTCAACCACAACGGCGACGGTCAGCAGGTCGCTCCGCTGGAGCGTGCGATGCGTCTGTCCGAAGACGTGATCCGCTATCTCACCGTCAAGCAGGACGGCCCGATGCCAGCCCCCCGCGCTCTGCCCAACACCGGCGCTGGCGACAGCGTCGCCGCGGCCACCGAGACGGTGAGCGTCTGATCCGCTCCCAGTTCGTCACAGGCTCCCTGCCTTTCCGTTGCGGCGGACGGGCTGGGAGCCTGTCTCGTTGTGGGCCGCATCCGCGCCGGGTAAAGTCTGGCAACTTGATCGGTGTCCATGGGTGAGCGGGAACCGCTGCACGGCCATCGCGGCAAGCGTTCCCTGAGCCCGATCGAAGGAACGCGTTCCGCCCCCGGCGCGGCGTCCGTGACCCAGCGCTGGTGGGAGGCGCCCTCGGCCCAGGAGCCGACGGAGACCGTCGACAGCGCCATCGAGGGTTCTGAGGCTGTTGCCGGAGCCGGGGCTGTTGCCGGTGCCGAAGATGTCAGCCGTCCCCTGGGGAGTTCTCCACCGCCGCCACCGCCCCCGCCGCAGCGCCTCTGGGACGAGGCCTCCCAGCAACGGGCCAGGGTGCAGCAGCTGGAGCAGGAGCTGG
>JBAWXG010000076.1:0-11297 GCA_037144195.1 Synechococcus sp. ELA057
GAAGGTGACAGGGTTGCGGTACCTTCCCAGTGCCTGCAGCGACAGTTCGAGGCGCTGCATCTCTCCCACGCCGACAGCACGCCATGGTTGCCGCTCCCGCCGATGCCAGCTCCGCTGCCGCAGCCTGCCGCGGCACCCCAGGGCGCGTTCTGATCACCGGTGCCTCCTCCGGGGTGGGCCTCTTCGCCACGAAGGCCCTGGTGGAGCGTGGCTGGCATGTGGTGATGGCCTGCCGCGACACCGACAAGGCCCGCCGGGCCCAGGCGGCTCTGGCCATCCCCGACGGCTCCGTGACCCATCGCCAGGTGGATCTCGGCGATCTCGACAGCGTCAGGCAGCTGGCGGCCACCCTGCAGGCCGAAGGGCAACCCCTCGATGCCCTCGTGATCAATGCGGCGGTCTACAAACCGCGGCTGAAACAGCCTGAGCGCTCGCCCCAGGGTTACGAGCTCTCGATGGCCACCAACCATCTGGGCCACTTCCTGCTGATCCAGCTGCTGTTCAGCTCCCTTCAGCGCTCGCAGCATCCCTCGCGCCGCCTGGTGATCCTGGGGACGGTGACGGCGAATTCCAAGGAGCTGGGCGGCAAGATTCCGATCCCGGCACCGGCAGACCTGGGGGATCTCTCGGGATTCGCAGCAGGCTTCAAGGAGCCCATCGCCATGGCCGATAGCAAGCGCTTCAAACCCGGCAAGGCCTACAAGGACAGCAAGCTCTGCAACATGATCACCACCCAGGAGCTGCATCGCCGGCTGCATGCCTCCACGGGGATCGTGTTCACCTCCCTGTATCCCGGCTGCGTCGCCGATACGCCCCTGTTCCGCAACACACCACGCGCCTTCCAGGTGATCTTCCCCTGGTTCCAGAAGAACCTCACCGGTGGCTACGTCAGCCAGGCCCTGGCGGGAGAGCGGGTGGCCGATGTGGTCGCCGATCCCGACTTCGCCGTCTCAGGCGTGCACTGGAGCTGGGGCAACCGCCAGACCAAGGGTGGCAAGCAGTTCAGCCAGGAGCTCTCCGACAAGGCCAGCAACCCGGAGACCGCCCGCAAGGTGTGGGAGCTCTCCTGTCAGCTGGTGGATGTGCCGCTGAACTGGGTCTGAGCGACCCGGCGAGCAGCTGCAGGTCGATCCGATCAGTCGAAGCCCAGAAGATCAAAGATCTCGCGATCCTTGAGGGATTCTGCCTCCAGCGGCTTCACATCCTCAAGCATGGTGCGGGCCAGGCTGAGGTATTCCTGTTGCACCTGCTCCACCTCAGGGCTGGGCTCCATTTCGAAGATGGTGCATTTCTTGAGGCGTGAGCGACGGATCGCATCCACATCCTGGAAGTGGGCCATGGTCTTCATGCCCACCCGATCGTTGAACTTATCGATCTGGTCGGTCTCGCGGCTGCGGTTGGCCACCACGCCGCCGAGCCTCACCTTGTAGTTCTTGGCCTTGGCCTGAATCGCAGCGATGATCCGATTCATCGCAAAGATCGAATCGAAATCGTTCGCCGTGACGATCAGACAGTAGTGGGCATGCTGCAGCGGAGCCGCGAAGCCGCCGCAGACCACATCACCGAGCACATCGAAGATCACGACATCGGTGTCCTCGAGCAGGTGGTGCTCCTTGAGCAGCTTCACCGTCTGACCGGTCACATAACCACCGCAACCGGTGCCTGCCGGCGGGCCGCCGGCTTCGATGCACTGCACCCCGTTGAAGCCTTCGAACATGTAGTCCTCAGGGCGCAGCTCCTCGGTGTGGAAATCGACGGTCTCCAGGATGTCGATCACCGTGGGCACCATCTGCTTGGTGAGGGTGAAGGTGGAATCGTGCTTGGGATCGCAACCGATCTGCAGCACGCGCTTGCCGAGCTTGGAGAAGGCGGCCGACAGATTGGAGGAGGTGGTGGATTTACCGATGCCGCCCTTGCCGTAGACGGCGATCACAAGGGCGCCCTCCTCAATCCGCAGCGAAGGATCCTGATGCACCTGCACACTGCCTTCTCCATCCGGATGCGCGATGGAGGGGGGTTGAAGCGTCGTCGTCATGGGAGGCGCTGCCGCGGGGCTCGGGAACGGATCGCCGGAATGGCGCCGCCTTCAGCAGCAACAGTACCCATCCAAGAGCGAATGGCAGACACCTGGGGACTGTGCATGCAAAGCGAAACATCCAGCCCCGAAACCCATCACCAATGGCCAGAAAAAGCGGCGGGAAAAGCTGAGTAGAAACACTCATCATCAAAGCCAAAGGATGGCGACGTTGTCTCTTCCCCTCCTGACCAATCCCTCAGCCTCACCCGCTCACCACAGCGGACAATCCGCCCATGGCCCCTGACGGCCATCGAGTTCCGGCCTCCAAGGCGGCGCCTGGCGGCAACGTTCGAGACGATCGAAGGAATCCGCCGTCCGAAGGCAGCGCATGAGGCTCTCCAGCTGCAGGCGCTGATCACGGTTCAGCTGCAGCAACCACTCCCTGCGGCCTGAAAGATCAGCGGGGAGGGGCGCTCTGAGCGGCAGGCTCTGGGCATCGGCCACCCCCCGGCCCGGCACCGTCATCAGAGCGCCCAGGGCCGACGCCAGCAGCAGGGACCGGCGACACCCCAGGGCCATGAGACCTCACCCAGCCAAGCTCTTTAGGGAGCCTGGGCGGAGGCCGCCGGGATGAAAGCCGATCAGCGGATCTGCCGCTGGCGGGGGTCAGCGGCTGAAATGGGCCTTGGCGTCATAGAGCGTTTCGGCATCGATCAGGGCGATGCCCTTCTCACGGGCGAAGGCCTCGGTGTTGCGGCGAACCTTGGGGCGCACGAAGAAGGGGATCTTGTGCAGCTCCGCCTCACCATCGGCACTCCAGGTGGGTTCGCCGCTGGCGGCGGCCGCAGGAGCCGGTGCCACGGCCACGGCCGTGGCGGCAGAAGCTGTGGTCACGGCGGGAGCGGCCGCCCCCTCACCCAGGTGGCTGCGGTGCCCATCCACGAATTCGAAATCGTGGCGGAACATGCCGATGAGGTGCTCCTCAAGGCCCATCATCAACGGGTGCACCCAGGTGTCGAAGATCACGTTCGCCCCCTCCCAGCCCATCTGCGGGGCGTAGCGAGCCGGCACATCCTGCACATGCAGCGGCGTGCTGATCACCGCGCAGCCGACACCCAGCCGCTTGGCGCTGTGACGCTCCATCTGGGTGCCGAGCACCAGCTCCGGAGCGGCCTCTGCCATCGCCTTCTCCACCGCCAGGTAGTCGTCGCTGATCAGTGCCTCAAGGCCCAGCTCTGCGGCGGCAGCGCGCACCTCCCGCGCCATCTCGCGGCTGTAAGTGCCCAGGCCCACCACCTGGAAGCCCATCTCCTCACGGGCGATGCGGGCGGCGGCCAGAGCATGGGTGCCATCGCCGAAGATGAATACCCGCTTGCCGGTGAGGTAGGTGGAGTCAACGGACTTGGAATACCAGGGCAGCCGGGAGCGTCGCTGAGCGATCGCCGCCGCCGGGATCTCCAGCTCCAGCACCCGGGCCAGCTCGGCGAGAAAATCACAGGTGGCATTGATGCCGATCGGCACGGTACGGATCGTGGCCATCCCGAAACTGCGCTCCAGCCAGCCGCACAGGGTGCCGGCCACCTCCGGATAGAGGCAGATGTTGGCGTCAGCCATGGGGATGCGCCGCAGATCGGCGGGCCTGGCTCCCAGCGGCGCCACCACGGTGACATCGATACCGTGCTCCGCCAGCAGCCTGGTGATTTCCGCGATGTCGTCGCGGCAGCGGAACCCCAGCAGGGTGGGACCCAGCAGATTCACCCGCGGACGGCGCCCTTCCTGCTTCCAGCGGGTCGGGGAGGGCCTGGCGGCACCGGGGGCGGGCAGCTCGCTCTTCAGCAGGCTGCGGACCAGCTGGTAGAAGGTCTCGGCTGCACCCCAGTTCTCCTTCTTGGAGTAGGCAGGCAGCTCCAGATTCACGATCGGCAGATCACCGAAGCCCATGCCCGCCGCCAGGGCTCCGGGCTGGTCCTGGATCAGCTCTGCGGTGCAGCTCTCGCCCACCAGCAGGGCCTCGGGCTGAAAGCGCTCCACGGCCTCCCGGAGCGTGCGCTTGACCAGATCAGCGGTGTCGCCGCCCAGGTCGCGGGCCTGGAAAGTGGTGTAGGTGACGGGCGGCCGGCGATCCCGGCGCTCGATCATGGTGAACAGCAGATCGGCGTAGGTGTCGCCCTGGGGGGCATGCAGCACGTAATGCACACCCTCCATCGAGGCGGCGATGCGCATGGCGCCCACATGGGGCGGGCCTTCGTAGGTCCAGAGGGTGAGTTCCATGCGGTGCCTGGTGAGGTGGGGTGGTGGCGTGAGGGGCTTGCGGTGCGCGTTTCTGGGTCTTGGTCGCTGAGGGTTTTCTTGTTTCAGGTCCTCACCCCGGCTGCCCTGGCGGAGCAGCCGGGGTGAGGACCTGAGGGAAGGGGGGAAGAGAAAACCAAGGCTGGGGCTGGGAGGTCAAGGATGACAGGGGCAGCGGGTGCCATCGCCGTTGAAGCGCTTGGCATGCCTCACGGCACCGCCTGAGTGGGCCTCAGGCGAAGTGGAGCAGCTCGCGGCGGCGCAGGGGGCGGGCGAACAGTTCGGCCAGATCCCCGGCCTGGTCGCAGCCGTGGATGGGGCTGAACACCAGCTCGATCGACCACTTGGTGGCGATGCCCTCAGCTTCCAGCGGGTTCGCCAGGCCGAGACCGCAGACCACCAGATCAGGCCTGGCGGCCCGAATCCGCTCCAACTGCCGCTCCACGTCCTGCCCTTCGCTGAGCTGGGTGCCGGGTGGCAGACGCTCCATCTCGCTCTGCATCAACTGCCGGTCGTGATACGGCGTGCCCACCTCCACCAGCTCCATGCCGCATTCGCGCGAGAGGAAGCGGGCCAGGGGGATCTCCATCTGGGAATCCGGCATCAGAAACAGGCGCTTGCCCGCCAGCACCTCGCGATGGGGGGCCAGCGCCACACGGCCGCGCTCCACCAGGGGATCGAGCACCGCGGCCACCAACGAGGCCTCGATGCCGAAGGCGGCGGCAGCGGCGGCCATCCAGTCGCGGCTGCCCTCGACGCCGAAGGGATAGGGGGCCTGGATCAGTTCAGCGCCGCGGTGCACCAGCGCCCGTGCCGTGCCGCTGAGGAAGGGCTGGGCCAGCAGCACCTTGGTGCCCGGCCCCACCGGGGGGAGCTCGGTGGAGCGACGCGGCGGCAGGCTGCGGACCAGGGGAATGCCCATGCGCCCGAACAGGGCCGCGAAGCGATCCTCCACCGCATCGGCCAGGGTGCCGACGAGCAGGAGCTGGGACTCCTCACTGGCGGGCATCAGGGGCAACAGCGCCTGCAGAGCGTTGTCCTCGCCTTGAGTGAAGGTGGTCTCAATGCCACTGCCGGAATAGTTGAGGACGCGAACCCGGCCGAGAAACTGCTGGCTCAGACGCTCGGCGGCTCGGGACAGATCCAGCTTGATCACCTCGCTGGGGCAGGAGCCCACCAGGAACAGGGTGCGGATCTCGGGGCGCCGCTCCAGCAGATCGCGCACCAGGCGGTCGAGCTCGTCGTTGGCATCGGCCAGACCGGCGAGATCCCTCTCTCCCAGGATCGCCGTGCCGAAACGGGGCTCCGCGAAGATCATCACCCCGGCGGCGCTCTGGATCAGATGGGCGCAGGTGCGGGAGCCCACCACCAGGAAGAAGGCATCCGGCATGCGCCGGTGCAGCCAGACGATCGATGTGAGGCCGCAGAACACCTCCCGCTGGCCGCTCTCCTTGAGCAGAGCGGAAACGGGAGGGGTCGCATCGGCGACGGGGACGGCCATGGTCTCGGCACTCCGGTGGGCAATCACTCAGGGCTAGCGGTCCGGACAGCCACGGTGCCGGAAGGCGTTACAAGTGTTCGGGATCAGCGAGCATCAGCGACCCCGGGCCCTCGCTTACAGCCGGCGACGGAATCCCTCGGAAAAGGCCACCACCGCGCCTGATCCCTCGCGGGACTCGCCGGCACGGCTGAGTTTCCACACGTTGCGGCCCATGCGGCGGGCCCGCAGACCACCCCGCTCCACCAGCTCGGCACCGGGCCGGGCTCCCAGCAGCTGGCTCACCTCGGCCGTGCTGAGGGGAGCGCCGGTCTCGATCGCGAGCCGGATCAGCTCCAGCCTCTGGCGCAGCGCCGCCAGATCGGCCTGGCCACCCTCGTTCTCCGCTTCCCACACCCAAGGGCCGCGCTGGGGATCGCCCCCCATGCGCCCCATCCATCCCAGCCCGATGCAGGCGAGCAGCTGCTCAGGCCGCAGCCCCTGCTGCACCGCTTCAGCCAGCCATTCGGGCATGGGGCCTTCGCTCGCGACCGGCTCCGCCGCCGCGGCGTGGGAAGGATCCTGCGCTGTGGCCTCGGGAGCCTCAGGGCGGGCGCTGCGCTTCTCGGCCATCGGAGATCCGGAACGGTTGGTCGGACCGTACCGCCCCAGCCAGTCTCTGCAAGGGGTATGGAGGAATCCGACGCCGCTTCAGCTGCGTCGCAGCCAGCCCGGCGCCCCGCCGAACCAATCCCCGATGTCGTCCTGGCCCGGGCGATGACGCTCCTCGGGATCGGAAGGCCCCAGGTTGAGGTCGTCGAGCAGACGCTCGAGGCCATCGGCGGGCCTGCTGCCGCTGCGATGGCGCCTGGCCTGGCGCAGCCAGCCGGAGACCGTGGGGTCGCGATCGGCGAACTTCTGCACATAGATCCGCTCACTGAGCGTCACCGGTTCATCGCGGCCGATCCTTCCGAGGATCTCCTGCAGGCGCAGGCGGGTGGCGGGCGTGAGCATGGGCGTGGGCGTCCTGGCCGCCCTTGATAGCCGCCCCATCCGGAAGCACGGTGCCCGTTGCCACCGGAGCCGGGGTCCTGTCAGGGGAAACGAACCTCCTGCACGTAAGATCCCCACGATCGCGGTGTCTCACCGAGAGAAGGGGGATCAGCCCCCTGCGTCGCCTGCGAGCGCCACCGTCGCGACGCCACCCATGACCGACCCCATTTCGCGGAGGTGACGCCCGGCGTCTGATGGATCCGAAGCTCCGCCCCCTCAGCGCCGACGATCGGGCCATCAGCCGCCGCCGCCGCGCCCTGGGTGGTGATCGGCCGCAGATCACCGGCACCGAGGTCACGCCATCCGTGGGGCGCAGCAGCGACGGCGCCAGCTGCGTGATCACCACCGACAGTGAAGGGCGACGGCTCGCCCGCCAGTCGAGCCATGTGCAGTCGATCGAGCTGCGCACCTATGTGTTCCTCGACTCGCTGCAGCCCCAGCTGGCGGCCTACATGGGCACGGTCAGCCAGGGCTTCCTGCCGATCCCCGGGGATGCCTGCCTGTGGCTGGAGGTCTCCCCTGGCATGGCCGTCCATCGCGTCACCGACATCGCCCTCAAGGCCAGCACCGTGCGCCTGGGCCAGATGGTGGTGGAGCGGGCCTTCGGCTCGATCGCCCTCTATCACCGCGACCAGAGCAATGTGCTCCACTCCGGCGAGGTGGTGCTGGAGGCGATCGGCAGCAGCGTCGATCGCCGCAGCCGCTGCGAGGTGACCTGGACCGAGATCATCCGGGCCATCACCCCCGACCACGCCGTGCTGATCAACCGGCAGAACCGCCGCGGTTCAATGATTCAGTCGGGCATGAGCATGTTCATCCTCGAGACCGAACCGGCCGGCTATGTGCTGATCGCCGCCAACGAGGCCGAGAAGTCGTCGAACATCACCGTGGTGGACGTGAAGGCCGTGGGAGCCTTCGGGCGCCTCACCCTGGCCGGCCGCGAAGGGGATGTGGAGGAGGCTGCGGCTGCGGCGATGCGGGCGGTCTCCCTGATCAACGGCTGACCGGTCGGTCGTCAGGTTCGATCCCTGGATGATCGGGGCCTTCAGAGATCCATCAGCAGGCCCACCTCGGAGGCGGCACGGAAGATCAGGGTGTGGCGGTCAACCAGGACCGGCAGGTCGTCGTAACCGCCACCGATCACCGTGGCCACCGGGATGCGTTGGCGCAGGCACAGCTCCAGCACCAGCCGGTCGCGCTGCAGCAGCCCCGCGTCACTGAGGCACAGCCGTCCGAGCCGGTCCTCGCGATGGGGATCCACTCCGGCGTTGTAGAGCACCAGATCGGGGCGCACCTGGGTGAGCAGATCCGGCAGCAGAGCGCCCAGGGACGCCAGATAGCTGTCGTCCTCGAGGCCATCGGGGAGCGGGAGATCGTGATCGCTGCGTTGTTTGTGCAGCGGGAAATTGGAGGCAGCATGCAGCGAGAGCGTGAACACGCGCGGATCAGCGGCGAAGATCGCCGCCGTGCCATCCCCCTGGTGCACGTCCAGGTCGATCACCATCACCTGGGTGACGGAGCCTTCCCGCAGCAGCACCCTGGCCGCCACCGCCACGTCGTTGAAGATGCAGAAGCCGCTCCCATGGCCGGGGAAGGCATGGTGGGTGCCTCCGGCCAGATGGCAGGCCAGCCCATGGCGCAGCGCCAGCCTGGCGGTGAGCAGGGTGCCGCCGACAGCCAGCCAGCTGCGACGCACCAGGGGCCGGGTGGCTGGCAGCCCGATGCGGCGTTGCTCGCTGGCGCTGAGCTGATCACGGCTGAAGGCCCTGTGGTAGCCGGCGTCATGCACCAACTCAAGATCGCGGCGGCTGATCGGGAGCGGTTGCTGAATCTGAGCGGGATCAGCCAGGCCCTGGCGTAGCAAACGCTCGTGCAGCAGCCTGAACTTCGCCATCGGGAAGCGATGGCTGCTGGGCAGGGGCGCCGAGTAGGCCGGGTGATAGACGAACGGGGCTCTCACGCGCGGTCTGCAGATATCCGTGCAGAGCGCTGGATTCAGCGCTCGAGTCCCAGGCTGGCGCGCAGCAGCGGTGCCATGGCCCGCGCGGCCCTGCCACGGCTGCCGAAACGGCTTTTCTGATGGGCATTCAGCTGGGCATAGCTGGCTGCGGCCTCGCGCACGTAGAAGATCGGGTCGTAGCCGGCCCCATGGCCCTGAGGGGCGTGCAGCACCAGGCCGCGGCAGATCCCATCGGATTCGGCCACGGTGACACCGCGGGGATCGGCCAGGGCCATGGCGCTGATGAAGCTGGCGCCGCGATACGGGGACCCACCCAGCTCCTTGAGCAGGCGGTGGATCCGCTCATGATCGGTGGGGGCGTAGCGGGCCGAGTAGAGGCCGGGTCGTCCTCCCAGGGCATCGACCTCGATGCCGGAATCGTCGGCCAGAGCCCAGCATCCGGTGAGGGAAGCCACCGTCTCCGCCTTGAGGCGGGCATTTTCGGCATAGCTGCGACCGGACTCCTCGATCTCCAGGCCCTCCGGCTGGGCGGCGAAGCTCAATCCTGCGGCCACGAGCATCGCGGCCAGCTCTTCGCGTTTATAGGGGTTGCCACTCGCGATCACGAGGGTCTGATCCCCTGCAGCACGGGGGGCCACAACAGGCTCAGCTGAGAGCCGGGAAACGTGGAGCGGCATCGGCCCGGCGAAGCTGGGGGCCATTGTCCCTCAACGGCAGAGCCGTGATGAGGGAGAGGCAGGACGGGTTGAACATTCCACCCCCGGAAACTCCAGGGTTCCTGCCTCGCGGGGAGGCTATAGACATCAGCCCCCTGCGGCTGCCTGAGCGATCAAGTTTCAGCACCCCCTGACGTACGGGAAGGGGCCGCACCGGTAGTTTGCGGGCAGTGCAGGGTCTGCCTGGCCATGGATTCGAGCCTGATTCTGCAGAACCTGCTGTCGGCCCCGGTTCTGTTCTTCTTCCTGGGGGTGCTGGCGGTGCTGGTGGGCTCCGACCTGGAGATCCCCTCACCGCTGCCCAAGCTGTTCTCCCTGTATCTGCTGCTGGCGATCGGCTTCAAGGGTGGCGTTGAGCTCGCCCAGAGCGGCCTGGGCCTGCCGGTGCTTGAAACCATCGGCGCAGCGGTGGCCGTCTCGCTGCTGGTGCCGATCTCCAGCTATTTCGTGCTGCGGACACGCCTGGATGCCAGCAACGCCGCGGCGATGGCGGCCTCCTATGGATCGATCAGCGCCGTGACCTTCATCACGGCTCAGAGCTTCCTGAACGTGCTGCATCTGCACTTCGATGGCTTCATGGTGGCGGCCCTCGCCCTGATGGAATCCCCGGCCATCGTGGTGGGGGTGGTGCTGGCCAAGCTCGGCGGGACGGCGGCCGGAGAGCCACGCAGCAGTCGCTCGGGCGCCCTGCCCTGGCGGGAGGTGCTCCAGGAAGCCTTCCTGAACGGATCGGTGTTCCTGCTGATCGGCAGCCTGCTGATCGGTCTGCTGGTGGCCGGTTTCAGCCCCACGGGCGTGGAGAAGATGGAGCCTTTCACCGGCAAGCTGTTCTACGGCGCCCTCTGCTTCTTTCTGCTGGACATGGGACTGGTGGCAGCCCAACGGCTGCGGGATCTGCGCCGGGCCGGTCCCTTCCTGATCGGCTTCGCCGTGCTGGCGCCCCTGGTCCATGCCGCTGTGGGCCTGCTGATCTCCAGAGGGCTGGGGCTCAATCAGGGCGACACCCTGCTGTTCATGGTGCTGTGCGCCAGCGCCAGCTACATCGCCGTGCCAGCCGCCATGCGCATGACGGTGCCCCAGGCCAATCCCAGCCTCTACATCTCGACCGCTCTGGGCCTCACCTTCCCGTTCAACGTGGTGGTGGGCATCCCGCTGTACATGACGGTGATCCAGCGGCTGGTTCCCGCCAGCTGAGCCGCCCGTCGTCTCTCTTTCCCCCCTCATTCACGCCCCCATCGCGAACGCCATGAAACGCATCGATCTGTTCGTGAGCGAACGCGAAGTGACCAAGGTCTGCAAGGCCCTCCGTCAGGCGGGGGTTCCCGGCTACTCCGTGATGCGTCACGTCACGGGCCAGGGCATGGCCGGCGAGATCTCCGAAGCGATGGATTTCAGCGGCCTCGGGGCCAATGCCCATGTGATCGTCTTCTGCGAAGCGGAAACCGTGGAGGCGACCCGCGCAACCCTCAGACCCCTGTTCGATGTCTTCGGCGGGGTGGGCTTCGTCTCCGATGCGGAGCCTCTCTGAGCCCAAGAATCACTGCAGGGCAAGGAATCCCGCAGGGCCAGCAGCGCCCGCCCAGGGCCTCGATCCGGAGCACGCCGACCAGCTTTTCTAACGTTTTGTAAGCCAAAGATCAGCCTCGCTTATCGGAGCAGCCGAAAACCTTGATGACCAGAACAGCCCAAATGGCTTGACGGGGGGTGACGCGGCCGACCAGGGTTGCGATCGAACATTCCACCCCCCTCCTCCAGGAGCAGGTAATGGCAAACGAAACCATGGGC
>JBAWXG010000077.1:0-11043 GCA_037144195.1 Synechococcus sp. ELA057
GTCGAGGACGTCGAACCATCCCCGCTGGGGCAAGCGCCCTGCAGCGATCGTCATGGGTGGGAAGAAGCAGTGCGGGAATCCCGCTAGCTGTGGGTGACCGCGCGATCGTAACAACGTCGATCGGCCGCTCGCGGCTGGTGATCGAGGCCTGACACGGCCCGTCACCATTGACTTCCGCCTGCGGCGACGCCGAGGCCGCCCGATGGGTTGAAGGGCCGTCTACTTCTCCTGCATCACCCAGATGCCATCCCAGTCGGCACCGGGCGGCTGCTGGAGGTAGTGGCGGCAGCGATCGGCGTGGAGGGCGCTCAGGCGGTCGGCGGGATGCAGGGCCAGGGCCTGCTCAAAACTCTTCAGAGCGTCGCCGAAGCGGCTGGCGCGGTAGAGCTCAATCCCATCGCGGTAATGGCCCAGCACCTGCACCACCGCGGGGAAGTCGTTCTCGCTGTGGAAATCGAGCAGCTCATGGATCAGCACCGGCTCGGTCTTGCCCTTGACGACCACCCGGTCGGCTTCGCGCATGCGGTAGGTGCCCTTGAGGCGGCTGCGGGTGCTCTCGCTGATCAGCAGCTGGGCGCCGTAGTGCTTGCAGGCCGATTCCAGCCTGGCGGCCAGGTTCACCCCATCACCGATGACGGTGTAGTTCATCCGTTTGGGTGAACCGATGTTGCCGCTCACCACCGCATCGGTGTGCAGGCCGATGCCGATGCGGATGGGCATCAGGCCCTCCTGCTCCCGGCTTCGGTTGAACCCCTGCAGGCTGGTGAGCATGGAGATGGCGGTGCGCACCGCCCGATCGGCATCGTCTCCGCTGGGAATCGGCAGCCCGAAGACGGCCATCACCGCATCGCCGATGAACTTGTCGAGGATGCCGCCCTCCTGCTGCAGGCAATCGACCATCAGCGAGAAGTAGGCATTGAGCATGCTCACCGTGCCCTGGGGACCGAGGGATTCGGTGAGGGTCGTGAAGCTGCGGATGTCGCTGAACAGCACCGTGGACTCGCTCTCCTGGCCTCCCAGGGCTCCGGCGCCTTCCCGCAGGAGCGAATCAGCGATCAGCGGATCCATGTAGCGGGCCATGGTCCCTTTGATCCGTTTCTCCTCGCTGATGTCCTCGATCATCAGCATCGAGCCCATCGCCTCGCCGCCCACGCTCTGCAGCGGCAGCAGGTTGATGTTGGCCGAGGTGGGATGGCCCTCCACATCCAGCTCCACATCGGGAAGGATGCAGCCCTCCCCCTCGCTGCGCACCTGGGTGAGCCGTTCGGCCAGCCAGCCGTTGCTGCCGTTGAACAGATCGCCGGCGCTCTTGCCGATCACATCCGGCGAGCGGACGCGGAAGATCCGGCATCCGGCCCTGTTGATCGTCTGGGCGAGGTCCTCCTCGTTGAAGGTGATCACGCCGCTGGCCATGCTCTCGAGCATGGATTCGGCGTAGCTCTTCATCGTCTGCACGTCGTCGAAGAGCTTGGCGTTCTCCAGAGCCACCGCCATCTGGGCGGTGAAGGCCTTGAGCCTGGAGGCGTCTTCATCGCTGAACACCCCGCCGCGTTTGTTGAGCACCTGGGTGGCACCGATCACCTTGCCGCTTTTGTTGAGCAGCGGTGTGCACAGGATCGAGCGGGTGAAGAAACCCGTCTGCCGGTCGAAGGAGGGGTTGAAACGCAGATCGGCGTAGGCGTAGGGGATGTTCACCGTCTCGCCGCTGGTGAAGACGGTGCCGGCGATGCCGAGGTGATTGGGGAAGCGGATCTTGGTGGCCCCCAGTCCCTCACCGATCTCGGTGTAGAGCTCTCCACGCTTCTCGTCGTTGAGAAACAGAGTCGAGCGTTCGGCGTTGAGCATGCGCGTGATCGTGCCGATCACCTTGCCCAGCAGGCTGCCCAGCTTCAGCTCGCCAGAGAGTTCGGAGACCATGCTCATGAACTCCTGCTCGCGGGCACGTTTGCGCTCCGCCTCCTCCAGCAGCAGGCTGCGCTGCAGCGAGACGCTCGCCTGCCGGGCCATCGCTTCCATCCGCGCCAGGTGCTCCGGGGTGAAGCCGCTCTCGCCTTGATGGTTGAGCACCTGCACCACCCCGATGAGCTCATGGCCGATGGTGCGCAGGGGCGCGCAGGCGATCGTGCGGGTGCGGTAGCCGGTCTGTTCGTCGATGCTGCGGTCGAAATGGGGATCGGCATAGGCATCGGCCACCAGCAGGCCTTCGCCGCTCTGGAACACATGGCCGGCCACGCCTCGGTTGTTCAGCAGCCGGATCTCGCGGTTCAATCCCCCCACCGTCTGGCGGCTGTAGAGCTCCTGGGTCTCGGGATCGTTGAGGAACAGGGTGCCCCGCTCGGCGTCTGTGGCCTCGGTGATCAGGGCGATCAGTCGGGCCAGCTGGCCGTCGAGCGTGTCCTCGAGGGCCACCGCATGGGCCACCTCGAGCAGCTGGCGTGCCTCTCTGAGATTCATCGCTGACCTCCGGCGCTGGAGGGGGCGGCGGTCTCCAGCAGCTGCCGCTGCAGCACCAGGGCATCCTGCAGCTCCCGCAACCGGCTCTGCAACTCCGCCTCGCGCTGCTGCAGGGCGGCGGCATGGTCGATGTCCGCCTGCTCGCGTTGCAGGCGCATGCGGTCAACGGCAGCCTGGAGCTGCAGCAGTTGCCCGTGGGATTCCGTCTGCTGCTGCTGCAGGCGCTGCTCGGCGTCGAGCCGCTGCTGTTCCAGCTCATGGCGCAGAGCTTGCACCGAGGCCTGCAGCTGCCGGGCTTCATCCTGACTCTCAGCTACGGCAATGGCCTGCCGCTCGCCTGCCAGGCGTTCCTGACGTTCCAGTTGGTCGCGCAGGGCCTGCACCGTGCAGCGGAGTTGCTCCAGCTCAAGCTCTAGCTCTGCGCGGCGCTCCTCCATGCCGTTGAGGATGCCAGATCCGGTCCGATTCGCCCAGACGCGCACACGACCGGCGAAGATGACGCCCGATCTCTGAGCAGACATGGCCTCCTCCCAGGCGCCCGCGCCCAGCCCCGACCCGGTCGCCGCTGCCGTGCTGGAGCAGACCGTGCTCGGCTCGCGCCGTCTGTCCAATCTGCTCGTGGCCGCTGCGGTGAGCATCGGCGGCGTCGGTTTTCTGCTGGCCAGCGCCTCCAGCCGTCTCGGCACCGATCTGCTGCCGATGGGCCATCCCTCCCAGCTCCTCTGGGTGCCCCAGGGGTTGGTGATGGGGCTCTACGGCATCGCCGCCGTGCTCCTGTCCACCTATCTCTGGCTGGTGATCGGCCGCGATGTCGGCTCGGGCCGCAATCGCTTCGATCGCGACAAGGGCATGGCCGTCATCACCCGCCAGGGCTTTCGCCAACTGATCGAGGTGGAGATTCCCCTGCGCGAGATCCAGGCCGTGAAGGTGGAGGTGCGTGATGGCCTCAGCCCACGGCGCCGTCTGGCTCTGCGGGTGCAGGGTCGTCGTGATCTGCCCCTGACCCGGGTGGGTGAGCCCATGCCCCTGGCCGAAGTGGAGCGTGCCGGTGCGGAACTCGCCCGCTTCCTGGCCGTTCCCCTCGAAGGCCTTTGAGTCCATGTCGCCGATCTCCAGCCGACCTGCCGTCATGGCCCAGCACCGTCAGCGCCACCTGCCTGGCCTGTTGATCTCCGCCTTGCTGCTGCTGCCCCTGCTGCTGGTGGCCTGTGCGCCGGAGGGCGGCAGCAAGCCCCTGGGCTGTGGCCATTCACCGGTGCCCTGCCTGAACGGCAAGGCGGTGGTGGCGCTGCAGACCAGCAAGGGAGACGTGCAGATCAGCCTGGATGGCAAGGATGCCCCGCTGACGGCTGGCAACTTCGTCGATCTGGTGCGCCGCGGGGCCTACAACGGCACCGTGTTTCACCGGGTGGTGCGCGAACCGGTGCCCTTTGTGGTTCAGGGCGGCGATCCCACCAGCGCTGATCCCAAGGTGCCTGCTGCCAACTACGGGATGGGCAGTTACGTGGATCCCGTCAGCGGTGAGCCTCGCCTGATTCCCCTGGAGCTGAAACTGCGCCGGCAGAACGAGATCCGCTACGGGGAGACCCTCAGCTCCGCCACCCAGATCCGCGAGCTGGCTCTGACCCACCAGCGCGGAGCTGTGGCCATGGCCCGCTCCAACGACCCCAACTCCGCCAGCGCCCAGTTCTATGTGGCACTCGAGGCGTTGCCTGAGCTCGATGGCCGCTACGCGGTGTTCGGCCATGTCAGCAAGGGGATGGATGTGGTCGACCGCATTCAGCAGGGCGACAAGATCATCAAGGCCGTCCTGCTTGAGGGCGGCACCCTGGTGAAAGGTCAGCCCTGAACCGAGGCTGTCATCGTTGCGATCGCTTCAGGCCGGTACCCGCTTCTCGGAACTGGTGGCCTTCAGCCATTCCGTGTTGACGCCGGAGGCTCGCTCCAGGGCCACCTTGCCCGTGCGGGCGATCTCCAGGATCCCGTAGCTCTGCAGCAGCCTCTCAAGGGCCACGAGTTTGCCGGGATCACCCACCACCTCGAGGGTGAGCGCATCGTCGGCCACATCGACGACCTTGGCCCGGAACACCTGCACCAGATCGAAGATGGCGCCGCGGTTCTCTGCCGGGGCTGAGACCTTCAGCAGCATCAGCTCGCGCTCCACGGCGGGGATCGTGGAGAGATCGATGACCCCGAGCACGTTGATCAGCTTGTCGAGCTGCTTGGTCATCTGCTCGACCGTGCGGTCGTCGCCCTCCACCACCATCGTCAGCCGCGAGACACCGCTCTGCTCGGCGGGGCCAACGGCCAGGCTCTCGATGTTGAAGCCCCTGCGGGCGAACAGGCCCGAGATGCGGCTCAGAGCGCCCGATTCGTCTTCCACAAGCACCGAAAGGGTGTGCTTCATGGGCCTGGTGGAGCTGGCGAGGGTGATGTGTCCCAACGGTACGCGCCGGTGTGGGGATCGCCCTGCCGCAGCCTCTCCAGCCAGTCGAGCAGCAACGCATGGAAGGGCTCCGGCACCTCGTCATGGGGGCAGTGGCCCGCCTGATCCAGCACGGCCAGTGGCAGGTCTTCTCGCACCATCCGGCATTGTTCGGCCACGGCCAGGGGGACGAGCATGTCCTGACGGCCCCAGATCAGCAGCATCGGGCGTCTCAGGCGTTGCAGCAGCGCGGGCGCCGTGGCGCCGTGGGGGCGCAGGGCCATGGCCACGCTCATGGCCCGCAAGGCGCGGGGGGCGGTGGCCCGGCGCGCCGGGCGGGCGATCAGCCGCTGCAGCTCCCGGTCATCGAGCACCGGCCGGTGGTAGGCCGACTGCAGGCCCAGAGCGAGCAGGGGCGAATGGGCGATCAGCGGCACCAGCAGTTCCAGCGGCAGCAGGCGGCAGAGCAGCTGCACGGTCCATCGCCGCAGCCGCCGCTGCCAGGGGCGGCGGCGTGGTGCCCCGCCGCGGGGGCTTTGGGGTGAGGTGATCAAGGCCGGATCGGGCAGCGGTGCCGCGATCACCGCCTTCACCCACTCCGGGAAGAACACCGAGCAGGTGAGGGCCACCAGCCCACCGAGCGAGTGCCCCACCAGCACGGCAGGACCCTGCACCACCTGCTCGAGAAACGCCTGCAGCTGCCGAGCCCAGAGGCGATTGTCGAGGGGGCGGTGGCGCCGCAGCCCCGGCTGGCTTGAGGCGCCGAATCCGATCAGATCGAGTCCGTAGACGCACCAGCCGGCCGCCGCCAGCACATCGGCATTGCGCCGCCAATGGCCGCTTGCGGCTCCGAAGCCATGCAGCAGCACCAGGGGCGGGTGGTGCCGGTCTCCAAGCACGCGCCAGTGGCAGCCGTGGCCCAGCCAGTGCCAGGTGCCGTGCTCACCCCAGTCGCTGCCGGAGCGGAGGACCGGGGCCCATGCAGGCTGGGGATCGGTGGGCGGCAATGGAGCGGTGATGAGCCAGCAGCGGTGTGAATCGGCCCACTATTGCGAAGGCCTGGCGGCGGTGGAGACGGGCCCTGGCTTTTTTCGGCCGGAATCGCGGCCGGCGCGGGATCTCACGGTGCTGTTGGCCAGGCTCCAGGCCTCTCGGGGGTCGCTGCGGCTGCTGGATCTGATGGCCGGTTGCGGCATCCGCAGTCTGCGCTGCGGTCTCGAGGCCCGGGCCGATCTGATCTGGGCCAATGACGCCGATCCCGATCGTCTGGAGCTGCTGCAACGCAACCTGGCCGCTTTGCCGGATCACACGCAGCGCCGCCTCACCGCCTGCACCGCCCAGCAGCTGCTGGCCGGCTGCATGCAGGAGCGCCAGCGCTTCGATCTGCTCGATCTCGATGCCTTCGGCTGCCCCAGCGCCCTGGTGCCGCTGGCCCTTGAGGCCGTCGCCCTGGACGGTGTGCTGGTGCTGGCCAGCAGCGATGGCCGCTCCCCCACAGGCCACGATCGCAGCGCGGCGCTGCGGCGGCTTGGGGCGGCGGCCCGTGCCCATCCCGCCGGCTGGGAGCTGGCTCTGAGACTGCAGCTGGGGGTGATCGCCCGCAGCGCCTGGGCCATGGGCCGGGGCTTGATCCCGCTCCTGAGCTTCAGCGAGGGCCGCACCTTTCGCACGGCGGTTCGCCTGCGCCGCCATCCCGCCGCTGCCGAGGAGCGCTGCCTGGGATTGCTGGCCCACTGCCATCGCTGCGGTGACCAGCAGGTGCAGTCCCTGATCGCTCTGCGCCAGTGGGATCCCTGTCTCTGCACGGCGGGGGGCGGCACCGACGCGGGGCCTGCTCTGGCGATCTCGGGGCCCCTCTGGATCGGGCCCCTGCAGCATCCTGCGACCCTCGAAGCCCTGCTGGAGGACGCTCGCCATGACGGCGGTGCGCCGATCGCGCCAGCCACCGAGCGGTTGCTGCGGCGGCTGGTGGCGGATCCAGCCCCGACACCCCGCTGCTGGCCCACCGATCAGATCGCCCGTCAGCTCGGAGTGGGGCCGCCGCCCCTGAGGGATCTGGTGGCAGCGCTGATCGATCAGGGCCATGGGGCCTCGATCAGCGGTGTGATGCCCGGTCAGCTGCGCAGCCAGGCTCCCTGGCCCCGGATCCTGGAGACCGCGAGGGCCCTGGTGGACTCCGCTGCTGCTAAATAGGAAGCCCCTTCGCCCTGCTCCGGGTCATGGCCTCTGAAATCTTCGGCACCGCAGCGCTGTTCTGGGTGCTGATCCCGGTCGGCCTGGCCGGAGGCGCCCTGCTGCTGAAGCTGCTCAAGGACTGAGCGCGCTGCGAACCTGCCGCGGCCTAGGCTCGGCGGCCATCGGACGTCTTCCATGCAGGTTCTGGTCGTCGGTGCCACGGGAACCCTCGGACGCCAGATCGCTCGCCGCGCCCTTGATGCGGGCCACGCCGTGCGCTGCATGGTCCGCTACCCGCGCAAGGCGGCCTTCCTGCAGGAGTGGGGCTGCGAGCTGACCCGCGGCGATCTGCTCGAGCCCGCCAGCCTCGATTACGCCCTCGAGGGCCAGGACGCCGTGATCGATGCCGCCACCGCCCGGGCCAGCGAAAGCGTCAGCAGTTACGACACCGACTGGACCGGTCAGCAGAACCTCTTCGCCGCCTGTCGCCGCGCCGGTGTCAAGCGACTGGTGTTCCTCTCCCTGCTCGATGCCGCGCGGCACCGTCAGGTGCCGCTGATGGACATCAAGGCCTGCACCGAGCAGTGGCTCGAAGCCTCGGATCTTGATTACACGATCCTGCAGGTGGCTGCCTTCATGCAGGGTCTGATCAGCCAGTTCGCCATCCCGGTGCTTGAGAACCAGACGGTGTGGGTGAGCGGCACCCCCACGGCGATCGCCTACATGAACACCCAGGACGTGGCCCGCTTTGCGGTGGCGGCTCTCGATCACCCTGAAACCGTGCGCGGCTCCTTCCCGGTGGTGGGTCCCAAGGCCTGGACCACCGGCGAGATCACCCAGCTGTGCGAGCGCTACACGGGTAAATCGGCGCGGCTGCTGCGGGTCTCTCCGGCGCTGCTGCGACTGCTGCAGGGGGCGACCAGCTTTTTCGAGGCCAGTCTCAACGTGGCCGAGCGCCTCGCCTTCGCCGAGGTGGTGACGGCCGGTGGTGCCTTCGATGCGCCGATGGAGCGCAGTTATGCCGCCTTCGGCCTCGATCCTGACGAGACCACCTGCTTGGAGGAGTACCTCAAGGAGTACTACGACACGATCCTCAAGCGGCTGCGGGAGATGGAGTCCGATCTCGACAAGGAAGCCAAGAAGAAGCTGCCGTTCTAACGCCATCCGGCAGTTCGTGTGTACTATCTGGTGCGCTTCTGATCCTTCGCTGTTCAGCCCCATGGCCATCGCCCAGATCAAGAATCTTCAGCGCCGTCTGGGTCTGCTGGAGGAGGAGGCCGCCGATGAGCTCACCAGGGCCTGCGGCCACGAGCTGTGGCAGACCCTGGGCTTTGATGCCTTCGATGCGCTGGAGGATCCGGATCGCCGCGCCCGCGCCAACTACTACTACGGCCAGTTGCAGACGGCCCGCGAGCTCAGGGCTGCCCTCACCTGAGCAGCCTGTTGAGCCGCAGCTCCTCCTCCCCGCTCACCGCTCGCCACTGACCGGGTGCCAGGCCCTCCAGGCTGAGGGGCGGGCCGCCATCCATCAGATCGATGGCCACCCGCAGCAACCGCAGGGTCGGCAGCCCCACGGCCGCGGTCATGCGCCTGACCTGGCGGTTGCGCCCTTCCCGCAGCTCGATCGTCAGCCAGCTGGTGGGGATCGTCAGCCGCATTCGGATCGGTGGATCCCGCTCGGGAAGCATCGGTGGAGCGAGAGGTTCAGCCAGGGCTGGCAGGGTGCGGCGGCCCTGCACCATCACACCGTTCTGCAGCGCATCCAGGGCTGCTGGGCTCGCCACGCCCTCCACCTGCACCCAGTAGCGGCGCCAGTGGCCCCAGCGGGGATCGGTGAGACGCTGCTGCAGCCGACCGTTGTCGGTGAGCAGCAGCAGGCCCTCACTGTCGGCATCCAGCCTTCCGGCCGCGTAGACGCCCGGCTGCTGGAGATGGTCCGCCAGGCAGCCCCAGCGGCAGCCGGGCTCCGCTGTGAACTGGCTCAGCACCCCGTAGGGCTTGTGAAAGAGCAGAGTGGTCAGACGGATCCGCTGGCTGAGCTCAGGATGCCTTGCGGGAGCGCCAGAGATTGACCACGCCGATCGAGATCAGCAGCAGGCCGAGATCCATCGAGACGGGGGGAAAGATCATGGCGTGCGGCGACTTTGTGATCGAGCCGAGACCCTAGCGGCCAAGGCCAAGGGACCAGGCCTCTAAGCTGCGGAGTGGTTCGCACGTTTCCTGGCCGCAACGCATGATCGAAACCTCCGGTGTGATTGAGAAGGAACAGGGCAATGGCTTCTACCTCGTCACCCTGGAGCAGCCGGCCGGTCATCAATGCCTCTGCCGCGCCGCAGGCAAGCTGACCAAGTTCCGGATCAAGCTGCTGGCCGGCGACAAGGTGCTGGTGGAGATCAGCCCCTACGACCTGACCCGCGGTCGCATCACCTACCGGGAGCGCAACGCCGGCACCGCCGGTCCCAGGCCGGCCGGCAATCGCCCCGGCGGCCCCCGCCGCCGTTGATCAAGCGGCCCCCGCCGCCTCTTAACGCGGGGTGAGCAGCCTGGAGCGGTGATCAGACGCCGGCCCCAGCCGGGGTGAGCAGGTGCTCGATGGCCTGGCGGAACTCGCTGCGCTGCTTGACGCCGCGCCACTGCTGACGCAGTTCCTTGCCATGGAACAGCTGCACCGTGGGGGTGCCGCTGACACCGGCCTGCACGGCGATCTCCTGGTCGGCATCGATGTCGATCTCAACCCCCTGGGCCCTGCCGCCGAGCTCCTCGAGCACGCGTTTGAGCTGGGGCTTGAGCACATGGCAGGGGCCGCAGCTCGGTGAGGTGTAGACCACCAGCAATGGGCGCTGGCTGTCGTGGTACAGCCGCCGCAGGGCGTAGGCCCCCTTCTGCCAGAGGGCATCAGCGTCGTAGTTCGCTTCATCGCTGGCGACGGTGACGGCGGGCTCACCCACTTCGGCGGGATCGACAGGGCTGTGGTGCACGGTTACAGCCAGGCCGTGATGACTCAGCCAGCGCTCGGCTGCCAGGGCCGCCTGGCAGCCGCTGCCGGCGGCGGTGACCCCCTGGCGCCACTCGGCGTCCGCCACGTCGCCGGCGGCGAACACCCCCTCGAGGCTGGTCTCCGGGCGGCCTGGCCTGGTGATCAGGTAGCCCTTGGCGTCGAGCTCCAGCTGGCCCTGCAGCAGGCGGGTGTTGGGGGTATGGCCGATCGCATAGAAGAGGCCCCGAACCGCCAGCTGCCGCTGTTCGCCGCTGTTGCGGTCGCGCAGCTGAATGCCGGCCAGCCAGTCATCGCTGCCGAAGGCATCGCTCACCTCGCTCTGCCAGTGCACGCTGATCAGGGGATTGGCGAGCACGCGATCGGCCATGGCCCCGCTGGCCCGCAGCTTCTCGCCGCGCACGATCAGATGCACGTGGCTGCCGTACTTGGTGAGATACACCGCCTCCTCGCAGGCGGAGTCTCCGCCGCCGACGACCGCAAGCTCTTCCTGGCGGAACTGGGGCGTGGCGCCATCGCAGATGGCGCAGGCGCTGATGCCGCGGCTCCAGAAGCGTGGCTCGGAGGGCAGATCGAGTCGGTTGGCGCTGGCGCCGGTGGCGATGATCACCGCGTGGGCCTGGATCTCCCTGTCCTCGGCGCGGATGCGGAACGGGCGCTGGGAGAGGTCGATCGCCTCGGCGTCTGCTTCCAGCAGCCGTGTTCCCCAGCGCAGCGCCTGGGCGCGGCAGCGATCCATCAGGTCGGGGCCGAGGATCCCGTCGGGGAAGCCCGGGAAGTTCTCCACGTGGGTGGTGGTCATCAGCTGGCCGCCGGGGATGCCACCGTCCTGGAATCCCGTGATCAGCAGGGGGTTGAGGTTGGCCCGGGCGGCATAGATGGCGGCCGTGTAGCCGGCAGGTCCGGAGCCCACGATCACGAGGTTCTCGATTCCATCCCCAGGGCTTGGCTGGCCAGAGCGCTGGCTCTCAGCGCTGGTGTGGCTGGTTTCCTG
>JBAWXG010000078.1:0-10899 GCA_037144195.1 Synechococcus sp. ELA057
TTGGAGCACTTAGTTCCTGGGACCGAGGCTCGCGGTAGAGCTCCTTGAGCAGCTGGTAGGCCTCATTCAGGCGTCGCATCGCATCCAGCGAGCCACCTGCATCCGGGTGATGCTGCAGCGCCATGTCCCGATAGGCATCGCGAATCTGCCTGAGTGTCAGGCGCTGGCCCAGATGCGTGGGCAACTGGAGCAGCTTCAGGGCACCCTGGAGCGTCATCGTGTGCTCAAGGGTCTGGAAGGAGCTCCCGCGGCTGCGTCGACGGAAGCGCTGGACGAAGCGTCGGATCAACGTGGGCAGGCGCAGGGTGAGCGTGCCGCTGCTGTAGGGATCCTCCAGCACGCCTGCGGTCACCATCACGCGCTCGAAGCTTGGATCGTCATCGCTCCAGGCCGGTGCGATCTCCCGCATGGCTGCGCAAGCGGCTGACCAGGTGAAGACACGCCCTTCGGATTGATCGGCGTTAGGCCAGATGTCATGGGCCAGCCAGATCATGGCGTTCTCCAGAACGATGGCGTTGGGTGCGGTGCCGTAGAGATGGACCCAGTGTTCTTTCGCCTCCACAAGGGCACGGTTGAGCTCGTCGTCGCTCAGATGCAGCGGTGTGGGGGTGGAAGGCGATGCCTTGCTGGCCTGGCGAAGTCCGCGCTTGATCTCGCTGGTGCGCCGCTGCACGAAGCCCGGCAGATCAATGCCACCGCGGCGCTGATTCCCTGCCTCCGTCGCGGCTTCATCCGCACGCTCCATCTGCACGTTCTGCAGCTCTCCCCTCCCCACAAGGATGAGAGCAAGCTGCTCGTCGGGTTCCTCCAGACCGGGATGGACACCACTGGCCGCCTCCAGATCGGCAGGCAGTGCATCCTCATCCGTGTCGAAGATCTGCAGCAACAGCCGTTCCAGGACGGCCCCGCGATGGCGCAGGCCCCATTCCCGACGCAGACCATCGATCTGCTCGATCATGGCTGAAGGCAGCTCGACGTTGGTGCGCCTCCGGCGCCTTTCGACTGGCTCTTCCACGGAATCGTCCTCCAGTCGCTGGTGTCAGGGCTGATTCCAGCCCTGCATCAACCGTTGCTGCGCCTCAATGGCCTGACGGTAGCGATCGATCTGTGACTGTGCAGATCCGCCGCTCTGGGGCGGCATCAGCTGGAGCGGGAACACGGGTGAGATCGGTGCCTGGCTCTGGGGCAGCTCGATCGGGCGCTTCGGCAACTGCACAGGCGGCAGGCCCGGGATGTTCGGATCCCCACCAGCGCCGTAGGGGATTGTGGACAGAGGTGGAGGGGGAGCCACCATGGCCGGAGGGGGTGCAGCAGGGCGTGCGGCCTGAGGAACGGAGGCGCGTGCCAGGGCCAAGCGCTTGAGCAGTTCCTGCGCCTGGGCCAGCTGACTGTTGGGGACGACGCTGAGCAGGTGGCCGGGCGTGGCATCAGCTGGATAGACCAGGCTCACCCTGACGTTGCTGTCGCGATCGGGGCGCAGTTGCAACGTCGTGAGCGAGAGGCTCTCACCCGAGCGCAGCCCGACATGGATGTCCTTGCTTCCCTCTTCCGTGAGGATCTGAATCGAGCCTCGAAAGGCGATGAAATCTCTGCCGCCCGAGGGTGCTGGGTGGCTCAGCACCAGCTCATAGGGGCCCTGGCCACGCAGATTCAGATCGACATCAAAGCGCACGCCATAGGTCCCCACATTGTCAAGGGATGAATCCACCATCCGAGCCGCCAGCTGGTTGACCTGAACCTCGCCGGTACCGAAATCGTGGCGTTCGGTGCTGGTCAGGGGAACATGCAGAGGCCCCTGGGTTGAGAGATCATGATTGATGGTGGCTTGATAGCTGTCGCCCAGGGCTACTCCTCCCACTCTGGAAAAGACCCGTCGGTTGTTGATGTCGGCGATGCGGTTGAGATACACACGCCCGGGAGCCAAACGTCCCTGATCCAGAACAGCCAGAATGTCATCATCACTGCGAGGATTGGCCGCTGCAACAACAGCGATCTGGAAGGGGCCATCGCTGTGGCCTCGCAGCAGTGCATTGGCAATTCCAAGCGCTGGCAGCTGCGTCTGGAACAGCACCATGCGGCTGTAAGGCGGCAGCAGGATCTCGCTGCTGAGCTTGGAATCAAGCTTGTCGCGCAGCATCTGGACAGCGGTGGCATCCCCGGGGCCGGTGTTCCAGGGCCTCGGCCCGAGTGGTTTGACACCCATCAGATTATTGACCAGATAGGGCGCCTCAAAACTGTTGCGAACAGCTCCACGATCAAAGCGAATCCTCACAGGTCGCGAAAATGGGTTGATCAGGATCGCGGCGAGTGTGAGTTCACTGCGGCGACTGGAGGCTGAAATCGATCCCCTGTTGGGAGGGATATACTTGTGATGCAGATGCATCCCGAAATCACCATTGAAAGTATAGTTAGCATTGCTCAGTGCTTCACCGGTTTCGGCGGCAAAACTTGTGCCTGGAGATGTGGAAATCAGAATCCCAGGTCCTTCCACTTCCTCTGGCTGATTCGAATGCAGCACGGGCACATTGTTGAAGCGCCCATTGAGCGGCCGTGCTTTCTGCCCGGCCATGAGCGCCACGTAGGACTGAGCCCGTATGGCCGGAGCCGCACAGAACAGCGTCAGGACCGCCAGCAATGGCGACAGCACTGCAGTGGCGCGAACCGTTTGCAAAGACAGGCGGAAGGGTGAACGGTGGCCTCCACCGGCCTTGGTGAGGGCTGGACAGTGGCTGGGCCTGGCCTGGGGGCGATGGTCGCCCCCCGATCCAGCATGCCCTCGCGGTGCAGCGAAGGCACTCCCGGGGAGTGCCTTCCGTTCGCTAGAACCGGCCGCGTTGCAGATCAGACCATGATGCCACCACTGGGATGCTGCGGTGGAGAGGGCGACGGCAGGGCCTTCCGCCGTCGTCACCAGCAGCGCAAGCTTCAGATGCTCAGCTTCTGGCGTGATGGGCTCGAGCGGCAGCTGGCGGCGCTGAATGCTGCGATCAGCACTCTCGAAGTCCAGATGGCTCGCGATTCCGCCGTGGAGTCTCCCTGACCGCCCCCTGTTCAAGCTGCTGGCGCAGTTCCCCCAACCCGCGGCGGAGCAGGCGCTGCACCGTCATGGCACTCACCTGCATGTCCTGCGCCAGCCTCCGGTAACTGGTGCCCTCGAGCACGACCCGCTTGACCACCTCCCGCTGGCGTGGATCAAGCCTTCCCAGCAGATCACGGATCGAGCAGAGGCGCTCCGGCAGCGCCTGCTCCGGGGCTTCCAGTCGCTCTGCCTCCCTTTCATCCAGCGGCACGGTACGGCTGAGTTGCCGTTGAACCAGCAGCAGATTCCACTGCCGAGGATTCAGCCCCAGCTGCTCCTGCAACGGAGCCTGTGCAGCCCTGTTCGGTGTGGCGGAGCTTTGCCGTTGCAACCGGTTCAGCCGTCCCTGCAGTTCCACGGCGCGGCGCGGCAGACGCACGGCTGGAGCCTGATCCCTCAGGTAGTGAAGGATGGCTCCACGGATGTGGGGACGAGCGAAGGCGTCAAAGGGTGTCCCGCTCTGGCTGCGGTAGAGCTCGGCCGCACGGATGAGCCCCAGCAGGCCAACCTGGAGCAGATCCTCCCAGGGTTCAGCGCACTGGCGGGCGTAGTGGAGGGCGAGAGGGCGTACCAGCTCTCTGTGCTCCTCCACAAGGTGATTGCGTGCAGCCAGCGCCTGGCCGGATGGTCTCCGGTTCCTGCCGGGATGCAGTGATCGGCCGGCAGGCCTGGCTGACTGAGAGGGATTGAAATCGATGCGGGTCATGGAAGCGCTCAAGGATCAGGGACGAATCGACCGTCCCTTTTCAGAGAGATCCCCTCAGTCGACCCGGCGCAACCGTGGAAACACGGAACCTTCGCAGGCGACGGCCTCAAGCAGTGCCAGTGGGCCGTGTCGCCGCAACCAGTCCTGATCTGAGGATGGTGTGCTCAGCAGATAGCCAGCGAAGCCGAGACCGTTGATGCTGAAGCCAGCCTGATGTTCCCGCCTGCGACGGACCGTCAGGAACCACTGATCGTCGAACACCAGGTTGTAGGCATGGCGTGGGCTCGACTCGGAGACGGGCGAACCGAGACCGAGATCGTCACAGTGACGCGCGTAGAGCTCCGGCAGATCGCGGCAGCCGGTGGGATCCCAACGGCCACTCAGGCGGTAGGCCCAGTCCCAGGGAGCATGCGCACCCTGCAATTGACCCAGCAGCTCCGGAGCCAGAGGGCAACTCAAGGCACCAGAACTTCGGGGCAACAGCTGCAGATGACGGTGAGGCTGGCTCGCTCCCGCCGTGGCGCTGCTGTTGAAGAACCACAAGCCTCCTGTGTCCGCTGCCACCTCCGCCACGGCCTGCCAGTCCAGAGGGCGCAGCCAGCCGCTCTGGGGCTGCCAGTCGCTGGTGATCACCAGCAGGTGGGAATCCTGAACGGGATATTTGTTGAGCAGGAGCACATGACCGGTGCCGAGACGGTCGACCTCAAGCGGCCGGTCCCAGGGCAGGAACGGGTTTGCTCGGGGCCCATGCTCGCGGACGCTGGGCCTGGGGAAGGCCTTCAGCTCGCGCACGAGAAACGGCTCGATCTCCCGCTGCTGCACCAGGGTCGTGTGCAGAGGCACGAGGGCACCGCTGGCCAGCGCCGCAGCGCTGACATCCATGGCCCGACGCCAATGCTGTTCAGCGCGCACCGGACTGGAGACGGGCCAGGGAGGCACCCCGGTAGTACTGGCCGAGGATCTCGTTGTAGCGAAGGCCGCGGCTGGCCAGTTGCTGAGCTCCGTTCTGGCTCATGCTCGCCCCGAGATGACTGTGGGCTTCATCCACGATCTGCTGGGTGGCCGCATACAGGCTTTCGACAATGCCTCCCTGGTAGCTGAGGATGATGCCCGAGGTGGAGGCTGTCGCCCGGCGGGTGGAGCCGGTGACACTGCTGAGGCCTTCGTAGTTCTGCCAGCGCGGTGTGTCGCCGAGGTGCCAGTGGCTGCTGGCGGGACGAGCCATGTGGGCCAGGGCGTAGGAGCGGGCGGCGACCGCCTGGGCGCGCAGGGCTTCCGGATTCCAGAAGCTGGGCATCTCGCCACCCACCACGGAACTGATGTAGTTCTCCAGCGGCAGATGGTTGACGACCTGAAGCCCACCATTGGCGCGCAGCAGTCGCAGGCGCCCCTCATAGGGCCGCCCGTCCGCAATGAGCCGCTCGCCAGGCAATGTCTCCAACCACAGCTCGCTGTGCTGATCCAGCAAGGGGCTGTAGAGCACCGAATCTCCGCCGGCGCCACTGGCGAGCACCTGGCCGTCACGGTCGAAGAGTCGCCAGGGAGCACTGGCGCTCAGGACCGGGCGATTGGAGAGCTTGAACAGAGCCACCCGTATTTCCAGCGGCACGGTGGGACCGGTCCCGGGTTCAGCAAGCGCGAAACCATGGCCGTTCTGCGCTGCACGCTCGGCCCGCAACGCCGAGGGCAGGGAAGGAGATTCCGCGCTGCGGTGGGTGGGAGGCGGCACGGCGGCGCTGTGTTCGACCATGCCCGGCTGGGCGATCAGGGCTTCGAGCAGATCGCGCTGAGGCTGGACCGGCTGAAGCAGAGTCTGGGCTCCGAAACCGGCTCCGACGGCAGCAGCAGCGAACGGTGCGCTCAGCAGCAGTGGATAGCGGCGCAGACGCCTCAGCAGGGATTCCCACTGAGGTCGTGCCACCCCTCGGGCAAGGGCAAGGGTGGCGGTGAGCCGCCGCAGGACTCTGGATCCAGTTCCGGTGGCTGATGGGGCTGTGTGTGGAGTGTTCCGTCCCACAGCAGATGGCCCGAACCAGACAAGCGGATCATGCCTGATCCGACGCCCCTGCAGACCATCCCCCCTGGACGGTCGGAACATTGCCATCCCACGACCTGATCCCGCTGAAGCTGCTGCTGCCACCACGGAGCCACCAGAGCATGGGCCGAGCCGGTCACCGGATCTTCCGGGATCCCCAGCCCCGGAGCGAAGAACCGCAGCCGGTAATCCACGGGCTGGCCCGCCACCGTGCTGACCTGAGCCCCTGGCTCCACGCTGTCCGAGGCGGCCTGCATCAACACCAGACCCATCGCCAGGTCGTCCAGGTTCGTCAGGTCGGCGGCGATTCCCTGGGCCTGCTCCAGGGCTGCCTGCTCCTCCAGCAACACCACGCTGTAGCCCAGACCGCTGCGCCAGAACCCCAGGGCAGCCCCCAGCCCATGACGCGCCAGGAGTGCGGTCAGCGCTTCGGGGATGGCTGCCGAGCGGAGTTCAGAGCTGGGCAGGTCAATGCTGGCCTGCCAGGGGTGCTGAGGGTCGCGGCGCACGGCCAGCGGACCGCTGCGGCTATGCAGTTGCATCTCCTGACCGGCGGGCAGTTCTCCCCAGTGCCCAAGGGCGAGGGCGGCAGCGAGGGTGGCATGACCGCAGAGGCGCACCTCACAGGTGGGCGTGAACCAGCGCAACAGCCATCGCTCCGCCTGCTGCAGCAGGAATGCCGTTTCCGACTGCCTCAGGCTCGTGGCCAGGGCCTGGAGCTGCTGATCGGCCCAGGGGTGCCGGAGCAACACGACAGCCGCCCCATTGCCGGCGCATGGTCTGTCGCTGAAGGCCTCGATCAGAACCGCCCGCAGCACGCCACTCATCGGCCAGCTTCCGGCCTCGGATCCCGCTCCATCAGCCGGCGAACGGCTGTGGCTGCATCACAGCCACCATCAATCAGCTTCACCACCTGTTCACAGATCGGCAGAGCCAGGCCCTGGCGTCTTCCGAGCTCCAGCATGGCGCGAGCCGTGCGGGGGGCTTCCACCGTGGCCCCGATCCGCTCCACAGCCTCGCTTTCGCTGAGTCCCGCAGCCAGCAGGCCGCCGAAGCGGTAATTGCGGCTCAGGGGGCTGTTGGCGGTGGCCAGCAGGTCGCCCAGACCAGCCAGGCCATAGAGCGTGTTGGGTTGGCCCCCAAGGGCTGCGAGACCCAGGGCGATTTCCGACAGGCCACGGGTGAGCAGTGAGGCCTTGGCGTTGGCGCCGAGCCCGAGTCCATCGCTGATGCCGGCCGCCACCGCCATCACGTTCTTCAGGGCCCCGGCAGCTTCGGTGCCGACCGGATCATCATTGGTGTACAGCCGAAGGTTCGGGGTCCGCAGGGCCAGCTGCAGTCGCTGAGCCAGAACGGCGTCGCGGCTGGCGATCACACTGGCCGCCGGCAAGCCCTGATCCAGCTCCGTGGCCAGGTTGGGCCCGCTCAGCACGGCCAGGGGGATGTCGCCCAGGCTGTGGCACCAGAGCTGACTCGCCGTCCCGAGTCGTTCCGGGTCGATCCCCTTGCTGCAGCTCAGCAAGGGCAGATCCCCTCGCCAGCCAGGCGCCAGCTCCTGAGCCAGAGGCCCCACCGCAGGCATCGACACCGCAGCGACGACCAGATCGCTGGACGCCAGCAGAGCGGAGGCTGAACCACCATCGCGACGAGACCAGACCGTGAGGTCGTGACCGGCATCCAGCCACAGGCGAGCCAGCGTGCTGCCCCAGGCTCCCCTTCCCAGCAGGGTGATGCGCAGGATCGTTCCCTCCAGCGAACGGTCATCATGCGGCATCGGAGGCTGACCCATGAACCCTGAGACCCCTGGACCCTGGCAGGACTGGCAGGGCCATGCGCTGGTGGTGGGTGCCGGGGGAATCGGCCGTGCCCTGCTCCATGCCCTGCCTGCGCGCGCTCCCCGGTTGACCCTCTGGAGTGCCGGACGATCGGCGGGAGGACCTCGCCACCTTTCTCTCGATCTGGAAGACGACAGCAGCCTGGCCGGCTTCGCGGCGGTTGTGGCAGAGCGGCTGCAGCCGCTGCGGCTTGTGATCTGCGCGGCCGGTCTGCTGCATGAGGGAGAGCTGCAGCCAGAGAAACGGCTCAACCAGATCCGCCGCTGGATGCTTCAACGCAGCTTCGCCGTCAATGCCTGGGGCCCGCTGCTGCTGGCCCAGGCGATCGAGCCGGCCCTGCCGAAGGAGCTCCCCTGCCACTTCGCCAGCCTCTCCGCCCGTGTGGGCAGCATCGCGGACAACCGTCTCGGTGGCTGGTACGCCTACCGCGCCGCCAAGGCCGCCCAGAATCAGCTGCTGACCACTCTCGCCCTGGAGTGGCGACGCCGGCTTCC
The DNA here is from genome assembly GCA_037144195.1 of Synechococcus sp. ELA057. Classification (GTDB taxonomy): domain Bacteria; phylum Cyanobacteriota; class Cyanobacteriia; order PCC-6307; family Cyanobiaceae; genus Cyanobium. The sequence continues at coordinate 8,150 of JBAWXG010000078.1, forward strand.
TCTGGCCTGCGTGACCCTGCTGCATCCAGGCACCACCGCCACCGAGCTGTCGGCGCCCTTCCAGAGCTCTGTGAAGCCCGACCGCCTGTTCACCCCCGCTCACGCCGCGGACCAGCTGCTCACGGTGCTGGAAGGGCAGAGCCCGGAGCGAAGCGGCGCCTTCCTGGCCTGGGACGGGGAAACGGTGCCCTGGTGACGCGCGAAGCGCGAGAGGACTTCAGGCTGCGTGCTTCCGCAGGATCTCCAGAGGGATGATCTCCAGGCTTGAGCGTTCACAGGCTTCGAGCACCACCGGAGGTGCCATGCCGTCTTCATAGGCCTGAAGCCAGCGGCTGGCGCAAACGCACCAGCGATCTCCAGGCCGCAGCCCCGGGAAACCGTAGGCAGGAGCCGGTGTGCTCAGATCGTTCCCCTGGGCAAGGCTGTAGCTGAGAAAGGCCTCGTTCACCGTGCAGCAGACCGTGTGGCGGCCCAGGTCGCTGCCATCGGTGCGGCAGCTGCCATCGCGATACCACCCGGTCATCGGATCGCAACCGCAGATCGCGAGGGGTTCGCCCAGCACATTGAGAGCCGTCATCGCCTCAGATCACGAAGGGATCGATCGCTGCCTCGGGCAGTGGAATCGCCTGCCACAACAGCCTTTTCAATACCGCTGCGGGGAACGGGGAGCATCGATCCTGCCGCATCTGCAAGTGCCCATTCTGCCGGAGCTTCGGAACCAATCCTCGCCAGGTGGTTGACGAAATCCGGGGGGGAGGCGTTAAAGGTCGGAGATCTGATCACTCCTTCCGCCGCCGACCCTTCATGAGCTGGGACTTCACCGAGGACGCCGCCTTCCTTGCCCTGTGCGATGCCTACAAGGAAAGCGGCGAGCCCTCCGCCATGGAGTTCCTTGCCCACGGCGAAGGAGCCTTCCATTTCCAGGAACTCACCCAGAACGCTGCCGGGGAGGGGATCGACCTGAGCGACTCCAGCGATCTCGAGGAGTTTCAGCAGGAGGTGATCGAGACCCTCGAGGAGATGTGTGCCTGAGGCGTCAGGCCCCGTAGAAAAAGGCGATCTCCTTGTCCTTGAGGCCGTCCCAGCCAGCGGCCACCAGCCTGGCGTCCAGGGTCTGCTGGTCGAAGTGCTTGGAGCCAGTCTTGACGATGCGGTTGCGCATCGACTTCTTGACCCCGCTGCGGGCTCGCTGACTCTCGAGGTCCATGACCTCGTTGTAGAGATCTAGCATCGCGGCTGGGATGGGGGAGCCATCCAGGTCGAGACCTGCGGCGATGGCGTCATCGACACCGCCGGGACCGGCAATGGCCATGGTTGAGCAAGCGAAAGCCTGGCGAGCCTAGAGAGGCACGGCTGGCAGCTCGTCTGGGGGCCCTCCCGCCTCAGGCGGAGAAGTAGCGGGCCTGGCTGTGCAGGGCCACCAGGGCGGTGGTGCTCTGCTCGGGGTCGAGCTGATCGCTCTCATCCATGGAGAGGCCGATGCGCTCGGCCCCCAGCCAGGTCAGCTGCTGCCTTGAATCAGCCACGTTGGGGCAGGCCGGGTAGCCGAAGGAATAGCGGCTGCCGCGATACCGCTGGGCGAGCACATCGCGGAGGGGCAGGCCCATGGGATCAGGGTGGCCCAGTTCGCGCCGGATCCTGGCGTGCACCCATTCGGCCAGAGCCTCGGCCATCTGCACCGCAAGCCCGTGGAAGTAGAGGTAATCGCTGTAGCGATCACCCTGGAAGAGCTCACGGGCGACGCTGCTGGCCCGCTCCCCCATGGTGACCGCCTGCATCGGCTGCACATCGGTCGGTAGCAATTCACCTTTGGGGGAGCGGGCCAGATCCCGATAGAAATCAGCGATGCAGTAGCGGTTGCCGGAACGCTGGCGCGGCAGATCGAAACGACCGAGTACCTGGGTGGCAGAAATCACCGGATCAGCGCTGTTCAGGCCATGGGGATCGAACACCACCACAGCGTTGCCCTCCCGGCCGCAGGGGAAATAGCCGTAGGCCGCCCTGGGGGTGAGCAGCTGTTCCTCGTTGCAGCGCGCGATCCAGTGCTGCAGCACCGGTTCGGCCTTCTCCAGCAGCATGGCCTCGTACTCCTCGCGTGTCTGGCCCTGCGCCTTGCGCAGCTGCCACTGGCCAGCGAACAGGGCATTGCGATCCAGATAGGAGAAGACCTGCTCCAGGGGGATGTCGCGCTCCGTGAGCACCTGGGAGCCCCAGAAGGGGGGTGAGAGGGCTGGTTCCTCAGGAACAGCCTCGGAACGGTGGTCGTTGGGGCCAGCGCTGATGCCATCAGCGGCGACGCCCGGCCTGTTGGCTTCGTCTCGAGGCCCGGGCTCGACTCCATCACCGCTGACGACGGCATCGGAGCCAGCCTCGGAGCTTGCCGCCTCAAGCCCGAGGCCTGAGGGGGCGCCGGCCAGGAAACCGCCTTTGTTATCCCACTGGCCGCTGTCACGAGCGGTGACGTAGGCATCCATGAAGCGCAGATCGGCGAAGGCATCACGCCCGTAGATCACCTGCCCCTGATACACCTCACGGCAATCCTTGTTGACGAAACGAGGCGTAAGAGCAGCACCGCCCAGGATCACTGGTACATCAATTCGTGCTTCGTTGAAAGCTTGCAGATTATCTTTCATAAAGGCGGTGGATTTCACCAGCAGACCGCTCATGGCGATGCAATCGGCATGGTGCAGCCGCTGGGCCTCGATGATGGCCTCAACGGGCTGCTTGATGCCCAGATTGATCACTTCATA
>JBAWXG010000079.1:0-10846 GCA_037144195.1 Synechococcus sp. ELA057
CTGCTGGCCGGCGACGGCAGCGGCCTGCCCGGCGGTGATCCCGGCAACTGGATCGAGCGCAACCGCCGCGTGGTGCAGCGTTACCAGGCCCTGGTGCGATCGGCCGTCACCCTCGACGCCCTGGTGGACCAGGAGGTGAACGGGGGCTTCCAGGCCAGTGCTCGCCCGGCGGTGGACTGAGCGCTCACGCCTGAGGTGCCGCTGGATTGAGGGCCTCCTGGACGAGGCGCAGAACAGCCGCAGCGGTCTCCAGGGCCAGTGCGCAGTCCCTGGACTCGAACAGATCCATCGGAGCCTCATCGCCATCGGGGTAGCGACTGGCGGTCGTCATCCTGCTCAGGGACTTGAGTGGCAGCTGCCGGAGGCGATCGACCGGCAGACCGGCGGCGGTCAGGGCATCCACCAATCGTTCCAGGGCGTGGCTGCGGGGGGGCTCTTCACCGAGCGCGATCAGCAGACCCTTGAGGGCCTTTTCCGCCGCTTGGCTGCAGTGGTAACAGGCCTGGGCGTGGAAGCCACCGTCTCGGGCGAACTCCGCCATCGCCAGATCGTTCTCTGCCTGACGCACCCAGGCCTGCACGCGAGCCGTCAAGAGCCACCTCCCGCCAGGCGCACGGCATCGCGGCAGATGCCACGCCAGAGGGGATCCCCACCCCTCTGGCGCTGCTGCCAACCCTGCTGCGACAGGGCCATCACATCGTCAGCCAGGCCCCTGTCCCGCAGGGCATCGGCCAGCCGCTCCGCCTGCTGCTGATCGGCGGCGACCACCAGCAGGTCCACATCCGAGCGGGCATCCCAATCCCCCCTGGCATGGGACCCGAACAGCCAGATCTCCTGCTGCGGCACCTGCCCGACCAAGGCGCTCGCCTCCTGACGCAGGCGCGTGAGCAGGGCCTTTTGGCGTTGCGCGCGGATGGAAGTGACGGTGCCCATCACCCCAGGCTAGGTGCCTCATCCACGCGGCCAGCCAGCTCTGACAAGCTGGGCCCACTTCTTCCGGCCCCATGGCGCGCCTCGGCCTCTCCGCTCTGAAATCCCTGCTGCGAAGCGTCGGGCTGCGGCGATCCGGGGGCGCCGACCGCCGCCGCACCGCCTGGCAACCGCCAGTGGCCAGCTGGAGCCGGCCCTTCGGTCTGGGTTGGGAGACGCCCTACACCGTGCGCTACGCCAGCAACCTCGACGATGGTCCCAACCATGGGATGCCCCTGGGGGGCTTCGGCGCCGGCTGCATCGGCCGCGGCCCCGACGGCAGCTTCAACCTCTGGCATCTCGATGGCGGCGAGCACTGGTTCGGCACCCTGCCCGACTGCCAGTTCGCGCTCTACGAAAGCGGCGACAACGGCAACCGCGCCCATGCCCTGGCGGTGAAGCCCGCGCTGGATGCCTCCAGGCCCGAAGCAGGCGAGCCCCTCAAAGCCTGGAGCTGGTACCCGGCCAGCACGGCGGAGCGCCCCACCGGTGTCTACGCCGCCCGCTACCCCCTCAGCTGGACCCACTACGAGGGCGTCTTTGATGCCGAGGTGCGCTGCGAGGCCTTCAGCCCGATCCTCCCGGGCGACTACCGGCGCAGCAGCTACCCGGTGGCGGTGTTCGTCTGGACCCTGTCCAACCCCACCAGCGCCCCTCTGGATCTGTCGCTGCTGCTGAGCTGGCGCAACACGCTGGGCTGGTTCAGCAACACCGACCCCTCAGCCACGGTCCAGTTCCGTGACGACGGGAGCCCGGAGCACAACTACGAGCCGGCCATCGGCCTCAGCCGCGGCCACTGCAACCGCTGGGTGGAGCAGCCCGGGCTGAAGGGCGTGCTGCTCGACGGTGAGCGGAGCAGTCCCATCCGCGAGGGACAGGGCCAATGGTGCATCGCCACGGGCGATCAGCCCGGAGTGACGATCCTGCGCTGCAGCCGCTGGAACCCAGCCGGTGACGGCAATGAGCTGTGGGAACCCTTCGCCCGCGATGGCTCCATCCCCGACAGCGACAACGACCGCCGCAGCAGGGACAATGACCCCGCCAGCGCGGCCCTGGCGGTGCGCGTCCGGCTGGAGCCCGGCGCCACGATCGAGATCCCGCTGGTGATCAGCTGGGACCTGCCGGTCACGGCCTTCGCCACCGGCATCGAGACCCTGCGCCGCTACACCGATGTCCATGGGGCGACGGGTGACAACGCCGCCGCCATCGCCGCCGAAGCCCTGCGCGACTGGCGCGACTGGCGCGCTCAGATCGAAGCCTGGCAGCAGCCCGTGCTCAAACGCGGCGACCTGCCCGAACCGCTGCGCATGGCCCTGTTCAACGAGCTCTACGACCTGGCCTCGGGCGGCACCCTCTGGACCGCCGCCTCAGCGATCGATCCTGTGGGCCGCTTCGGGGTGCTCGAGTGCCTCGATTACGCCTGGTACGAAAGCCTCGATGTGCGGCTCTACGGCTCCTTCGCCCTGCTGCAGCTCTGGCCGGAGCTCGACAAGAGCGTGCTGCGCAGTTTCGCCCGTGCCATCCCCGCAGCCGATCCCACCCCCCGGCCGATCGGCTGGTATTTCACCCAGGGCAAAGGGCGGGTTGAGGCGGCCCGCAAGCTGGCGGGTGCCACACCCCACGACCTCGGCGCCCCCAACGAGCGCCCCTGGGACGCCAGCAACTACACCGCCTACCAGGACTGCAACCTCTGGAAGGACCTGGCCAGCGACTTCGTGCTGCAGGTGTGGCGCACCTTCAGGCTCGCCCCCACCGGTGAGGACCTGACCTTCCTGGCGGACTGCTGGCCGGCCGCGGTGCAGGCCCTGCACTATCTCAAGACCTTCGACGCCAACGACGACGGCCTGCCGGACAACGGCGGTGCCCCCGATCAGACCTTCGACGACTGGCCGCTGCAGGGCGTGAGCGCCTACTGCGGCGCCCTCTGGATCGCCGCCCTGGAGGCCGCCCTGGCGATGGCGCAGCGCCTGCAGCTGCAACTCGGTCTCGACACCTCCGCCGAGCAACGGGCCTTCAGCGGCTGGCTGGAGCAGTCGCGCACCAACTTCGATCGGCTGCTCTGGAACGGCGAGTACTACAACATCGACGCCGAGAGCGGCACGCCGGTGGTGATGGCCGATCAACTCTGCGGCGACTTCTACGCCCGCCTGCTGGGCCTGCCGCCGGTGGTCGCCGAAGAGCGCTCCCGCAGCTCCCTGAGAGCGGTCAGGGAAGCCTGCTTCGAGGGATTCCAGGGGGGCCGGCTCGGTGTGGCCAACGGCCTGCGCCGCGATGGAACGCCCCTCGATCCCAACGGCACCCATCCTCTGGAGGTGTGGACCGGCATCAATTTCGGTCTGGCGGCTTATTACCGGCTGATGGGCGACGGCGACACGGCCCTGGCGATCACGGGCGCCGTGGTGGAGCAGGTGTACGGCGGCGGGCTGCAGTTCCGCACCCCCGAGGCGATCACGGCGGTGAACACCTTCCGCGCCTGCCACTACCTGCGGGCGATGGCGATCTGGGCCCTGTGGGCCACCCACACGGGCTGGCAGCCGATCCCGGGGGCCGAGCGGGAGGCCACCGCGGCATGAACCGACCGTTGCGCCATGGACTGACGCTGCTGCTGCTGTTGACGGGCCTGCTCATCGCTGGCGCCCCGGTCCAGGCCCTGCTGCAGAGCAGCCCCGCCGAGACCGGTACCGGCCTGGTGCGCAGCCTCGAAAGCCTGCGGGATCTCGACTACCAGAGCTGGCAGGTGGTGGCCTACCGGGAGGGGCCCCCAGGGCCCGCCGCCCCGGTGACCCTGCGCATCGTCAGCTTTCCGGGGCGGCTGCGCCTCGACCATCCCCAGCCGCTGCTGGTGCGCTCGGGCCGGCGTTTCTGGCAGCTGAGCGACACCACCCTGACCAGCCCGAAGCTGGCGAACGACAGCCGTGATGCCGCCGCCGAATTCGACCTGACGCCCCTGCTGGCGGACCTTCACCAGAACCGACCGCTCCGTTTGGAGCTGCCCGGGGTGTTCGTGGAACTGCCCGTACCGCCCTATGTGGTGGAGGAGTGGCGCAGCCTGGCGGCAGCCAGCTGAATCCGAAGGAACGGAGTCGAACCGCCAGGGCCGTCGAGACGCGCACCCGAACCCTGGGCAGCAGAGCCTCAACAGCCAGCATGGAAGCGTGAACCCCGGCGATGGCCTCTCCCTCCCCCCTGCCACCACCCGTCACCGGGCTGCTGCCGTCGGCGGATCCGGGGCCCTGGATCCCCTGGATGCACCGCGCCCTGCAGCTGGCGGCGCTGGGATCGGGCCGCACCAGCCCCAATCCCCTGGTGGGGGCCCTGGTGCTCGATGCATCGGGCTGCCTGGTGGGGGAGGGCTTCCACGCCCGCGCCGGCGAGCCCCACGCTGAGGTGGGGGCCCTGGCGCAGGCCGGAGAGCGGGCCCGCGGCGGCACCCTGGTGGTCACCCTGGAGCCCTGCTGCCATCACGGCCGAACACCGCCCTGCAGTGAGGCGGTGATCGCCGCGGGCGTGGCCCGGGTGGTGCTGGCGATGCGGGATCCCAACCCCCGGGTTGATGGGGGCGGCATCGCCCGGCTGCGGGCGGCCGGCATCGCGGTGATCGAAGGGGTGCTCGCGGTTGAAGCCGAAGCCCTCAACGCCCCCTTTCTGCATCGCCTGGCCACGCGCCGGCCACTGGGGATCCTCAAGTGGGCCATGAGCCTCGATGGCCGCACGGCCCTGCCCAATGGCGCCAGCCAGTGGATCAGTGGCCCCCGGGCCCGCGGCTGGGTGCATCAGCTGCGAAGCCAGGTGGATGCGGTGATCGTGGGCGGCGGCACCGTGCGGGCCGATGACCCCCTGCTCACCAGCCGGGGTCAGGGCAACCCCGAGCCGCTGCGGGTCGTGATCAGCCGCGGGTTGGACCTGCCCGCCACGGCACGCCTCTGGGACACGACCGAAGCCCGCACCCTGGTGGCCCATGGTCCGGAGGCGCCCCCGGCGGCCCGGGAGGCCATCGACCGGCTCGCCGCTGCCGCGGCCGATGGCGCTCTGGAGCGGCTGGAGCTGCCGGCCTGTGAGCCGCGGGCCCTGCTGGAGGCCCTGGCGGAGCGTGGCTGCAATCAGGTGCTGTGGGAATGCGGTGCGGATCTGGCCGCAGCAGCCCTGCGCCAGGGCTGCGTGCAGCAGATCGCCGCGGTGATCGCCCCGAAACTGCTCGGCGGCGTGGCGGCGCGGACGCCGTTGGGGGATCTGGGGCTGGAGAGTCTCGAGGGGGCCGAGCTGTGGCAGCCCCGCGGGCTGCTGCCGCTGGGGCCTGACCTGGTCTGGCACCTGCAGGCCCCGCAGCCCAACGCGGAGCGCGGCAACGGCTAATCACAGGGCGAAGCCCCGGAGCTGCGGCTCAGATCAGTTCCGGATGGGCCGGATCCCCCTTGAACGGACCCTGGATTTCATGGGTGATCCAGCCGCCGTAGAAGCCGCCCGGCTGGGGGATCACCCGCTCGCCGTCGAGCCAGATGGCATCCATCAGGGCGGGGTAGACCGCGTACCAGCCGGCCAGGTCCGCAAAGGCCGGCGTCGGCTCGGGGTACTGCCACAGCGCCCTCACCAGCCGCCGCGGACTGGAGGGCCCATCGGGCACCACCACATCGAAGTAGCGGGCCACACCCTTCCATTCGCAGAAACTGTGGCCCGGCGCCGGCTGCAGCATCGCCAGCGTGAGCGTCTCCGGTGGCAGATAGAAGGTGGGCGGATGGAAGGTCTCCAGAACCCGCAGCGAGCGATTTCCCTGAGCCAGCACCTGACCCAGGGCCTCCACCCGCCACGACAGGCCGCAGGGCTCCAGCCGAGGCGGGCGCGGGTACGCAGCGACGCGCTCCGCCGGCCGCCGGCCCGAGGCGGGACCTGAAGCTTCAGGCCCCGATGACAGCTCAGAGGCGCCGGCCATCGCCATGCCTCAGCCGGGGATGAAGTGACGCAACCGGCGGCCCTCCTCACCAGCACGGCGCTGCAGCTCGTCGTCGCTGAGAGCCGCCTCCGCCCGCTGCTGGGCAGCGATCACATCAGAGGCAGCGACGGCGTAGCCCGCCTGCTGCGCCAGCACCAGAAACTCATCCAGCTCCGGGGGGTCCTGGCGGTCGTGGAGACGCTGCTGCAGCACGGGATCGTGGCTGGCATGGGCCAGGAAGGCATCGAGCTGTTCGAGGCTCATGGAGAAGCGTGGCGACACGCCGGAATATTGCCCCCTGTCTAGGGAGTCAGAGGCCGCAACGGAGAGGGGATCCCCGGGGCTGACGCGGAACGTCGCGCCCGGCTCAGAGCCCTTCGATCGCGAGCTGCGGCGGCGCGGCAGGGAAGGCGCGAGGCAGCTTCACGGCCTCCCAGTCGTGGGGCTCCCAGGGCTGCATCAGCGGTTCGAGCGCCCGCAGGGAGGGTCCGTCGGCCGCCTCCAGCCAGGGCTGCTCCAGCCCATCGGGGATCACCACGGGCATGCGGTCGTGAATCCTGGCCAGCAGGGAATTGGGGCGGGTCGTGAGGATCACGCAGCTGTCGAGCTCGCCGCCATCGGAGCCGAGCCAGCGCTCCCAGAGCGCCCCGAGCCAGAAGGGCTGCCGGTCGCGGCGGCGCAGCAGCCAGGGCTGCTTCCAGCTGCGGCCCGTCGAGGCATCGCTGCGGGTCTGCCATTCGAAGAAGCCATCGGCCGGCAGCAGGGCGCGGCGATGGCGCCAGGCACCGCGGAAGAACGGTTTCTCCGCCACCGTCTCGCAGCGGGCGTTGATCGGCCGGGCCGGACGGCGGCCATCGGGGCCGGGGGCCAGGGGATCCTTCAACCAGCCCGGCACCAGGCCCCAGAGCGCCAGGGCGACCTCGGGCCGGCCCTGATCCCAGCGCTGCAGCAGCACCGGCTCTCCTGGCCGCACCTGGGAGCGGGGCGCGTAGTGATCGCTCAGACCAGGCGGCAGGGGTCCCTGCAGCCGGGGCAGCAACGGGTCGATGGCGGTGGTGAGAGCGAAGCGGCCGCACATCGATCCAGGCTGCGCAGAGGGGTGGTGACCGTTCGGTTCTCCTACCCCGCGGGCGGGCCGGAGGGTCTGAGCCCAGGCCTAGCCTGGCGCGATCCGCACCAGCCGCCGCATGGCCATCCGCCAGGACGACAACCGCCCCAACCGGCGCTTCGGCCTCATCAACCTTCTGCTGATCGGCTTCGGCGTGCTGCTGCTGTTCGGCAACATCCTTCCCAATCCCGCCAACCAGGTTCCCCGCGTTCCCTACTCCCTGTTCATCGATCAGGTGAACGCCAACAACGTCAAGCGGGCCTACATCACCTCCGATCAGATCCGCTACGAGCTGGCCCAGGCCCCGGCGGAGGACGCCCCCACGGTGCTGGCCACCACGCCGATCTTCGACATGGATCTGCCCCAGCGGCTCGAGGATCACGGGGTCGAATTCGCCGCGGCCCCGCCGCGGAAGCCCAGCCTGATCACCACCATCCTCAGCTGGGTGGTGCCGCCGCTGATCTTCATCCTGGTGCTGCAGTTCTTCGCACGCCGCAGCGGCATGGGCGGCGCCCAGGGCGCCCTGAGCTTCACCAAGAGCAAGGCCAAGGTGTATGTCCCCGATGAGGAATCGCGGGTCACCTTCGCCGATGTGGCCGGCGTCGATGAGGCCAAGCAGGAACTCACCGAGATCGTCGATTTCCTCAAGACCCCGGAGCGCTACGCCGCCATCGGCGCCCGCATCCCCAAAGGGGTGCTGCTGGTTGGACCGCCCGGCACCGGCAAGACCCTGCTCTCCAAGGCCGTCGCCGGAGAGGCGGGGGTGCCCTTCTTCATCATCAGCGGCTCGGAGTTCGTCGAACTGTTCGTGGGCGCCGGCGCCGCCCGGGTGCGCGATCTGTTTGAGGAGGCCAAGAAGAAGGCGCCGTGCATCATCTTCATCGACGAACTCGATGCCATCGGCAAGAGCCGCGCCGGCTCGATGGGTGTGGTCGGCGGCAATGACGAACGGGAGCAGACGCTCAACCAGCTGCTCACGGAGATGGATGGCTTCGCCTCCCAGGACAAGCCGGTGATCGTGCTGGCGGCCACGAACCAGCCGGAGGTGCTCGATGCCGCCCTGCTGCGGCCGGGCCGTTTCGACCGCCAGGTGCTGGTGGACCGGCCCGACCTCTCCGGCCGCAAGACGATTCTGGGGATCTATGCCAACAAGGTGAAGCTCTCCGAAGGCGTCGACCTCGACAAGATCGCCCAGGCCACCAGCGGCTTCGCCGGCGCCGACCTCGCCAATCTGGTGAACGAGGCCGCCCTGCTGGCTGCCCGGGCCATGCGCACCACCGTGGAGCAGGGGGATCTCAACGAGGCGATCGAACGGGTGGTGGCAGGCCTGGAGAAGAAGAGCCGCGTGCTGCAGCCCGATGAGAAGAAGGTGGTGGCTTACCACGAGGTCGGCCACGCGATCGTCGGCCACCTGATGCCGGGCGGCAGCAAGGTGGCCAAGATCTCGATCGTGCCCCGGGGCATGGCGGCCCTGGGCTACACCCTGCAGCTGCCCACCGAGGAGCGCTTCCTCAACTCCAAGGAGGATCTCGAGGGCCAGATCGCCACCCTGCTGGGAGGCCGCAGCGCCGAGGAGATCGTGTTCGGTGAGGTCACCACCGGCGCGGCCAACGACCTGCAGCGCGCCACCGACATCGCCGAGCAGATGGTGGGCACCTACGGCATGAGCGACACCCTCGGCCCCCTGGCCTACGACAAGCAGGGCGGCGGCCGCTTCCTGGGCGGCACCAACAACCCCCGGCGGGTGGTCAGCGATGCCACCGCCCAGGCGATCGACCGGGAGGTGCGCGGCCTGGTGGACCGGGCCCATGAGCGAGCGCTGAGCATCCTGCGCCACAACCGCGAGCTGCTCGAGTCGATCTCCCAGAAGATCCTCGAGAAGGAGGTGATCGAGGGGGATGACCTCAGGGATCTGCTGGCCGCCAGCGTGATGCCGCAGGAGGCCGCCTTGGCGGCCTGAGCCTTGACGCGGGGGTCCCTGATCGCGGATAACTGTTCTTTGAGATCGCTTCATGGCGTCCCTCAGCGCCTATCCCGCCCTGGCGGAGCTGAAGCGGAAGGACTTTCTCTCCTCCGCCCAGCTCACGGCCGAGCAGACCGCTGGGCTGCTGCACCTGGCAGCTGACCTCAAGGCTGGTCGCACCGCGATCGATCTCGGACGCCGCACCCTGGGGTTGATCTTCTCCAAGGCCTCCACCCGCACGCGGGTGAGCTTCACGGTGGCCATGGCCCGCCTCGGCGGCCAGACGATCGATCTCAACCCCCAGATCAGCCAGGTGGGCCGCGGTGAACCCGTGGCGGACACGGCGCGGGTGCTCAGCCGCTACTGCGATGCCCTGGCCATCCGCACCTTCGCCCAGAGCGAACTCGAGGAGTACGCCCACTGGGCCTCGATCCCGGTGATCAATGCCCTCACCGATCTGGAACATCCCTGCCAGGCGCTGGCCGACTACCAGACCCTCCAGGAGGCCTTCGGGGAGATCGAAGGACTGACCCTGGCCTACGTGGGCGACGGCAACAACGTGGCCCATTCACTGATGCTCTGCGGTGCCCTGCTGGGGGTGAACGTGCGCATCGGCGGCCCGGCCGGCTACGAACCCAGCCCCGCCGTGCTCGAGCAGGCGCAGGCCCTGGCCGCGGGCCGCTGCAGCATCAGCGTGCACGCCGATCCGGTGGCGACGGTGCGCGGCGCCCAGGCCCTCTACACCGATGTCTGGGCCTCGATGGGCCAGGAGCAGGAGAAGGCGGCCCGCGAGCGCGACTTCAGCGGCTGGTGCCTCAACGAGGAGCTGATCGCCGAGGCCGATCCGTGCGCCATCGTGCTGCACTGCCTGCCGGCCTACCGGGGGCTGGAGATCAGCGCCGGCGCCATGGAGGGCAGCAGCAGCCGCATCTTCGATCAGGCGGAGAACCGCCTGCATGCCCAGCAGGCGCTGCTGGCCGCCCTGCTGGGCGATTCCTGAGCCAGGCCTGGACAAGCGCGAGCAACGGCGGTACATCTGTATCAGCACCTACCCGCCTCCATGTCCGGCAAGCCCACAGAGGACGCCACGCTCTCCACCGCAGGCCATGCAGCGGCAGGGACGCAGGAGCTCACCAGCGCCCAGAAGGAGCTGTTCGACTGGCTGGAGGGCTACATCCGCAGCCACCGCCACAGCCCCTCGATCCGCCAGATGATGGAGGCCATGGGCCTGCGCTCACCGGCCCCGATCCAGAGCCGGCTGCGGCATCTGCAGCAGAAGGGCTGGATCACCTGGCAGGAGGGACAGGCACGCACCCTGCAGCTGCTGGGAGGCGGGCAGGGTCTGGGGATCCCGGTGCTGGGCACGGTGGCGGCCGGGGGCCTGGTGGAGCCCTACGACGATCTGCAGGAGCGGCTCGACCTGGCGCCGGTGCTCGAGACCCGGGGGCTGTTCGCCCTCACGGTGAACGGCGATTCGATGGTCGATGCCCACATCGCCGACGGCGATGTGGTGCTGCTGGAGCCCGTGCACGATCCCCTGCGGCTGCGCGACGGCACCATCGTCAGCGCCCTGGTGGCGGGCAGCGGCACCACCCTCAAGCATTTCCATCGCCGTGGCGGCACCGTCACCCTGGAGGCCGCGAACCCCGCCTATGAGCCCCTGGTGCTGCCAGCCGAGCAGGTGAGCGTGCAAGGGAAGCTGGTGGCGGTCTGGCGCCAGGTCTGAGGGGCCGGGAGGCCCGCGGTGTAAACTCGCTTCACGCCAGGCGAGGCCCATCGGGCCAGGGCAGAACGACCAGCGTTCCACCCGCCGCGCGTGACCACGGGGCCATAGCTCAGCTGGTAGAGCACCTGCATGGCATGCAGGGGGTCAGCGGTT
>JBAWXG010000080.1:0-10743 GCA_037144195.1 Synechococcus sp. ELA057
AGGCGGCACCCTGACCTGCCCGCACGTCTTAGACGAGGTCGGCAGGAACTGCGTCACCCTGCTGACCCACTCAAGTCAGGCGTCATCAGGGTTTTGGGTGGTTCCGGGAGGGGATGCCCTCTCCGGGAACCTCTTGAAACGGAGAGGGAGGGATTCGAACCCTCGACAGAAGTTGCCTCCTGTAACTCCTTAGCAGGGAGCCGCTTTCAACCACTCAGCCACCTCTCCAGCGGCTTGTGGAGCTTACCTGAGAGCACCGGCCCGGCCCCCCTCCCCTCAGCCTCCACGGAAGATGCGTTGCACCCGCCTGCCGTCCAGGTGGACCATCAGGTCGTAGGGGATGGTGCCGGCCCGCTCGGCCGCCTGCTCTGGCCGCAGCACCTGGCCTTCATGGGCCCCGAAGATCAGCACGTCATCGCCCACCGCGGCCTCCGGCAACGGGTCGAGATCGATCGCCATCGAATCCATCGACACCCGTCCGAGCACCCTCAGCCGCTTCCCCTGCATCATCACCTCGCCCCCCAGGTTGAAGCGCCAGGGCACGCCGTCGTTGTAGCCCGCGGCCACGATGCCGATGCGCTGCGTGTCGGCCTGCACCGTGTAGGTGCCGTTGTAGCCGATGCGCTCGCCCCGCCTGCAGGCACGCACCTGCACCAGGCGGCTGATGAAGGCCACCGCCAGCTCCAGCTCGATCGCCTGGGCCACCGCCGCGGAGGGATGCAGGCCGAACAGGCCGAGTCCCAGCCGCACCATGCCATGGCGGGAGGACGGGAAGCGCACCGCGCCCGAGGTGGCGGCGGCATGGATCAGCAGCGGCTCCTCCAGCTCCGGGCGCAGCGCGGCCACCACGGCATCAAATCTCTGCAGCTGGGCTTCGGTGTGCGCATCGGCGCCCGGATCATCGGCGCCGGCCAGATGGGTCATCAGCCCCCGCAGACGCACCACGCCCGAATCGCGCAGCATCCGGGCGGTCGCCAGTGCCTCCTCGGCCGGCACACCCACCCGGCCCATGCCGGTCTCGATCTCCAGATGGGCCTCCAGCGTGGCTCCCATGGCCCGGAGCCCCGCCACCAGGGCATGGGCGAAGGGAAGCGAATAGATCACCGGGGTGAGGCGCCAGCGCACCGCCTTGTCGATCTCCTCAGGGTCCATCAGCATCACCAGCACCGGCCGGTGCACGCCGGCGCGGCGCACCGCCGCCCCCTCATCGGCGGCGGAGACCCCGATCCAGTCGATGCCGCTGTCCTGCAGGGCAGCAGCCAGCCGTGGCAGCTCGGTGCCGTAGGCCCAGGCCTTGAGCACCGCCAGCATCGCCACATCGGGGCCGCACAGGGCCCGGAAGCGGCCGATGTTGTCGCGGATGGCGTCGAGATCCACCAGCAAGCGCCGCGGCGCCATCGATTCCCAGATCGCCCGGGCGGCGCTGCTGATCTCTTCCTTGGCGGCGCCCTTGAGCAGCACGGTGTCGCCGGGCTGGGCCCGTTCACGGATGGTGTCGCGCAGGGCGGAGGCGGCCGGTAGCTCCAGGGCCGGGGTGGAGGGCCGCAGCGCATTCCAGGCCGCCGCGGTGTGCCCACGGGCCGGATGGGGCAGCAGCAGCAGCTGGTGGAAGCCCCGCTCCGCCGCCAGCCTGCCGATGAGGTCGTGTTCGCATGCGGTGCTCGAGCCCAGGTCGCCCATGCCCCCGAAGACGAACAGCCTCCGGCCCCCCTCAGGGGAACTGGCCACGGTGTCGAGGGCGGTCTGAACCGAGATCGGATCGTCGCTGGCGGTGTCGTTGACGATGGTGATGCCTTCGGGGGTTCGCCAGGTCTCCATGCGGGTGGGCCCGAAGGCGTAGTCCTGCAGCACGGCCGCCATCTCTTCCGCCGGGATTCCAAGCCTGCTGGCCGCGGTCAGGGCGATCACCAGGTCATCCACCAGCGGCTGGGAGCGGGTGCGCACCGGGATCTGGCTCTGGATGGTGCCCAGATCGAGGTTCAGCAGCAGGCCGCTGCCCTGGGGCCGCGAACTCAGCAGCCGGGGCGGCGCCACGCCTGGATGGATCCTGGGGCACTGCAGCGGCAGCGCCTCCACCAGCGGATCATCCGGGGTGATCACCCAGCCGTCTGCAGGGATGGCCTCAAACAGGCGCATCTTTTCGCGGGCGGTCACCTGCCGGCTGCCGAAGCTGCCCAGATGGGCCAGCCCCACATTGACCAGCACGCCGTAGTCGGGAGCGAGGATCGCCGCCAGCCGCTCCATCTCCCCAGGAGCGGAGACCCCCGCCTCGAACACGCCCAGTTCGGTGCCCGGCGGCGCCGAGAGCACCGCCAGCGGCACCCCCACCTGGCTGTTCCAGCTGCCGGGGCTGGCGGCCACCCGAAAGCGCCCTGCCACCAGGGCCGTCAGGGCGGTCTTGACCACCGTCTTGCCGTTGCTGCCGGTGATCGCCACCACCTTGCGGATGTGGGTGCGGCGGTACCAGGCGGCAAGCCGCTGCAGGGCGGTGAGCGGATCGTCGACCAGCAACCGGGCGCAAGCGCTCGGGCTCCCCGCATCGGATGGGCAGCGATCCCGGCGCAGGACCACCAGGGAGGCCCCGGCGGCCTCGGCCGCCGCCGCGAAGTCGTGGCCGTCGCGATGACGGCCGCCCAGGGCAAAGAACAGATCGCCGGGCAGCACCCGCCGCGAATCGATCGCCACAGCGCGCAGTGGGGCCTGCGGCGGGCTGCCCCGAAGCTCGCCGTCCAGCAGGGCGGCCAGCGTGTCGGGAGCGGGAAGGGTCATGCGGCGGCCAATGCCGGTCGTGTTCGACACCGACCGGACAGGCCGGCCTCGTTAGCATTCTGCCGACGGCTGCCCAGTCGATGCCCGCTGTCGTGATGGGCCACGTACTCGTTCTCAACGCCTCCTACGAGCCGCTGAACATCACCACCTGGAAACGGGCCATGGTGATGCTGCTCAAGGGCAAGGCCGAGGGCCTCGAGCATGACCTCACCCGCTACATCCGCCCCGATCAGGTGCTGCCCACGGTGATCCGGCTGCACCAGTTCGTGCGGGTGCCTTACCGCCAGATGCCGCTCACCCGGCGCAACGTCTTTCAGCGCGATGGGCACATCTGCCAGTACTGCGGCTTCAGCGGCGAGCCGCTGTCGATCGATCACGTGATCCCCCGCAGCCGTGGTGGGGCCGATGTCTGGGAGAACGTGACCACCGCCTGTTTGCCCTGCAATGTGCGCAAGGGCAGCCGCACGCCCAGGGAGGCGGGGATGCCGCTGCGGCGTGAACCGCGCCGCCCGCCCACCAGCCTCAGCCTCGAGACGATCCGCCGCATCCGCGACGGCCACAACCAGGAGTGGGCGAAATACGTGATCGGCGCCTGAGGGCTGGGCGTCTCAGTCCTCAAGGCCGGCCGCCTGGCGGGCCATCTCCTCGAGACGGCGGCTCTGTTCGCTGGCGATCGAGGCCTCGATCAGATCATCCAGATCGCCCGCCAGCACAGGTTCGAGGCTGAAATTGCGCCCCAGGCGGTGATCGGTGACCCGGTTGTCCTTGGCGTTGTAGGTGCGGATCTTCTCGCTGCGATCGCCCGTGCCCACCTGGGCCAGGCGGGTGTTGCGCTCGCGGGCATCGGCGGCGGCCTGCTCCCGCTCCAGCAGCTTGGCCCGCAGGATCTCCAGCGCCCGTTCCCGGTTCTGCAGCTGGGAGCGCTCCTGGGTGCAGAACACCCGGATGCCGGTGGGCTTGTGCAGCAGGTCCACGGCCGTTTCCACCTTGTTGACGTTCTGGCCGCCGGCGCCGCCGGAGCGGGCCGTGCTGATCTCCAGATCCCCCGGATCGAGCTGCACCTCCACCGGATCGGCTTCGGGCATCACGGCCACGGTGGCTGTGGAGGTGTGCACACGGCCCTGGGATTCGGTGGCCGGCACCCGCTGCACCCGGTGCACGCCCGCCTCGTAGCGCAGGCGGCTGAAGACGGAATCGCCCCGGATCGCCAGGATCAGTTCCCGGTAGCCCCCCAGGTCGGCTTCGGTGGCGCTCAGGGGCTGCACCTGCCACTGGCGGCTCTGGGCATAGCGCTCGTACATGCGCGCCAGATCGCCGGCCCAGAGACAGGCCTCATCGCCGCCGGCTCCGGCCCGGATCTCCAGCATCACGCTGCGCGCGTCGCGGGGATCGCTGGGCAGCAACGCGATGGTGAGCCGCTGCTCCAGCGCGGCGATGCGGGGTTCGAGCTCCTCCAGGTCGCTGCTGGCCAGTTCCACCAGTTCCGCCATGGAGGGGTCGTCGCGGTGGTCGCGCAGCAGCTGGCGGGCTTGCTGTTCGTCCCGCTGCAACTTGCACCAGAGGGCATGATCGAGCACCAGCGGCTCCAGCCGGGCGCGTTCACGGGCGATCGTCTGCAGCCGCTGAGGATCGCTGGCCACAGCGGGGTCGGCCAGCTGCCGCTCCAGCGTCTCGAAGGTGCGGCAGGCCGTTTCCAGCCGTTCGTGCAGCAGGGTGCGATCCATGGAGCCCTGGGGACGGGGTGAGCCGGCCTGGGGCAACCGGCTCAGTCGGCCTGGCTATCGGCGGCCTTGGCTGCAGGCTTGGCCTCAGGCTTGGGTTCGGTGGTGCCGCCCATGCCGTACTTGCGCATGAAGCGGTCGACCCGGCCCTCGGTGTCGAGGATCTTCTGGGTACCGGTGTAGAAGGGGTGGTTGCCGCTCCACACGTCAACGTGGATTTCCGGCTGGGTGGAGCCGGTCGTCATCACCTGCTCTCCGTTGCAGATCACCTTGGCATCGGGATACCAGGTGGGGTGGATGTCGGACTTCGGCATGGCTGTTGAGGGGAATGGCTGTTCAGGTGAACGGCTGGGCAGGTGAACGGCTTTGCACGTGAACCGCGGTGCGGCTGGGGCGGTGCAGGGATCCGCGCCGCGTCAGCGCTTGGAGAACTGGGGAGCCTTGCGGGCTTTCTTGAGGCCGTACTTGCGGCGCTCCTTGGCGCGCGGGTCGCGGCTGAGATGGCCTTCCACCTTCAGAGGCTTGCGGTTGTCGGGCGAGAGCTCACAAAGAGCACGGGCAGCACCCTGCTTGATCGCATCGGCCTGGCCGGTGAGGCCACCGCCACGCACATTCACCAGCAGGTCGTACTGGCCATCGAGGCCCAGGGTCTGCAGGGGGGCGCGGACGGCTGCCAGATAGACGGGGTTGTAGTTGAGGTAGTTGTCGCCGGGGCGGCCGTTGATGGTGACCGAGCCGGAGCCGGGAACGACACGCACGCGGGCGACGGCGGTCTTGCGGCGGCCGGTGCCCCAGTAGACGACGCGATTGGAGGAGCTGGTCATCAGAGGGCGGAGGCGGCGGGATCGAGGGCGAGGGGCTGGGGCTGCTGGGCGGCATGGGGATGCTCGCTGCCCTTGTAGACCTTCAGCTTGCGGAACATCTGGCGTCCGAGAGCGTTGTGGGGAAGCATGCCCTTGATCGCCACCTCCACGACCCGCTCGGGCAGACGGCCCTGCAGATGGCTGAAGGTTTCGGTCTTCATGCCGCCGGGCCGCCCGGAGTGGCGCCGATACAGCTTCTGGGTGGCCTTGTTGCCGCTCACCCGGATCTTCTCGGCGTTGATCACCACGACGAAATCGCCGGTGTCGAGGTGAGGGGTGTAGGTGGGCTTGTTCTTGCCGCGGAGGATGCTGGCCACCTCACTGGCCAGACGGCCGAGGGTCTGATCCGCTGCATCGACCACGTACCAACGGCGGTCGAGGGAGTCGGGAGAGGGCAGGAGTGTCTTGTTCATTGCGCGAGGGGGGCGCCGGCGTTGGCCACAGGGACCTGAACGGCTGGCTGATGGACCGTCGGACTGGAGGACCAGCCGGCTGGAGAACACCGGTGTTGACGCACACCGCGAAGGGAAACGTCAGGGTGATCGTTTGAACCTACCCTCTCGTCACGCCGGGGCCGGGAAGCCGGGCTCCGTGCAGGGGGGAGGATCGGGCGATTCCAGCTGAAACCGCGGTTGGCAATCATACCAGGCGGCTCTGGGGAAGATCTCCTGCGGATACCCCACCCGCAGCAGGCAGAGCCCGTGGGGCGGGGCTGCCTCCTTCACCTCCGCCCGGGCGCGGCTGCGCCAGCGCTGGCGGAAGGCTTCGAGGCTGAGCCGTCCTTCCCCCACCGCCACCAGCTGGCCCACCACCAGCCGCACCATGCCGTAGAGGAAGCCGCTGGCCTGCAGCTCGATCACCAGCAGATCCCCCTGGCGCTGCAGCTGCACCTCCTGCAGGGTGGTGATGGCGTGAGCGCGGCGGCTGCCGGCCCGCTGGAAGGCGCTGAAATCGTGCTCCCCCAGCAGATCGGCCAGGGCTTCGGCCATGGGGGCCTCGGATAGCCGCAGGCGGTAGCGGTGCCAGCTCCAGGGGGCCAGGAACAGGTTGGGGGCGCGGCCGTTGTGGATCGTGTAGCGGTAGCGGCGGTAGCTGGCCGAATAGCAGGCATGCCACGGATCGCTCACCTGGGCTGCGGCCCGCACCCGGATCGAAGCGGGCAGGCGGCCGTTGAGGGCCTTCGGCCAGCGGTGGGCCGGAATCGGTCCGGCCGTGTCGAAGTGCACCACCTGGGCCGCGGCGTGCACGCCGCTGTCGGTGCGGCCGGCTGCCATGCAGCGGATGCTGCTGCCGCCAGGTTCCAGCGCGCTGATCGCCTGTTCCAGCACCTCCTGCACGCTGATGCCGTTGCTCTGGCGCTGCCAGCCGCAGAAGCCGCTGCCGTCGTACTGCAGGCAGAGGGCAATGCGCCTGGTGTCTGCCTGGGCTTCCGGCGTCAGCTCCAGCTGGGCGTGCTTCAGACCAGCTCGATGATCGCCATCTCGGCGTTGTCGCCGCGGCGAGGGATGGTGCGGATGATGCGGGTGTAGCCGCCGCTGCGCTCGCCGTAGCGCTCCTGGGCCTTGTCGAACAGGGCGTGCACCAGCTGCTTGTCGTAGATGTAGCCGAGGGCGCGGCGGCGGGCGGCGAGGCTGCCCTCCTTGGCCAGGGTGATCATGCGCTCGGCTTCATCGCGCAGCGCCTTGGCGCGGGCCTTGGTGGTGGTGACCCGCCCTTCGCGGATCAGCTGGGTGGTGAGGCCGCGCAGCATCGCTTTGCGTTGGTCGGCGGGGCGTCCCAGCAACGGGACTCGGCACTGGTGTCGCATGGGTCGGCTCGGGTACGGAACGCGTCAGGGGTGAAGAGCGGCGGGCGCTCAGGCGGTGGTGCGGCTCTGGGGCAGGGAGATGCCGATGCGCTCGAGGGCTTCGATCACCTCATCGGCGGACTTGGAGCCGAAGTTCTTGATCTCTAACAGATCCTCGTAGCTGAAGCCCATCAGATCGGAGACCGAATTGACCTGGGCGCGCTTGAGGCAGTTGTAGGCCCGCACCGAGAGGTTCAGCTCCTCCAGCGGGATCTGGGCCTCGGCGGAGGGTTCGGGCTCGAGGCCGGGCTCATCCACCACGGTGAGGCTGGCCAGCGGCTGGATCAGGCCGATCAGCAGGTTGGCAGCCTGGGCCATGGCGTCATCGGGGGTGATGCTGCCATTGGTCTCGATCTCGAGCCGCAGCCGTTCGCGGGCGGAGCCGCCCTCGCCCACGGCGGTTTCGTCAACGCTGTAGTTGACGCGCTTCACGGGCATGAACACCGCATCGATCTGCAGCAGATCGATGGCGCCGGTGTCCTCCTGGTGACGGTCCACGGGGCGGTAGCCGTTGCCGCGCTCCACGTGCACCTCCATCTCGAGCGTGTGGCCGTCGGCCACCACGGCGATCGGGCGGCCGCCATCGATCACCTGCACCTGGGAGGAGAACTGGAGATCGGAGGCGGTCACGGTGGCGGGGCCGTTGACCAGCAGACGGCCGATCTCGATCTCGCGGCTGCGGCTGTTGACCGGAACCGACTTGCAGTTGAGCAGGATGTCGAGCACGTCCTCGCGCACCCCGGGGATGGTGGCGTACTCGTGGTTGACGTTGGCGATCCGCACGGCGGTGATCGCGCTGCCCTCGAGGCCGCCGATCAGCACCCGCCGCAGGGCGGTGCCCAGGGTGGTGGCCTGGCCCCGGTCCAGCGGGCCGATTAGGAAGACGCCGGTCTGGGAGCGATCGTCGGCAACCTGGTGCTCGATCCGGTCGATCTGGTACTGCAACACGGTCAGGGGAGACGGAAAGGAAAAGGGGTCCGCGGGGGTACGGTCGCGGTGCCGTTGGCGATCAGACGCGGCGGCGCTTGGCCCTGCGACAGCCGTTGTGAGGCAGCGGCGTGACATCCCGGATCAGGGTGATCTCCAGGCCGGCCACCTGCAGGGCGCGGATGGCGGTTTCACGGCCGGACCCGGGGCCGCGCACCAGCACCTCGATCTGACGCATGCCCTGCTCCAGGGCCCGACGGGCAGCGGCTTCAGCGGCGGTCTGGGCGGCGAAGGGGGTGCCTTTGCGGGCTCCCTTGAAGCCGCTGGCACCGGCGGAGGACCAGCTGATCACCTCACCGGCGGTGTCGGTGATCGACACAATGGTGTTGTTGAAGGTGCTCTGGATGTGGGCGACGCCGTTGGGGACGTTGCGCTTGGCCTTCTTGGGGCCTGACTTCTTGACGGGCTTGGCCATGGTGATGCCCTGCGCGGGCAGGGAGGTGATCGGGGAACGGAAGGGGCGCTCCGGTGACGCTCAGCCGGGATGGGGCCGAGCGGCGGAGCGATGACGGCGACGGCTTACTTCTTCTTGCCGGCGACGGTCTTGCGGGCGCCGCGGCGGGTACGGGCATTGGTGCGGGTGCGCTGACCGCGCACGGGCAGGCCGAGGCGGTGACGCCGGCCGCGCAGGCAGCCGATGTCCTGAAGGCGCTTGAGGGCCATGCCCTCCTCGCGGCGCAGGTCGCCCTCAAGGGTGAAGGCTTCGGTGGCGGCGCGCAGTTTCTGCACGTCGGCATCGCTGAGATCCTTCACCCGGATGTCGGGGTTGACACCGGAGCGGGCCAGGATCTTCTTGGCACGGGTGAGACCGATGCCATACACGTAGGTCAGTGAGATCTCGATCCTCTTGTCACGAGGGATGTCGATACCGGCAATCCGGGCCACAGGCGAAACGAAGGAGGGGTGGGCAGGGGATGTCCGTCAGGGACGGACGGCAAACGTTGAACGGAACTCACGGTCTTCGGTGCCGTGAGTGATGAAGCGCCGAGAAGGCAGCGGAGCTGGGATCAGCCCTGGCGCTGCTTGTGCTTGGGGTTGGCGCAGATCACCATCACCCGGCCGTGGCGACGGATCACCCGGCACTTTTCGCACATTTTCTTGACGGAGGCACGCACCTTCATGGGCTCTAGTGCTCGCGATTTTGCAAACAACCACCGTACCACAGGGGGTTGCATGATCTCTCAGTCGACCATAAGGGCGCCGATGCGGCTGGAGATCTCCTCGATCGTGCCGCTGGCCTCGACGGCGGCCAGCAGATGGCGCTCGCGGTAGTGGGCGATCAGCGGGGCTGTCTGCTGCTGATAGACCTGCAGGCGATGGCGGATCACCTCTTCGTTGTCATCGCTGCGGCCGCGGGCCAGCAGCCGCTGCAGCAGCACCGTGTCGTCGAGCTCCATCAGCAGCACCAGCTCGATCGGCTGAGCGAGCTCCTGCAGCAGCTGGTCGAGGGCTTCGGCCTGGGCCAGGTTGCGCGGGAACCCATCCAGCAGCCAGCCGCCGCTGTGCGCCAGCAGCCGGCTGCGCACGATCGCCAGCACGAGGGCATCGCTGACCAGTTCGCCGCGGGCCATCACCGCCTGGGCCTCGCGGCCCAGATCGGTGCCGGCGCTCACCTCGGCCCGCAGCAGATCGCCGGTGGAGAGGTGCAGCAGGCCGTGCTGCCCGGCCAGGCGCATGGCCTGGGTGCCCTTGCCGGCGCCCGGCGGCCCCAGGAAGAGGAGGCGTTGCTTCATGACGGATGGATCAGAACGTTCGCGGAAGGGTGGGCAAGACGGGCGGACGACTCACTGCCGCACCATGCCCTCATAGCGCTGGGAGATCACGTAGGTCTGCACCTGCTTGGCGGTGTCGATCGCCACCCCCACCAGGATCAGCAGTGAGGTGGCCCCCAGACCCTGGAAGGTGCGCACCTGGGTGGCGCCCTCCACGGCCGCCGGGATGATCGCCACGGCCCCGAGGAACAGGCCCCCGAGCAGGGTGAGTCGGTTCTGCACGGCAGAGAGGTAGTTGGCGGTGGCCGATCCGGGCCGCACGCCGGGAATGGCGACGCCGCCGCGCTTGAGGTTGGTGGCGATGTCGATCGGATTGACCGTGAGCGAGGCGTAGAAGAAGCCGAAACCCAGGATCAGCCCGAAGAAGACCAGGGCATACACCCAGGGGGTGCTGCTGTTGGGGCTCAGATAGCCGGCCACCTTGATCAACCAGCTGCTGTGGGTGAGGTTGGCGATCGTGAGCGGCAGGAACACCACCGCCGAGGCGAAGATGATCGGCATCACCCCGCCGGCATTGAGTTTCAGCGGCAGATAGCTCTGGCGGGAGCTGAGCAGTCCGGAGCCCCCCACCTGGCGCTTGGCGCTCACGATCGGGATGCGGCGGTTGCCCTCCTGCACGAAGATGATCCCCACGATCGTGACCAGGAAGATCAACGCCAGCACCACGATCCCGCCGACCGTGCTGCGGTCCCCGGTCTGTGCCAGCTGGATGGTGGAGCCCAGGGCCCGCGGCAGGGTGGCGACGATGTTGATGAAGATCACCAGGGAGGCCCCCTGGCCGATGC
>JBAWXG010000081.1:0-10618 GCA_037144195.1 Synechococcus sp. ELA057
GATTTGCGTATCCGCATCGGCCTGCATTCCGGGCCCGTAGTGGCCGGCGTTATTGGACGTAAAAAGTATGCCTATGATATCTGGGGTGATGCAGTAAATGTGGCCAGCAGAATGGAATCAACTAGCATGCACGATTGTGTTCAGATTTCAGAAGCCACGAGAGACCTGCTGCCCGAGCACTTTCAAGTTGAGAGCCGTGGCAGCGTTGATATCAAGGGCCGGGGGACAATGTCAACGTTTTTTCTGAGATCTTCTGGATAAGTCGCAGCATCGTCTTGGGCAATTCGAGCCATACTGGTTGAATGGATCATGGCTGGAAGATTGGCGGCAAAAGTTATCAGCGACCAAGTGTCAGACTGCAAGACATGCCTGCGCCTTCTCGCTTGGAAGACGCATGTTGGCGAGTCCGCCAGGCTTTGGGTCCCTGGATCATGGCGGCTGATTGCGTTGGAGGTGCCGTTGCCGGAGGGCTCATTGGTTCATCAGGATCGGGCCCATCAGATCTGGAATGCCAGCGCGCCTCTGGAGCAGGCGACGCTCCAAATCGGACAGGAGGACCAACGGCGCCTCGCTGAAATGTCAGAGGCTCGAGGCGTCTGGCTACCTCTGCCTCCCAGGCCCGCGCACGCCGAATGTTGCCATTGAAGAGCGCCAATCAGGGATCGAAGGCCACCCTGGGACGCTGTGATCGATGTTGGGCTGCACCTGGAGAGCATGCCCGAAGTTGGCGCCGCATTGGGCCGATAGGGTTTGATCGTTTATGCGGCAGATTTGAATTGGCGGGCTCAAATCACACGCGAAAAAGGGAACTTCACGATGATGATCAACGGGCTCTCGTGAATGTTTTCCGTTTTGCGATCAGTATCATCTGTTGTAAGGCGCTGATCCGTGGCATCCGCCAGGAGTCTCCCCTATGTTTTGGGGGTACTCCCTTTGATTTCTGCCTGCTTTCTGCATGGCCAGTTTCTCTCC
This sequence comes from Synechococcus sp. ELA057, assembly GCA_037144195.1. GTDB lineage: Bacteria > Cyanobacteriota > Cyanobacteriia > PCC-6307 > Cyanobiaceae > Cyanobium. Next base: position 973 of record JBAWXG010000081.1, read on the forward strand.
CCCGGTGTCCGCTCGTCTTCGGGCCACAGTCCTTTGCCTGGCCTTCGGGCTGATCGGCGCCACCGGTTCCGCCTGGGCAGCTGTTCCACCTCCCGCAGCGCCCGCCACCCTCTACAGCGGCGGCGACATCCTCACCATGGCGGGCCCGAAGCCGGTCTACGCCGAGGCGCTGGTGGAAAAGGGCGGCAGGATTCTCTATGTGGGCCGTCTGGCCGCCGCGATCAAGGCCGCCGGAGCTGGTGCCAGACGCGTCAACCTGGCCGGCCACACCCTGCTGCCGGGGTTCATCGATGCCCACGGCCACATGGTCTATTACGGCAAGAACCAGATGGATGCCGATCTGCTGGGGGTCAAGGACATCCCGGAGCTGGTGGCCCGTCTCAAAGCCCATGCCGCCTCGGTGCCGGCGGGAGCCTGGATCGTGGGTTTTGGCTATCAGGCCAGAGCGTTGAAAGAAGGACGCACGCCGACCGCGCTTGAGCTCGATGGGGTGTCGGCCGATCGGACCGTGATGATCGTCGATTCCTCGGGCCACCTGGGATCGGCCAACAACGCCCTGCTCAAGCTGGCAGGAGTCACCGCAGCCACGGCCGATCCCACCGGTGGCTCCTTTGCCCGCCAGAGCGGCAGCAGGGAACCCTCGGGCCCGATGGAGGAAACGGCCCTCAATCTGGTGCGCAGACAACGGCCTGCCTTCACCGGCAAGCTGGCCGATGACGCGATCCTGGCCGGAGCCGCCGCCTGGGCGCGCTTTGGCCAGACCACAGCCCAGGATTGCGGCATCGGTCTGGGCGCCGACGACATCGCGGTGGTGCGCAATGCGATCGACAAGAAACTGCTGCCGATCGATCTCTACATCTGTGCCAAGGATTCGGCCACCAATGATGTGATCGATGCCGCCTATGGCGTCTCCCAGGCCTACACCCCCTCCTCCACCGGCACCGCCGCTCTGTTGCTGGCGGCCAGGCCCGATCTCGATCGCCGCTACATCAACCGGGTGCGGCTGGGCGGCATCAAATACTGGCTCGATGGCAGCGTCGACACCGCCTGGTTCACCCAGCCCTACACCACCAATCCCCCGGGCAAGAGCGGCGAGTATCGGGGCTATGAGCAGATCCCGGATGCGGTGCTGCTGGCCGGCGTGGAGCGCTTCTGGAATACCGGCATCCAGATCAACATGCACATGAATGGCGATGCGGCGGCGGATCAGGCCCTGCGCGTGATCGAAGCGGTGATCAAGAAAAAAGGCATGAGCGACCACCGTCCTGTGTTCATCCATGCCACCTATCTGCGCCCCGATCAGATCCAGCGCATGAAGGCGATCGGCGCGGTGCCGACGTTCCTGGTGGCCTCGATCGCCTCCGCGGGTGATGCGGTGGAACGGTTCTGGGGCCCGGATCGGGCCGCCCATGCCGCCGCCGCCCACAGCTTCCAGGCGGCGGGCTTGCCTTACACCCTCTCCCATGACGCCCCGGTGTCTCCCTTGCCGACGATCCTGGGGCTGGTGGATGCGGCCGTGAACCGCCGCACCGCCAGCGGCCGGGTGATCGGGCCGGCTGAACGGATCAGTCCCTACGACGCTCTCCGCGCCGTGACCGTGATGGCCGCGTATCAGATCAAGGAGGAGAAGAGCAAGGGCAGCCTGGAGCCCGGCAAACTCGCCGATCTGGTGATCATCGAGCGCAACCCGCTCAAGGTGGAACCGGGAAGCATCGGCACGATCCGGGTGGTGGAAACGATCAAGGAAGGGCAGCCTGTCTACAGGATTTCTGCCAAGGAACTCGCCAGCATCCCGGCCGCACCGACCATCCGCCCGGAGGGCCCTCACAACCATGGGGATCCCCTGGCCCAGCCCCAGCCCTTGCCGGCGCAGGATCGGGCCACGATGGGGCGCCTGATGCGCGCCTCCCAGGCGAGCCTGCCCTGAATGGCCGCTTGAACGATCGGGGTTTCTGTTGGCCCCGCCATTGAGACTCTTGGCCTGCTCTGGCCCGGCTATCTGCTCACATGCACACCCAAGTCAGCTGAGCTGTGGAATGCTCTGAGAGTGCTCAATCCTGCAATCGTGCCTCTCCTTCAGCCCATGATCAGCAACCTACGGAGGCGTTCCCAGGCGATCCTGCTCTCTCTGGCCGGGATCCTGGCTGTGAGTAACGGGATCCAGCCGGCGCGAGCCCTGGAGATCAAGGGCCGCACCTATTTTCTGCGCCCCCCATCGGATGTGGAGCTGATCAGCTACTACACCACCGTGCTCGATTCGCAGCCTGATTACTACATCACCCTGCAGCTGCCCACCGATGCGGGCGCCTCTCTCGGAGGCCTCACGATCGAGCAGACCCGTGGCGCTGATCGCCAGTTCACCTTCACGGCGGAGCGCGTCCACGCCTTTTTCGGTCGCCCCAGGGCGGAGGGAGCCAGGGTGCCGTTGCAGGCGCGTTTTGATCAGGCCAACCGCCGCTTCACCATCGCCTTCCCCACGCCGGTTCCTCCTGGCAGCACGCTGACGGTGGTGCTGCAGCCCTGGAACAATCCCATCCAGGCCGATACCTACATGTACGAGGTGATGGCCTATCCCGCCGGCCCCAACCCAGTGCCGGCACCGCTCGGCTACGGCACCCTCAGCATCTACAGCACCCAGAGCCGCTGAGCCTCGCCGGCCGCACCGTCGGGTGCCTGCTGCGGCACAAGGCTGCGGCGAAACCAGCCCTCGTCAGGGCAGCCCTGGATCAGCCGGGCGAGCACCACCAGCAGAGCCAGGGGCTCCAGTGGTGCCCGCCGCTGGGGCCACAGATCGGGGCGGCGGTAGAGCCAGGCTTCAAGGCGCTCCTGCTGCTCCGGGCTCAGGCCATCCCACAGGCCCCCGAGGCGGAGGCCTGCTGCCAGATCCAGCTGCCGCTCGCGGGTGGCCTGGATCTGCAATGGCAACCAGGGCAGACCCGGCAGGCGCAGCTCCCAGATCGCGCCGCAGCTGGGGATCTCCGCTGGCGATCCAGCGGTCCTTGCTGGGGCGGCAAGTCGCAGCTCCACCCCGGCTTCGCTGATCGCCTCCAGCCTGGCGCTCAGCTCAGGCTCGGCGCCGCCGGGCGCCCGCCGGCGCAGCTGGCAGGGGAGCTGCAGCGCGAACCAGGGGAGCGGCGTGTGCCCGCCTCTGTGGATGCAGGCCCGGATCGCCAGTCCAAGCAGCAGGGTGTTGACGGCGATCCAGCTCAGGCTCAGCCCCAGCGTGGCCTGGGAGAGGCTGCTCAGGTTCACGTCTGCAGCCGGCCGCAGCAGGGTGATCAGGCCCAGCCCCTGCAAGGCCAGCAGCAACAGCAGCGGCAGCAGCAGCGCCTGGGGGACACCCACGGCGCGCTTCGCGAGCGGCGCCTTGGGTGTGACACGGAAAGCCTGGGGTCTGCCGGCGAAGGTGAGCAGCACCGCCCCCGCCAGGGGCAGCAGAAAGATCCAGCGGTAGAGCTCCGGCAGCAGGGCCGTGCGTGATTGACGGCTGAGCCAGCGCGCCAGCAGCAGCTGGGCCCCGTAGAAGGGCAGGGCGTGCAGCAGCAGGCCCTGGCCGCTGACCACCACGGGAGGCAGACCCAGCAGGCCCGTGGCCAGTGGCAGCAACACCAGCAGCAGCTGAGGGATGACGTTGAACCAGTGCAGGATGCCCTCGAGGTAGGCGAGCCGTTGCAGCGGGTTCAGCCCCGGGATGTGCAGCGGATTGGCACCGGTGCGCAGCACCTGCAGGGTGCCGCTGGCCCAGCGGCAGCGCTGGCGCACCATTGCCGCTGCTGTGAAGGGGGCCAGGCCGGCGCTGAGTTTGTCCGGCAGGTAGCGGTTGCGATAGCCGGCGGCTGCGATGCGGATGCCCGTGGCCAGATCCTCCGAGGGTGTCCCCGTCTCGAACCCTCCCACCCGATCGAGGGCCTCCCGTCGCATCACGAAGGAGGTTCCGGCGCAGACCACGGCCCCCACCGCTTCCCGGCTGGGCTCGATCCAGCGGTAGAAGCACTCCTCGTCCGGCATCAGCCAGCGCTCCAGGCCGAGATTGCGCATCACCGCATCGGCATTCATGTAGCTCTGGGGCGTCTGCACGAATCCGGTCGCCGGATCGGCGAACAGCGGCACGGTCTGGCGCAGGAAGTTGCGCAGCGGCACCACATCGGCGTCAAAGACGGCGAGCAGCGTTCCGCTGCAGTGGGCCAGGGCGTGATTGAGATTGCCGGCCTTGGCATGCTCCCTGCCGGGGCGTGCCAGATAGTGCACCCCCAGGCCCGCACACAGCGTTCTGAGCTCCTCTCGGCCGCTGTCATCCAGCAGCCAGACGCGGTGATCGGGATAGTCCATGGCGAGGCATCCCCGTAGACAGCGGGCGATCAGCGCGGCCGGCTCGCCATAGCTGGGCACGAGCACATCGACGCTGGGCAGGAACGCGCTGGCTGGCGGATCGGGCGCCGATGGGGAGGGCCAGAGGCTGAAGGCCAGCTGCAGCGAAAAACTGGCCAGCAGCAGCAGCTCGGCCACCAGCGCCGTGACGCTGACGGCCGTGGCTGTAGCAGTGCCGAGGTTGAGCGTGGCCGTGATCCGCCAGCCCAGGTACTGCACCGTCAACACCCCGAGAAGCGCAACGGCCCAGCGCATGACGTCAGCCTGGCGGTTGCGCTGCTGGGCAGATCTGGCGGATGGCATCGCAGCTGTAGATCACCGGTTTCTGCCAACTCAGCGGGATCTCCAGAAGATCGCGGCTGCCGCTGATGCCCTGGGCCAGGAAGATCAGCGTTGCCAGCAGATTCGCCGCCAGATGCAGACGCCGCCAGAGCAGGGAGCGCTGGATCTCGGGCCGGGCTGCCACCGAGAACAGCAGCAGGCCCACCAGTCCCATTCCCCCCCAGTAATGGGACTGCCAGAAGCCAGCCGTCAGGGGGTTGTCGCTCAGGCGCCACACTTCCGGCTGAGCGCCGAGGGCCAGCAGGCCGCTCCAGGTGAGCAACGCGAAGACCGCTCGGTAGGGCGCCTTCCTGACCTTCAGCAGCGATGCCAGGGCGGCAGCACTGCCCAGCCAGATCAAGGTCAGAGACACCATCCGGCCACCCCCTGCCGAGGGGCTGGGTGGATGGGTGGCGATCACCACGGCCAGGGCGATGAGCACGATCAGCACCACCGCCGCTGCCAGTGCGCTGCCGAGAGCCTTGTGTTCAGTGCCGATGCCGGCGGGCTGCCTGGGCTTGTCCAGCCCCAGGCGCCGTGCCCGGGTGTGACGGGCCAGATGCAACACCGCTCCGAGCAGGGGATACACCACCGCCACCATCAGGGCGGGATGAAGGACCCACAGCCAGTCGGTGGTTGTCACGGCGGCGGTTGCGGCGGTGGTGATCAAGCCCGACCTTTCAAGACTAGGCCTGATGCCGCGCTGGTACCGGATCTCCCTGGCGGTCCTGGCGGCGCCGCAGGCCGGATCGGCGGCAGCGCAGACTGAACCACGCTTGATGACGTCAGCGGCAGCGGTGCAGACCCGGCCGTCAACCCCTGGCCATCCACAGGCTCCTGGACCCGATGACTGCCACACCCCCCAGCTCCGACCGCCAGTTCAGCAACGCCGACAGCTTTGCCCAGGCCTTTGATGAGGCCTGGCAGCATCACGATCAGCGTGAGCCGCGCCATGGGCTCGCTGCGGCCGAGAAGGTACCGCTGATCCTCGAGCGGTTGGCCGATCATCCCTTCGCGCTGCAGGATCCGGAGATGGCCCGTCAGGTGGCGGAATTCCGCGTGCGGCTGCTGGGGTTGTGAGAGCTGAGGGGAAAGAGCGGGCACCTAGGGTGCGCCGATGAGCGACTCCCTCCTGCGGTTGGTCCGGATGCTCTGCGCCGGCTTCAGCAACCAGAACCAGGCCTTCGAGAACCCACCTCTCTACGCCCACATCCTGGTGCGCTTCCGGCCGCTCCCCCAGCTCGAAGCGGGCTCGCTGCTGCTGGAGCAGTCCTATGCGATCAACCCGGCCGCTCCTTATCGCATCCGCGTGCTGCGGCCTGAACGCCGCGGGGACGGCGCGTTGATCATCCACAACCAGGCCCTGCGCGAGGAACAGCGCTTCTGGGGCGCCATCGATGATGCCGGCAAGCGGCAGGCCATCACCGCAGAGGACACGCGGTTGCTCGAGGGCTGCACCTATGTGGTGCAGGAGGACGCAGACGGTTTTCGGGGGGAGGTTGAACCTGGGTGCCGCTGCCTGGTGGAGCGCAAGGGAGCCACGGCCTATCTGGTGAGCAGCTTCGAGCTCGATCCCCGCGGCATGCGCACGATCGATCGCGGTCACGACCCCGAGACCCACGAGCAGCTGTGGGGATCCCTGGCGGGACCTTTCGAATTCGAGCGCACCGACGATTTCAGCGCCGAAATTCCCGACGCCTGGCTGCAGCATCTGAGCTGAATCAGCATAAAGTCCCTGGAATTGGCGGCGTCTGCAATACAACGTTGTTGAATTTTTTTGCGTGAAGGACTTTTGCGGGATCGGTTACAAGGCGATGGCCAAGAGCATTCATGCCTACGGTCCTCCCTGCTTTTGAGTCAGCGCCTGCGCGCGCTCCCCGCCCGATTTCCGCCATGAGCCTGCCCCTTCTCACCACCGCGCCCCGCACCCAGAACGCCCGCGTCAGCGCCTTCGCCGTCGGCGGCGATGAAAGCCCCAGGCAGGTGATTCAGACCGATGGTCGCAACAGCACGGACCCCAAGGCACTGATCGAGCAGGCCTATCGCCAGATCTACTTCCATGCCTTCAAGGTGGACCGTGATCCGCTGCTGGAATCCCAGCTGATTTCGGGCAGGATCACGGTGCGTGATTTCGTTCGCTCGCTGCTGCTGTCGCGCAAATTCCGCGATGACTTCTACCGCTGCAACAGCAATTACCGGATGGTCGATCAGATCGTGGGGCGCGTTCTGGGCCGGCCCGTGCATGGCCAGCAGGAGCGCATCGCCTTTTCGATCCTGATCGCCGAGCAGGGTCTGGGCGCCCTGGTGGATGCTCTGCTCGATTCACCCGAATACCTCGAGAACTTCGGTCTCGACACGGTGCCGTTCCAGCGCTCCCGGGTGCTTGCGGGTCGCCCTCAGGGGGATCTGCCCTTCAACCAGCAGGCTCCGCGCTATGAGCGCAGCTGGCGCGAGACCCTCAGCCGCCGGGCCCCGGCCGGCCAGGGCAGCGGCTGGTCCCCCAGCGGCGGCTTCCAGGGGGCCAGACCGGCCTGGCTGGCGGATGCCCCCTCGCCTCTGGCGCGGAAGATCTGGCAGGGGATCGTGACCACTGCTGGCTTCGGGATCACCGGTTTTGTGCTCTACACAGCCGCCGTGATGCTCAGCACCGCAGGCTCCTAGGCGATCTGCTGCTCATCGAGGAAGAGCTGCTCTTCCTCGTCGTGGAAGGGATGCTCCTGCGACTCCGTTGCATCGACATGGTCCATCGCTTCGATCGCTTCTGGGTCGATCGAAGCGATGGAGCTGGCCACAGCCTGCAGCGTCCGCCCCGCTGAACTGCCGCGGATCTCGGGGCCACGCAGCAGTTCCTCCACCCGGCCCAGCCGCTGCTCGGTCTCCTCGAGCCAATCCTCCATGGCCGCTGGGATCGCCTCGGCGCCCTGGCCTTCCTCCTGCATCAGAGAGAGCGAGCGCTCCCCCTCGCCGACGCGCTCCTCCAGTTCGAGCAGGCGATAGGTGATCTGTTCGGTCACCTCACTGAGAAGCTGCAGCTGAACCACGAGCCGCTGGCTCCAGGCGGGGGTGTGGCTGCCGTCGGACGACGGATCGAAGGACGTCATACCTGGCGGGGAGCTGGGATCAGGCGGATGGTATCGGCCCTGTCCGCCGGCGCCAGGCCTCGGCTTCGCCCCGCTCTCCCCGCCTGCGCAGCGGTGCTTTGTAACGATTATGAAAGCCTTGATCCCAGGCCAGGACAGGCCCATAGGATCCGGCTGGCATCTTCAGGATGGAGATGTTCACAGGATTGGTCCGGAATGGCGTTCATCCGCGATTCCCATCGCGGAGATGGCGCTGATCCTGCCGATCACCCTTGCGGCATCCGGCACACCTCCGGCCGATCCCCATCCCTTTTCAGGCACTGCCATCGGTCTGCCTAGCCCCCTTCTCCCCACCGCGTCCCTCCCAGGCCAACGCCCATGACTCTCGCCAACGCCGCCTATCTGGGCATCGAGCGTTTCACCGGTGACCGCAACAAGGAAAACTGGTCGAACGCCACGGAAAACGACAAAAACGCCCTGATCCGCGCCGTTTACAAGCAGGTTCTCGGCAACCAGTACTTGATGTCCAGCGAGCGGCTGGAGGGTCCTGAGTCCCTGTTCCGTCGTGGCTATCTGAGCGTGCGCGAATTCGTGCGCCAGGTGGCCAAGAGCGGTCTCTACCGCAGCAAGTTCTTTGAGAACTGCAACCCCTACCGTTTCATCGAGCTCAACTTCAAGCATCTGCTCGGCCGGGCCCCTCAGAACAAGGCCGAAATGCTGCATCACTTCACGATCCTGCAGGAGCAGGGTTTCGACGCCGAGATCGACTCCTACATCGACAGCGCCGAGTACCAGGAGCGCTTCGGTGAGGAAGTGGTGCCTTATGTGCACGGCTTCAACTATTCCGCTGGCCAGCAGGGCCTTCAGTTCTCCTACACCCTGCAGCTGGTGCGCGGCGTCGGTGCCTCGGTGCGCGGCGATGCGCTCAAGACCCAGTCGCGCCTCAATCCCGCCGTGCATTCGGAGAAGCCGCTGCCGGTGGTGAGCCCCAATGCCAAGGGCAGCATCTTCCGCGGTGTCACCAGCGACGGCATCACCCGTCAGGGCGTGGGCTCCGGCGAGGAGGGTCGCACCTACCGCGTCGAGATCACCGGCTTCAACAACTACCGCCTGCACAAGCGCAGCAACCGGGTGCTGTTCGTGCCCTTCAACAAGCTGCTGCAGGTCCAGCAGCAGGTGCAGCGCCAGGGTGGCCGCATCGCCAGCCTCACCCCCGTCAACTGAAGCGGCCCGGCCGCAGCATTCTCACGATCTCCAACCACTGCCCTCCTCCACCATGAAGGTCTCCGCAGGAACCCGAGGCACCAGCTTCACCAGCGGCCGTCAGGTCACCATCCAGGTCACCGGACTGGCCAACAACGATTACGCCCGCCGCGCCGACTGCGTCATGCAGGTGCCCTACACCCGCATGAACGAGACCCTTCGCCTGGTGCACCGTCTGGGTGGCAAGGTCACCCAGGTGTCCGTCAGCGGTGGTGATCTGGCTGAGGCCGCTGCCGCTCCTGCCAAGCCGGCCCGCCGGGCGAAGGCCGCCCCCAAGCAGGAAGGCTGATCCCCCGGCGCGGCGGCGACCCGTCTCCTCCGCGATGGCGTTCGAGGGCCCTCCTTAGAGGGCCCTTTTTTGATGCCACGACTGCTGTCTGAGCCAGTGGTGACCATTTGTAAATGGACCCTCATCCGCCCCGGCGTCAGGTCAACAATGGTCAGGTCCAACGGTCTGCCGGGAAGCCGATCACCGCTCAGCGGGATGGCGCCTCGACCTCCGTTTGTCACCGAGGCCGCAGCCGGTGTCGTCAGCACCAGTTGCAAGCCCTCAACCCTTCCCCCTTCACCCTTCCGACCCCCCAGTCGAGAACAGGAGCCCCTCAATGTTCGAC
>JBAWXG010000082.1:0-10376 GCA_037144195.1 Synechococcus sp. ELA057
TCGGTGCGGCGGCGCCTGCAGCAGGGCTGAGCCGCCGGAGGCGGCTAACGCACCATCGCCGCCACGTTGCCGCCATCGACGGTGAGCACGGCGCCGGTGGTGCGCTCCATGCAGGCCAGGGCCACGAAGGCCTCCGCCACATGGCGCGCCTGCACCTCCCGGCCCAGCAGGTTGCCGGCCATGTACACCTCCTCGCTGACGCCGCGGGCCGCCGCCCGCTCGCGGATCATCCCGGCATCGAGCAGGCCGCTGCGGATGCGGTCGGCGTTGATCGCATTGACCCGCACCCCATGCTCGCCCTCCTCGAGGGCGTACTGGCGCATCAGCGCCAGCAGCGCCGCCTTGCTGATGCCGTAGGCGCCGAAATCAGGGCCGGGATTGAGGGCCTGCTTGCTGACATTGAACAGCAGCTGACCGCCGAAGCCCTGGGCGCGGAACACCGCCAGCGCCGCCTGGGCCACGCTCTGGTGGGCGAAGAAATTGAGCTCGAAGCAGGCGCGCAGCTCCGGCTCCGGCAGGGTGGCGATCGCTCCGGTCCAGGCGGCACCGGCATTGCTGACCACCACATCGAGGCCGCCGAAATGGCGGCAGACCTGTGCGATGGCCTGGCGGACCTGTTCCGGATCGGTGACATCACAGGCCAGGCCGAGAGCATGGGGGCTGCAGGCGGCCGCCACCGCCTGCGCCGCCGCGCCGTCGCGATCGAGCACCGCCAGATCAGCCCCCTGGGAGGCGAAGCCACGGGCGGTGGCAGCCCCGATGCCGCCGCCACCGCCGGTGACCAGCACCACCTGGCGGGCCAGGGGCTTCTCCACCCCCTTGCCGAGCTTGGCCTGCTCCAGGCTCCAGTACTCCATGTCAAAGGTGTCCTCCTCGCCCACGGGGCTGAAGCGGCCGATGCTCTCGGCCGCCAGCAGGGTCCGGGCCCAGGTCTCCCCCAGATCGGCGCAGATCGAGGCTGCCGCCGCAGAGGCGCCGATGCCGATCAGGCCCATCCCGGGCACCGCCACCAGACGCGGCAGCGGATCGAGCATCCGCTTGTGGCCACCGACCCGCAGGTTCTGGCGCTCGAAGCAGGCGCGGTAGCGCTGCGCATAGGCCTCGAGGGCGGCATCGATGCTGGCATCGTCGGGATCGGGAGGCAGCACCAGGGGATGGGCCTTGGTGCGGATCACATGATCCGGAGTCGCCACCCCGCGCTCGGCCCAGTCGGCCAGGCGCAGGTCGTCGCAGAGGGCACGAACCTCGGATCCCTGGCGCCAATCGAGCAGCCACTGGGACGGGGCACCGCAGCGCTGAGCCGCCCGCGCCAGAGCTCCCCGCACCCTGGGCAGCAGGGACTCCGCCGCCGCAACCGGCAGAGAAGGCAGGGGCAGGGAGCGCCGTTCACCACGCTCCAACCTCTGCTCGGCCAGGCGCACCAGTTCGATCATGCGGCCGTAGCTCTGCGCAGCGGTGTCGCCAAAAGAGAACAGACCGTGCTGCAGCAGCACCATGCCCTCCAGCGGGATGCCCGTTTCGGCGGAACGGCGGGCGGCCTGCTCGTACCGATCGGCGCAGGCCTTGGCCAGCGCGAAGCCGGGCATCACATAGGGCACCAGCACGACCCGCTCGCCATACAGCTCGCGGCAGATCGCCTCGGCATCGGGCTGATCCGCCAGGGCCAGCAAGGCCGTGGCATGGGTGTGATCGACGAAGCTGTGGGGCAGAAAGGCATGCAACAGCGCTTCCACCGAAGGATTGGGAGCCGCCGGATCGATCAGGTTCTGGCGCTGGGCCGCCACCATGTCCTCATCGCTGAGCCGATCGAGCGCCCGCAGGGCACGCAGGGGCTCCAGCCGCACCGCCGGGTGGCCCGCCGGCTCGATCGTGGCCAGATCCCAGCCGCTCCCCTTGACGCAGAGCACCTCGATCGGATCCCCCAGCAGGCCGGTGACCTGGGTCTTGACCGAGGTGTTGCCGCCGCCGTGGAGCACCAGCTCAGGATCGGCGCCGAGCAGGCGGGCCGTATAGGTGCGCAGGGCCAGAGGCTCGCTGATGCCCAGGGCGCCGTAGTGGGCGATGGCCTCGCTGGCTGCGGCATCCGACCAGCGGTCTTGCACGGGCATCGGCGGCGGGAAAGCTCGGCTGAGGCTACGGGTGGGAGCTGCAGCCTGAGCTGGCGATCCACTGCCGTAGAACTCCCTGTGTCGCCATCGACGCCGTCCCCAGCCTGCTGCAGCCATGAAGGCCGTCCTCGCCACACCGGATCTGATCGATGTGGAGCGGGACGATCCGATCCCAGGCCCCCACGACCTGGTGCTGCGGGTGGAAGCGCTGGCCGTGAATCCGGTCGACACCAAAGTGCGCGCCGGGATCCAGGCCGGGGGAGAGGGGCGTCTGCTCGGCTGGGACGCCGCCGGGGTCGTGGAGGCCTGCGGCGCAGCGGTGACGCGCTTCCGGCCGGGTGATGCCGTGATGGTGGCCGGCGACATCCGCCGGCCCGGCTGCTACGCCCAGCGTCTGGCGGTGGACGCGCGGCTCTGCGGGCGCAAACCCGACGGCCTCTCCTGGGCGGAAGCCGCCTGTCTGCCGCTCACGGGGCTCACCGCCTGGGAGGGGATGTTCGAAGGCCTCGGCTTCGACCCGGAGGGCGCCGACGCCGGCCGCAGCCTTCTGATCCTCGGGGGAGCCGGCGGTGTGGGCTCGATCGCGATCCAGCTGGCCCGGCGCGCCGGCCTGACGGTGATCGCCAGTGCCTCACGACCCGAGAGCCAGGCCTGGGTGCGGGGCCTGGGGGCCGATCACGTGGTGGATCACCACAAGCCCCTGGCCGAACAGCTCCATTCCCTGGGCCTGGAGGCGGTGGATGCGATCGCCAATTTCACCGACACCGACCGCTACTGGCAGCCGATGGGCGAGCTGGTGCAGCCCCATGGCTCGCTGCTGCTGATCGTGGGCAACCGCCAGCCGCTGCCGATGGATCTCCCCAAGCAGAAAAGCCTGCGGCTGTGCTGGGAATTCATGTTCAGCCGCAGCGCAACCGGCGGCGACGCCCAGCTGGCCCAGGGCCTGATCCTCGATCGCCTGGCCGGGCTCGTGGAGGCGGGCGAGATCCGCACCACCCTGAGCGACACCCTGGAACCGATCAGCGCTGCGACCCTCGAGCAGGCCCACGAGCGCCTGCGCAGCGGCCGCACGATCGGCAAGATCGCCCTGCAGGGCTGGGGGTGAGGCCTAACGGCCCCCGTACAGCCCCCGCAGTCCCTCCTCGCTGGCCGCCGCCACGCCGCGCTCGGTGATCAGAGCCGTCACCAATCGAGCGGGGGTGACATCAAAGCCGGGATTGAAACCCGCCGAGCCGGCGGGGGTGAGCTGCACCGTGGCGATCGCCTCCTCGGCCGTCAGACCCTGGATGTGGGTCACCTCCCGCTCGGAGCGGGCCTCGATCGGGATCTCGGCCACGCCGTCATCGAGGCTCCAGTCGATCGTGGAGGCGGGCAGGGCCACATAGAAGGGCACGTTGTTGTCGTGGGCGGCCAGGGCCTTGAGATAGGTGCCGATCTTGTTGCACACATCGCCGCGGCGGGTGGTGCGATCGGTGCCCACGATCACCGCATCCACCTGGCCGTGCTGCATCAGATGGCCGCCGGCGTTGTCGACGATCACGGTGTGGGGCACCCCCTCCTTGCCGAGCTCGAAGGCAGTGAGGCTGGCGCCCTGGTTGCGGGGGCGGGTCTCATCCACCCACACATGGATGTTCAGCCCGGATCGGTGCGCCTTGTAGATCGGCGCCAGAGCCGTGCCCCAGTCCACCGTGGCCAGCCAGCCGGCATTGCAGTGGGTGAGCACCTGGAATGGCTGCTCCTGCCGATCGGCCGGCCTTGCCGCCGCCAGCTCCTGGAAGATCCGTAAGCCGTGCTCGCCGATCGCCTCGCACATGGCCACGTCCTCCTCGGCGATGGCGGCCGCCTCCTCCCGAGCAGCCTCGGCCCGCTGCGCCTGCGGCAGGGGCAGCACCCGATCCCGCACCCGCTCCAGAGCCCAGCGCAGGTTCACCGCCGTGGGGCGGGTGGCGTTGAGCTGGGCAAACGCCGCCTGCAGGGCCGCATCGGAAGCATCAGCCTGCAGGGCGAGCATCAGGCCATAGGCGCCGGTGACGCCGATCAGCGGCGCGCCACGCACCACCATGGTGCGGATCGCCTCTGCCGCTTGCTCGCAGGAGCCGAGGGAGCGCGTGCAGAACCGATGGGGAAGCTGGGTCTGATCGATCACCCAGACCGCGGTGCCGGAGTTCTCCAGACCGATGGTGCGCCAGGGAGTGCCGTCGATGTTCATCCGAAAGGGAAGCAAGGGGCGACCAACGGCCCCATCATCCGATCGGGCGGTATCCGAACCAGTCGGGCACGAACGGCTGGGGCTGGTCAGGCCCATCCGGATCGGCGATCAGATGCACCTGCAGCGCCGCCTCCCCCAGCAACGGCAGCGGGCCCACCGCCAGGCAGTCATCCACCGCCAGCAGATCGTCCTTGTGGCGCTGCTGGGCCTCCCTCGACCAGCGACGCAGGGCCCGCGCCTTCGCCGCGGCGGCGGAAGGGGCCACCACCACCACCACCTGATGCAGCTCGGCCAGCTGGCGCGGGTCGTAGCCGCCGAGATTCACAAACCAGAGCCGCTCGACTCCGGTAGGGGGCTCCGGACGCAGGGCCACACGCCAACCATCCACGTGATGCACCACCACATAGCTGTCGATGTGCAGCCCCCGGCGCCTGCCGAACCACTGCCGCCGCAGCTCCGGGATCGCCGCATCGATGTCGCTGGAGGCCACCAGACGCACGTCATGCAGCTCCACATTGGCCCCGGGCGCACGGCCGCCCAGCACCACCAGATGCAACTGCGGCTCGGCCCCCAACACCCTGCGCCCACTGGCACCATCCTGAATGACGGAGCAACTGGCCGCTGCCGCAACATCAGCGGTACATCCACGGCCCCTGGAGTTAGGCCTTGAAGGCCCAATCCTCAGCCCGTCGCCGTCAGCTTGGGGCCGTCACCGGGTTGCTGCGAAACCACACCGGCGGACAACGGCTCAATACGGGTGGCCTCAACCGCACGATCGCGTCCGCACTGCTTCGCCGCGTATAGGGCGCGATCGGCACTCTCCACCAACTGTTCCGCGCTCTCAGCAGGCCCTGGCCAGGCGGCAGCTGCGCCGGCAGAGATGGTGACACGCAGTGGCACCGAGAAACCCCCATGCTCCAGCCGCACGGCGCGCACCACCTCCACAAGGTCGCGCGCGACCTGGCCCGCGCCAGCCTGATCGGTGCCGGGCAGGATGACGGCGAACTCCTCGCCACCCCAACGGCAGACCAGATCACCGGGGCGAGAACAGCGATCGCGAAGCACAGCCGCCACGGATTGCAGACAGACATCACCCAATGCATGGCCGTAGTTGTCGTTGAAAACCTTGAAGTGATCGATATCGAGCATCAACACGGCCAGCGATTGCTGTTCGCGGATGGCCCGCGTCCACTCCGAACGCATGGCCTCATCGAAGCGCCTGCGATTACCCAATCCGGTCAGCGGATCGGTCAATGCCAGGGCCGACATCGTTGCGGATTTGGTCTGCTCCTGGGCGTGCTTACCGATCGCGACTTCAACGGCGACTTTGAGATCCCGCCAACGGAACGGCTTGACGATGTAACCGTAGGGCGACACCTCCAAAGCCCGGCTCAGGGTGGCATCATCCGAGTGAGCTGTGAGAAAAACAACCGCGGTATCCAGGCAGCCGGCAATGCGTCGGGAGGCCTCGATCCCATCCCCGTCATCGCTGAGATGAATATCCATCAACACAAGCTGCGGCTGCTCTCGCAAAGCCGTTTCAACCGCATCGTTGGCATTGTCGACGATGCCGCAGATCTCGTAGCCAAAGCGGCGCAATTCAGCAGCCAGATCCATGGCGGTGATCGCCTCATCCTCGACGATCAAAATGCGCGGAGCCTGGGGCAAAGCAGACTCGTTCATGACGTCCAGGAAATCGTGGTGGCCACACCAGGTCCGGGGGCGAGTTCATAGCGACCTTTGATCTGCCTGACCAGGCCTGTGATTAACTGCATGCCCACGCCGACATGGTCCGGGCTGGGTGCACCCATGCCGGGACCATCATCACTGACAGACATGCTGCAGATGCCTTGGCCCTGGGTGAGGCGCACGCGCAGCACGCCTTGGCGACGATCACGGAAAGCATGCTTGATTGCATTGAGCACAAGCTCACTGGCGATGAGGGACAGCGGCACAGCTTTCTCGATCTCGACGAAGACAGGCTCGACCTCCAAGTTGACATCAACAACGCAATCACAAGCCTGACTGGAAGACATGATCAGCGGAATCATCTCACGCAAATAATCACCGAAGTCAATACCTGAATACTGCCCAGTGGTATACAGGCGATCATGGATCAGAGACATGGCGCGAATGCGCTCACGGCAGCCATAAAAAACATCACGCTGATCCGCATCCTTGAGCTTGCCTGCCTGAATACTCAGCAGGCTGGAGATAACCTGCATATTGTTTTTAACGCGGTGATGAATCTCCTTCAACAGCGTCTCCGATTCGAAGCGCAGGCGCTGCTGGGCCTCCAGCTCGCGTCGATCGGTGAGATCGCGGATCACCCCGAGATAGCCAAACGGCTCGCCGGCATCATCCCGCAAAAACGACAGGGTGAGCAGCACAGAAATGCGCCTACCATCCTTACAGCGATACGTCCATTCCGCCGTGTCAGCCGGTGAATCGCGAAGCGGGCGCAGGAAGATATCAAGGCCTTCAATCGTTTCGCCATAGCGTGCGGAAAGCTCAGCTCCGCGTGCGGCGATCTCCTCGGGAACGTGAAATAAAGAGACTGGGGACGCTTTGCTGATCAGCTCCTGAGCTGTGTAGCCAAGTAATGTTTCCGCTGCAGGGTTGTAAGTCTTGATGATCGCATCCAGATCGGTCGCGATGATCGGCACACCGGCGTTTTCAATGATGGCGCGGTTCAGGCCTATCTCCCCCGCCAACTGGCCGCGCAACTGCTCCTGCAAGCGTGTGAGCTGACGCAACTCCACGAGCCGCATGACCTGTCGACCGAGGGCGCTGAGGGCATTGCGCTGCTGCTCGCTGAGCGCGCGAGGCACCCGGTCGATCACACACAGGGTGCCAACATTGTAGTTGTCTATTGTTTTGAGCGGAATACCAGCATAAAAGCGAAGGAAGGGATCAGAAGTGACGATTGGATTATCCGCAAAGCGCGGATCTTCGGTCGCATCCTGAACCTCAAGAATGTCATCACCGAGGATGGCATGGGCACAGAAGGCCACATTGCGTGGCGTCTGCGGCACGGCCAGGCCGACCCTGCTCTTGAACCACTGCCGGTCCTGGTCCACCAGCGAGATCAGCGCGATGGGCGTCTCGCAGATGCATGCAGCCAGAGAGGTAATATCATCAAACTCCTGCTCGGCGGGGGTATCAAGCAGAAGCAACCCCCGCAAGGCCTCCAGCCTCGAATCTTCATAGGGAGGCAACACGGCAGGTTGCATGACAGTTCAGTGGTTGGGAATTGAAAGACAGCCAGAAACGTTGGACCCAGGCATGACGGATCATGGGCAACGCCCAGGTCCAGGCAGAACAGCAATCTGATTGATCATGAAGGATGGCACAGCCGAACAGTCGGCGAAACCCCCCATCACACAATGGCAAGCGCGGTCGGCAGGCTTCATCAATCCGGCGCCATAGCCTGTTTGACACCTCCTGAATGCATCCGAGACATCACCTAAGCCCGAGCCGATTTGATCGTCGCCCAAGCCCGTGCGAACCACTGCTGCCCCTGCCCACCACCCAGCACGGCCCGTCTCGACAGCCCCAGTCGGCTCACTCCTGGATCGTCACCGGCATGCCGACAGCCGTGCTCCGAAACAGCCAACAGGGCAAGGCCTCCTCTGCCCCGCCTCAGCTGTGCTCGCGCAGAAAACCGATCGTGCTCTGCAGCTCCTCGGCGAAGCGATCGATCTCCTCGAAGGTGGTGGTGAAGCCGAGGCTGGCCCGGGCCGATGCGCTCAGGCCGTAGTGGCGGTGCAGGGGCTGGGTGCAATGGTGGCCGCTGCGGATGCAGATCCCGGCGGAATCGAGCAGCGCCGCGATGTCGTGAGCATGCAGCCCCTCCACATGGAAGGCCGCCAGTGCCGCCCGATCCGGTTGCTGCTCCGGGGTGGGGCCGAGGATGCGCAGGCCTTCGATCGCCTGCAGCCGCTGGAACAGATGGCGCGTCAGCCGTTGCTCCCAGGCGTGGATGCGCGGCAGACCGATGCCCTGGAGATAGGCGATCGCCGCACCCATGCCGATCGCCTCACCGATCGCCGGTGTGCCCGCTTCGAACTTGTGGGGCAGATCCGCCCAGTTGCTGTGATCGAGATAGACGTCCTGAATCATTTCGCCGCCCCCGAGGAAGGGCGGCATCGCCTCCAGCAGCGCCTCCCTCCCCCAGAGGAAGCCCATCCCCGTGGGTCCGCAGAACTTGTGGGAGGAACCCACCAGAAAATCGCAGCCCAGGGCGGCCACATCCACGGGCAGATGGGGCAGGCTCTGGCAGGCATCGACCAGCACCAGGGCCCCAGCGGCATGGGCCAGGGGTGTGATCCGTTCGATTGGATTCAGGCAACCGAGGGTGTTGCTGACCTGCACCAGGCTCACCAGGCGGGTGCGCCCGGTGATCTTGGCGGCCAGGTCCTCCAGATCCAGCTCACCGCTGTCGGTGAGACCGGCATGGCGAAGCACGCAGCCGGTGCGATCCGCCAGCAGCTGCCAGGGCACCAGGTTGCTGTGGTGCTCCATCACGGTGAGCAACACCTCGTCACCGGGGCGCAGGTTCGCCTCCCCCCAGGTGCGGGCCACCAGGTTGATCGCCTCGCTGGCATTGCGGGTGAACACGATCTCGCGGGAGCTCACCGCCCCCACGAAAGACGCCACCGCATCGCGGGCCGCCTCGAAATGCTCGGTGGCGCGGGCGCTCAGCTGATGGGCGCCGCGGTGCACATTGGCGTTGTCATGGCCGTAGTAGTGCTGCAGCGCCTCCAGCACCTGGCGGGGCTTCTGGCTGGTGGCGGCGTAATCGAGATAGATCAGCGGCTGCCCCAGGCAGGCGGTCTGCTGCAGCAGGGGGAAATCGGGCCGGGTCAGGGCGGCCAGATCCTCCAGGGGAGCCGCGCTGCGCAGCTCCGGCGCCTGCGGCTCCATGGCCTGATCCTTTGCAGCCGCCTGAGCCGGTGTCATCGCTCCGCACGCTCCCCAAGGAGGGTCTGCAGCGGCTGCCAGACCGCGGCGGCAGGCGGCAGGCGATCGAGAATCTCCTGGCAGTAGCCCCGCAACAGCAGGGTCGCGGCCTGATCGGCGCTGATCCCCCGGCTCTGGAGATAAAACAGTTCGTCATCGCGCAGGCGACTCACCGTGGCGCCATGGGCGCAGCGCACGTCGTCGGCCACGATCTCCATCTCCGGCTTGGTGTCGACGCGGGCGCGATCGCTGAGCAACAGGCTGCGGCTGAGCTGGGCAGCATCGGTGCGCTGGGCGGGACGGGGCACGCGCACCGCTCCGTTGAAGACGCTGCGACCGGCGTCATCGGCCACCACCTTGTGCAGCTGATCCAGGCGCCCTTCCGGCCCGAGGAACTCCACCCTGCTGTGGGTATCGGCCAGCTGACGCTCACGCACCAGCTGCAGGCCGCCCAGCTCACTGCTGGCACCGCCGTGGGGCTGCAGCAGATGGGGTTCCAGCCGGATCAGGCCCCAGCCGGCGCTGGCGGTGGTGCAGCTCAGCTGGCTACCGGGCTCCTGGCTCAGCGCCAGATGGGCCAGCAACACGCTCTCGCCATGGCCCTCGGCGATCAGGCTGTGTGCCAGCCGGGCGCCGGCCTCGAGGCGAGCCTCCAGCACCACGCTGGTGAGATTGGCGCCGCCGCTGCGGTGCACCTGCAGCAGCGTCAGGCTGGCACCCTCCTCCAGATGCAGCAGCAACCGGATCGGCAGCAGGGCCGGGGCGGATCCCGCATCGCTCACCAGCTCCAGGGTGGGAGCCACCGCGCCGCGCACCCGCAATGCCAGCACGCGGCTTGCGGCCGCCTTGTTGAGCAGCACCGGCCAGTGATCACGGCAGCCGTTGGCCTCCAGCACCTGCCCGAGCTGCTCCTGCACTTCGCTGTCGCTCAGGCGCGAGAGCCCCTCGGGGAGGGCGACGCCAGCGAGGGGATCGCCGGGTGCATCAAGGCGCAGGCGCAGGCTGCCGGGAGCGGGGGAAGGCAGGGCCGCACCGCCGGCGGGATCGGCCGGCGCCGCCAACAACCCGGCGGGATCGAGAACGGTGAGGGCAGCCAG
>JBAWXG010000083.1:0-10155 GCA_037144195.1 Synechococcus sp. ELA057
CCTCACTGATCGTGGGGCAGTTCGGCCGGTCGCAGGTTGATCGTGCGCTGGCTGTCGCCACGGCGGATGGTGAGCGCCAGAGGCTGGTTCACCTGGGCCCGATCCACCGCCAGCTGCACCTCCGAGGGATTGCGCACGGCGGCGTCTCCCACCTTTTCGATCAGGTCGCAGGGGCGAAGGCCTCCTCGGGCGGCGGGACTGCGGTCCATCACGTCGACCACGACAACGCCATTGACCTCGGGCACCCTGCATTCATCGGTGCTGGCATTGATCTCGCGGGCCAGCTGGGGTGTCAGCGATTGGAGCCGCACGCCGATGTAGGGATGGCTGGCATAGCCGCGGGCCAGGATCTGATCGGCGATCTGCCGCGCCGTGTTGATCGGGATGGCAAAGCTCAGCCCCGCTCCCGGAGCCTGGCGGATGGCGGTGTTGATGCCGATCACCTGACCGCGGTCGTTGATCAGGGGGCCGCCGCTGTTGCCGGGGTTCACGGCGGCATCGGTCTGGATGTAGGGCACCCGCTGGCCTTCGCCGACGGCATTGGTGCGCTGGATGGCGCTGATGATGCCCGCCGTCACGGTGTTATCCAGGCCGAGGGGGTTGCCGATGGCGATCGCCCACTCGCCGGGGCGCACCCGGGAGGAATCCCCCATCGGCGCCACGGGCAGACGGGAGGCGACCACCTTGACCACGGCCACATCGGTGAGGGGATCGGCGCCCAGCACCTTGCCGTTGAAGCTGCGGCCATCGGGGAGGGTCACTTCCACCTCGTTGGCTCCCTCCACCACGTGGGCATTGGTGAGCACGATGCCATCGGAATGGATGATGAAGCCCGAGCCCTGGCCCTGCTGCTCCTGGATCGTGGGGGCCCGGCCGAAGACACCGCCGAGCGGATTGATCAACCGTTTGACGGTGTCGATGCGGACCACGGCCGGTCCTGTCTTTTCAACCGCCTTGACGATGACGTTGTCGCCACCGCTGGGGAGCAGCGGGGGCGCGGGCGCCTCGCTCACCCTGGCTGGTTCCGGCAGGCGCCGGATTCCCGGCACGGGACCCGATCCCACACAGCCTGGCAGGAGCAGAAGCAGCCCCAGGCCGAGCCAGTGGCTCCTGCGCCGTAGAGGCTGACCGGAGCTGCTGCGGTGGGGTTGGGATGGTTGCGGCGGCCGCACGTCAGGGATCGGGTGTCGGACCCTTATTAAAGGGCGACCCACTGCGGCATCGCTGCCTATATTCGCCACGGTGCTCGGGGTGACGGTGCAGCAAGGCGACGAGCTGTGGCACCGCATTCAGCAGGAGCTCCAGGCCACTCTCAGCAAACCCACCTTCGAGACCTGGATCCGTCCGGCTCGCTGCGCCGGTCTGCAGAACGGTTGCCTCAAGGTTGTGGCGCCCAACAGCTTCGCCCGAGGCTGGCTGATCAAGAACTACCTCGCCAAGATCGAGGCGGTTGCCACCACCCTCGCCGAGGCCCCGATGCGGGTCGAGGTTGCCGTTGCACAGCCCCCGGCGACCCCGGAGGCGGCGGATGGCAGCGCCCTCGATCCCGTGGCGTCACCGCCAGCCCCTGGCCCTGCGTCGCTGAGCCCAGGCTCGGTCCCACCGCTGGGGGCGGAGCGGGGTCAGGAGAGTCCGGTGCCGGCAGCCCAGGCTCCGCGCCTGATCGCCACCCTGAATCCGCGCTATGTGTTCAGCCGCTTCGTGGTCGGGCCCAACAGCCGCATGGCCCATGCCGCTGCCCTGGCTGTTGCGGAATCGCCGGGGCGGGAGTTCAATCCTCTGTTCATCTGTGGAGGCGTCGGGCTGGGCAAGACCCACCTGATGCAGGCCATCGGCCACTACCGGCTGGAGATCGATCCCAAGGCGCGGGTCTACTACGTCAGCACCGAAACCTTCACCAACGATCTGATCCAGGCCATCCGCAAGGACGGGATGCAGGCTTTCCGTGACCGCTACCGGGCCGCCGACTTGATCCTCGTGGATGACATCCAGTTCATCGAGGGCAAGGAATACACCCAGGAGGAGTTCTTTCACACCTTCAACGCCCTGCATGAGGCAGGACGTCAGATCGTGATCGCCAGCGACCGGCCTCCCAGCCAGATCCCGCGGCTGCAGGAACGGCTGATCTCCCGTTTCTCCATGGGCCTGATCGCCGATATCCAGGTGCCCGACCTGGAGACGCGCATGGCGATCCTGCACAAGAAGGCGGAGAGCGAGCAGATGTCCCTGCCGCGTGAGCTGATCCACTACATCGCCGGCCGCTTCACCTCCAACATCCGCGAACTCGAGGGCGCCCTGACACGGGCCGTCGCCTTCGCCTCGATCACCGGTCTGCCGATGACGGTGGAATCGGTGGCCCCGATGCTCGATCCGGTGGGCAATGAGGTGGAGGTCACGCCTCAGCAGGTTCTCGAGAAGGTGGCCCAGGTGTTCGATGTGCGGATCGATGAGATGCTCAGCCCCAGCCGCCGGCGGGCCGTGAGCCAGGCACGGCAGGTGGGCATGTACCTCATGCGCCAGTCGACCAAGCTGTCGTTGCCACGCATCGGAGAAGCCTTCGGTGGCAAGGATCACTCCACCGTGATGTATGCCGTGGAACAGGTGGAAAAGCGGCTCTCCAGCGATCCGACGCTCTCGCGCCAACTGCAGCAGGTGCGCGATCTGCTCCAGATCGATTCACGCAAGCGGCGCTGAGCGGATCGCTTCAGGGGTGGTTTCAGACTGAGGCGGTGATCGGCAGGCTGGGGTCGAGACCTTCGACTTCGCCACGGAACACCCGGCTGGCGGTGATGTCTTCGGCTTCGATCGTCATCAGATCGAGTTTGGTGAGCTGGGAGCCCATGCGATTGAACAGCCGGTTGGCCTGCCGCATCCGGGCTCTGTCGATGGCGTTGCGAATGGAGCGCGCATTGGCGAAAAAGGGCAGCTGCATGCGCCTTTGGATGTATTCGGTAAAGGCTGGAACGGCTTCGTCGCTGAAGCGGTAATTCTCCTGCGCCAGGATCAGCCTGGCAATCGCCAGCAGCTCGGGAGCGCTGTAATCGGGAAAATCGATGTGGTTGGCGACGCGGGAGGAGAGGCCCGGGTTGGATTGATAGAACACATCCATTCGATCTTTGTAGCCCGCAAAGATCACCACGAGGTCATCGCGGTTGCTCTCCATTACCTGCAGCAGGATTTCGATCGCCTCGGCACCGTAATCGCGCTCATTTTCGGGCCGGTAGAGATAGTAGGCCTCGTCGATGAACAGCACACCACCGAGCGCTTTTTTGAGCATCTCGCGCGTCTTCGGGGCGGTGTGGCCGATGTATTGGCCCACCAGATCATCGCGCGTGGCGGTCACCACGTGACCCTTGCGCACATAGCCAAGGCCGTGCAGGATCTTGCTCATCCGTTCGGCCACGGTGGTCTTGCCGGTGCCGGGCCTGCCGGTGAATGACATGTGCAGGCTGGGGCAGTTGGTTTCGAGGCCCACCTGCTGCCTGGCCCGGTTGACCACGAGCAGCGCGGCAATCTCGCGGATGCGGGCCTTCACCGGACGCAATCCGATCAGTTCGCGATCCAGTTGCTGCAGCACCTCTTCGATCCCCGCGCTTTCATAGGCGCTGCGCAGATCGACCTGGCTGAGGAGATCTTCGCCCTGGGATTCAGAGGAGTGCATCGATCGCCGCGGCGAAGGCGTGATCAGCCTCACCGATGGCCTCTCCCTCCGTCTCCGCCCGCAGGGTGATGTTCACATAGGTGCGCCCGAAGCTGATGTCGGGATAGCGGCTGCGTGCCTCGCAGAGGTCATTGAGGCGGTCGAGAAAGGCGCGATTGCCGGAGTAATCGGCGAATTCGACGCGCCGCTCAAGCCATTCCACCCGATCAGGCTTGGGCCGGGGATTCCAGTGATGCTCCATTCGACAACCTTAGATCGGCGCCGCTGAGGCTCCCTCAGATCGCCAGGCAGTCCGTGCGGGCAGCGGCGAGTCGTACGGCCCATGCATCGGCGTAGGCACCGTTGGCTGCCTGCTGACCGGGGTCCCTGCAGGCCAGCGGGTAAGGCATTGTTCCCTTGATGGCGGCATTGGTCACGCAGAACATCGCTTTCTGGAAGCTCATGCAGATCTTCACCCGCACATCCCCTTCGCCGCGGGTGCGTCGGCGGTACCACTGATGCAGGGCCTCGGGCAGGTGGCGGTACATGTCCTGCATCAGCAGGCTGGGGGGGATGCCGGCTCCCATGCTTGGCAGGGGATCGGCATAGAGCGCTCCGTAGGCGAACTGGGCCTGATCCGGCGAGATCTGCTGGGCCTGCGCATTGAAGCTCACCGTGCCGAGGAAGGGCATGCCCCGCAGGAACACGGCCTCCACATAGGGAACGGCCACATCCACCAGGAAGCTGAGGCCGGCTTCCGGTGGCAGCACCCAGAAGCGCTCGCCATCGATCTGCACGCCGTAGTGGATCGGATTGGCGGCTGCCGCCACCAGGCCGTCCATGATGAAGTCCACCACCTGCGGGATGGTGCTCACCTTGCCGTCCCGTTCGGCCCGGGCCAGATCGAGGAACAGATCGCTCATCACCCGCCAGAACTGGCCCAGGGCATGGGTGGTGGCGGCCGAGCGGATCAGTTCTGGCAGGAAGCCCGGGGCCAGTGGATGGAGCAGGGCGAGCAGAGGGTCGCGGCGGCGTTTGGCGGCGATGATGCGCCGGCAGTTTTCCAGGAATTCCGGTGAGTCCAGATAGGTATCCAGGCCTCCAGTCGCATGCCAAAACATCGCTTTCTGGCAGTATTCCGCGTATTCGAAATTGATCCGGTCGTGGTTGAGATGACGCCACATCTTTGATGGGTTCAGATCACCATCGAAATACTTGAAGATCGGCAGAGGATTGAGAAACTGCTTTTCCGCCTGGTAGATCAGGTTGATGCTGTAGGCATCGAGAACCTCCCCGTAGCTCTCCAGGACACCCACCACCTCCAGCAGATGATCGGGGCTGTCGCTGAGCAGGGTTTCATCGGCCAGCAGGCGGCGCTTGACCTCCTGGCGATCGATCGAGGGCCCGGCATGAACCAGTTCGGCGGGAATGATGGGCATCTCAGCTCACCCGTTGCGCCAGCTGGGCCATGGCGCTGGTGGCCACCTCGCTGAGGCGTCCGAGACTGGCAGGCACCAGACCGATGGCGATCACGGCTGAGGCCAGGGCGATCGCCGGGATCGTTTCGCGCGGGGCGACGGGGGCCAGCTGCACATCCAGGCGGGCATCGGTCTGAGGATCATCGCTGGGTGGGGTGATCGCCAGACGGCCGAAGAAGGCGCGGTTGACCAGCAGCAGGAAGTACACCGCCGTCAGGCCGGAGCCCACCATCGAGAGCAGCGTCGCCAGCGGAAAGGCGCTGATGCTGCCCCGGAACACCAGGAACTCCGAGATGAAGCCGGCCATGCCAGGCAGGCCTGCGCTCGCCATCACCGCCACGATCATCAGGGTGCCGGTGAGTGGCAGCCCCTTCTCGGGATTGAGCAGCCCCCTCAGCACCTCGAGATCGCGGGTGCCGGTCTTGCGGTAGACGATGCCCACCAGCAGGAACAGCAGGGCGGAGATCAGCCCGTGACTGACCATCTGGAACACCGCCCCCAGCAGGCTCACCGGGGTGCTCGCCGCCGCGGCCAGCAGCACGTAGCCCATGTGGCCCACGGAGCTGTAGGCCACCATCCGTTTCATATCGGTCTGGGCGATCGCCGCCAGGGAGCCGTACAGCACCGAGATCGCTGCCCAGATCGCCAGGTAGGGAGCCAGAACCGCCCAGGCTTCCGGGAACAGCTGCAACCCGAAGCGCAGCATGCCGTAGGTGCCGAGTTTGAGCAGCACCCCGGCCAGAAGCACGGAAACCGGGGTCGAGGCCTGGGTGTGGGCATCGGGAAGCCAGTTGTGCATCGGCACCAGCGGGATCTTGATGCCGAAACCGATCAGCAGTGCCCCCAGGATCAACAGCTGTCCCCCCATGGCCAGACGATCGGAGAAGACCGGGGTGAAGCTGAAATCAACGCTGCCGGTGAGCAGGGCCAGGCCCAGGAACGCCCCCAGGATCAGCATCCCGGAGATGGCGGTGAACACCAGGAACTTGGTGGCCGCATAGGCCCGGTTGACTCCGCCCCACACCGAGATCAGCAGCCAGAGGGGGATGAGTTCAAGCTCATAGAACAGGAAGAACAGCAGCAGGTTCTGGGCCAGGAAGGCTCCATTCACCGCGCCGCTGATCAGCAGCAGCATGGCGAAGTAGATCCGCGGGCGCTTGTCGATGTCGCGGGTGATCACCGCTGACACCAGGGTGAGGGCGGCGTTGATCAGCACCAAGGGCAGCGACAGCCCATCGATGCCGAGGGCGTAATCGAGGGCGATACCTGGCAGCCAGCGGTGCAGCTCCTGCAGCTGCATGCCGCTCTGGGAAGGATCGAAGGCCAGTGCCACCACCACGCTGACGCTCAGCTGGGCCAGCAGGATGCCGATGGTGAGCAGCCGGAAGCGCTGGGGCGGCGGACTGCCGGGCCACAGCACCAGGGCCAGGCTTCCGGCGAAGGGAATCAGCAGCAACAGGGAAAGGAGCATGGCTCAGACGCCCCCGCGCAACAGCTGCAACACAGACAGCAGCACCACGATGGCCAGCACCAGGGTGAGCACGTAGCTCTGCAGCTGGCCGCTGACGCCCAGTTTCAGCCCATCGGCCGTGGCCAGAGAGAGGCGACCGACGCCGTCGACAAAGCCTTTGATCACCGTGATGTCGAACCAGCGGGTGAGGCGGGCCATGGAGGCCACCAGATTCACAATCGTGCGCTGGTAGATCTCCGGTGTATAGAAGTCGTAGGCGAGCAGATCCTGCACCACCCGCAGCGTCGGCCGGCGCGAGCGGGACCAGAAGCGATCGAGGGTCACCAGCGATCCCATCACCACCCCGAGCAGGCCGCTGGCCATGACCACCAGGGCCACGGGCAGCGGGAAGGCGGCGATGCCGGGGACCGGGTCAATCCGCTGCATGATCCAGGGCAGCAGCAGCACGATGACGCTGAGGCTGACCATCGGCAGGGCCATCAGCCAGTTGATCTCCGGTGTGCGTTTCGTCTTGGGGGTCACCGGCCCGAGGAACACGGACCGGTAGACCCGGGTGATGTTGGCGGCACTGAGCAGGTTGCTGAGCAGGAACACCACCGCGTAGCTGGGTGCCTGCTCATGCAGGTTCTCCACCATCAGGCCGAAGCACCAGAACCCACCGAGGGGCAGCAGGCCCACCAGCCCGGCGCTGCCGACCAGAAACGCCAGGGATGTGGCCGGCATGCGGCTGCCGATGCCGCCGAGCTCGGTGAGGTCCTGGCAGTTGGTGGTCGCGATGATGCTGCCCACAGCCATGAACTGCAGTGCCCTGGCCAGCCCGTGGGCGAACAGCAGCAGCAGGGCGATGCCGGGCTTCTGCAGGGCGATGGCGATGAAGACAAGACCCAGGTAGGAGGTGGTGGAGTAGCTGAAGGCCCGTTTGAGGTCCACCTGGGCCAGGGCCACCAGGCCGCCACCGATGGCGCTGATGCTGCCCACGGCCAGCAGCACTGTGGTTGCCAGCGGAGACAGGGCCACCACCGGCATCAGCTTGAGCAGCACGATGGCTCCGCACGTGACCACCACCGAGTTGCGCAGGATGGAAGCGGGATTGGGACCCTCCATGGCCTCATCGAGCCACAGGTGCATCGGGAACTGGGCGCACTTGCCCATCGGTCCGGCGATCAGGCCGAGCCCCAGCAGCGTTCCAGCGAGGGGGGTGATCAGGTGCTGCTGGCGCGCCTGGGCGGCCCAGGCGTAGAGATCGGTGAATTCCAGCGAGCCAGCCCAGGCTGAAAGGGCCACCAATCCCATCAGCAGCAGCACATCCCCCACCCGCTTGGTCAGAAAGGCGTCACGGGCCGCGGTGACCACCAGTGGCTGGGCGTACCAGAAGCCCACCAGCAGATAGGTGGAGAGGGTGAGCATTTCCAGCAGGAAATAGCTCATGAACAGATTGCTGCTCAGCACCACGCCGGCCAATGCCCCTTCAAAGAAGCCCACCAGGGCGTAGAAGCGAGCCAGGGACCATTCCTTGTCCATGTAGCCAAGGGCGAAGCCCTGGGTGATCAGGCTCATCGTGGTCACCAGCTCGAGAGCCGCCAGGTTGGTGAGCGACAGGTCGAAGCCGATGCGCAGGTTGAGATCGGCGGCCTGGAACCAGCGGAAATCCAGGTGCTGGGGCCCGAGCACATAGATCTCGCGGATCACCAGGCTTCCGTGCAGCACGGCCAGCAGGGTGACCAGCAGGTTGAGATAGGCGGCGGGCCTGGGGCCATTGCGCTTGATCCAGCCCGTGGCCCAGGGCAGCGACAGCAGCATGCCGCTGAAGCCGTAGAGCGGGATCAGCCAGACCAGCTGAATCGGCAGGGGGAGGGCTTCAGCCAAGGAGAGGAGGGAGGGTGCCCGAAACGGGTTGGAGAGGGCAGAGCTCCCTGAATCAGGAGCGGCTGGGAGCGGAACCCATCAGGGAGGATCCCACAGAACCTGAGCTGGAAGCGAGGTCGCGGGGTGCGACGGGGAGGATGAAAACGCTCAGAACCTGGCGCGATCGCCCCGGTGATGGGACTCCGAGGAGATCAGGGACTGCATCCAGAGGGCCAGATCCTGGTCGTGATGCTGTTCATCGCTCCACAGCTCGCGGAACAGGGCTTCGTTCTCCTGATCGCCGATCTGTTTGCAGAAGCGAACCGCCTGGTCGTAATGCTCGATCAGAGCGGCCTCCAGTTGACCGTTCAGCCGCAGCAGCCCAAGCAGGTCGGGGGCATGGCCGACGGGACGCAGCTGGGAGGCGGCAGGCGCCACACCGAGCGCCAGCATGCGGCGGACGAGCCGCTCCGCATGCTGCATCTCCTCCACCGTCTCCTGACGGAAACGTTGGGCTGCATCGGCATCTCCCCATTGCTCCGCCAGGGAGGCATGGGTCATGTACTGCTGCACGGCGGAGAGCTCAAGGCTCAGGGCCCGGCCGAGATAGCCGAGCACGCGGGGGTGGGCCGCAGCCATGCCCATCAGAGCCGGCGGGTGACGCCGCTGGCGGCGATGGCGGGCTCCACCTCGCCATGGGGGCGGGCGATGATGTGGGCGGCAACCAGGCCATCGCCGACCCGCTCGCAGGCATCGGCCCCGGCGCGCACGGCGGCGTTCACGGCGCCGGTTTCACCGCGCACCATCACGGTGACGTAGCCGCCACCGACGAATTCACGCGCCACCAGGGTGACTTCAGCGGCTTTGGTCATGGCGTCGGCCGCTTCGATGGCGGGCACAAGGCCGCGGGTTTCGATCATGCCGAGAGCGATGCCCGAAACGGGGGATTCCATGGTTGATGAGGGTCTGGTGGAGGTGTTGATTGGAGGCCGGCCTGCAGGGCCACGGTTGCCCGTGCCTCCTGCGGCGCGGTTTGCGGTGGTCCTGCCAGCGGAAGCGGTTGCTGCAGCAGTGGTGCTGCGCGCCCGGGGTGCTGCCTTGGCGGCGGGGGCGGCTCCGCTGGGACTGGTTGCCGAAGCCTGGCGCACCTGAGGTGCTGTTGAGGCCTGCGGAGCCGGGGCTGTACCGGCAGACGCAGGAGCAGCCGGCAGCAGCGGGGTGGAACCCGCCGCCGGGGTTGTGGTGTCCGGCTGCTGAACCTTGGGCGTCGCCGCCTTCGCGCCGGATGCTGGCGCCGTTGGCTTGGCGGCCGCTGGGCTGGAGCGGCTGGCCGCTGATCTGGCGGTGTTGGTGGTGCGGGTGTTGCGGGTGGCCATCACTCAGCGGGGGCGGAAGGGGAGGCGGAGACGAAAGGAAGGGCTTCGGAGCTGGGGTGGTTCAACCATCGGGTGACCAGAAATCGATGATCCCTCCGATGGTGAGGTCGGTTTGAACCTCCGGATCGCCACAGGCGAAGCGTGCGGCAGATCCGCTGGCGGTGAACACCCAGTTGCCGTCGGCCGCTCCGACCGGATCCACGGCGACGCTGAGCTTTCCCTTGACATTGCGCAGCACCCGCAGCTGGCAGTGGGCCAGCCCCGAAACCCGGTGGGTGCAGACCAGTGATCCGGTGACCTGCATGATCTCCATCAGGGCCCTCCGGGCGACGCCGGTGCCGCTGG
>JBAWXG010000084.1:0-9903 GCA_037144195.1 Synechococcus sp. ELA057
GTACCACCACTCCCAGGCCCAGTTGCCGTCGTTGGGGGTACCACCGCCGTACATGTTCTTGGAGACCATGGTGTTCTGGCCCAGACCCATGCCGAGGGCGTTGCCCTTGACGAAGGCATCAGCCCACTGCAGACCGAGGGTCCAGGAGTTCAGAACCTGACCCGAGGGGATCGCGGTTCCGTTGGCACCGAGGTTCTGAGAAGTGCCGATACCCCAGCCAGCGCTCAGCGAAGGGAACCAACCGTTGTGGCTGGGCTGCCAGTAGCCGCTGAGGGCCAAGGAGTTGGTGGAGTTCAGACCACCGCCAGCGAGGTTGCCGCCAATCGCTGCATTGACAGCGTTGGTGGCCTGATACAGCAGGTTCTGGTTGTAGGCGTAAGCAGCAGCCAGGCCGTAGTTGTTGCCGGCATAGCCCACCTGAACCGTGGTGCTGGAGGCGCTGGCTGAGGTGCCGACGCCACCGCTGTTCACACCGAAGTTGCCACTGAAAGCATTCGCCTGGTTGGGGCTGCCATTGCCAGCGTTGGCCGACACGTAGTTGGCACTGACGCTGAAGCCGCCATTACGCCACCAGAGACCGGCACCACCACCCAGGTTGAGGGCGTAGGTGACGGGGGAACCGGCGTAGGTGAACATGTCCAGCACGGTGTCGGCCGGATACACGCTGGGCCACATGGCCAGCATGTCGTCCTGACGGACACGAGCACCGACGGTGGCCGTGAAGCTCTTGCCCAGGGGGAACTGGTAGAAGAGGCGGTTGATGCCGACGATGTTGTTGGCGGTGCCACCGGGGATGGTGGGATCCTGGAAGAAGGTTTCCAGGGCCGTGGCGGTGGTGACGGCGTTGTTGAAGCCGAAGGCCGACTGACCAGCGTTACCGGCGCGCAGGGTGGTGCGCAGCAGGTCCTTACCGGTGAAGCTGGTGTCGAAGTTCAGGCGAACGTCGTAGTTGAAGGTGAGGCCGTTGGTCAGGGCACCGCCGGGGATGTTGTAACCAGCCGAAGCACCTGCAAAGTTGTTGGAGCTGTAGGTGGAAGCACCCAGCACCATGGTGGCCAGGCCCTTCAGCTTGGTGGTGGTGGAGAACTGGGTAGCCTGCAGTTCGCCAACCTTGGCCTCGAGGCCGTCGACGCGGCCGCGCAGCACGGCGAGCTCTTTGGAGAACTCAGCCACGAGGCGCTTGAGCTCGTCGGTGGTGTCGCTGATGCGGTCGAGGCAGGCGTTGAGCAGGGCGGCCGCTTCATAGCGGGTCATCGCCTGGCCGCCTTTGAAGGTGCCGTTGGGGTAGCCAGCGACGCAGCCGTAACGGGAGATCAGGTTGGAGAGCGCCTGATAGGCCCAGTCGGTGGGGCGAACGTCGGAGAACTGGGTGATGCTGGTCACCTGGTCCTGGCTGCTGGCGGCGTACTGGTTGACGCCGTTCAGGTTGAGGTCGGCTGCTTGTGCCACCACAGGAGCCAGCAGGCCCAGGGCAGCAGGTGCAACCAGCAGTTGCTGGAAGAGTTTCATGGGGTCCTCACACAAGGAAGGCGCAATGCGCCGCACGAATCTTCACGGCCACCCGCGCGCGGATCACCTTTTCGTGTGTCAGAGATGACACTGGCCCGTGCCCCTGATTTCCTCCAAACGTGAGCCTGAAATCCTCCCTGGGTGCCCCACACGCCAGAGCCCGGTGATGCAGCACCCCATGGGCGGGTTTCCCGGCGCACAGCGCTCTGGCACAGGCCTTTCAGGCACTGGGGCGTCGGACAGGGCGGCGGCGCTGCCGGCCCGACCGCCCGATGCGACAGTGGCCCCATGCCCAGCCTGCGTGGACGGTTGATCTTCTGGCCAGCGGCCTGGCCGCTGATCGCCCTGATCCCTCTGCTGATCACGGCGGCGCCCCACAGCCCCCTGGCCCATGACGCCGGCTATTACAGCCTCCAGGCCCGTTGGCTCGGCCAGGACCATGGCTGGCTGGCTCCGCTCTGGTTCCAGTTCCCGATCTTCGATCGCTGCATCGGCGCCCAGTGGCTGATGGCCCTGGCCCTCCGGCTCAGCGGCGGCCAGGCCTGGGCCCTGGAGCTGCCGGCCCGGCTCGCAGCGCTGGCGAGCCTCGGGCTCAGCGGCTGGCTGGCCCTGCGGCTGCTCCCAGGCAGCTTCAGCCAACGGCGCTCCGCCGCCGTGCTGACGGTGGCCCTGCTGGCGCTCACACCGCTGTGGCTCAACTACGCCCATCTGGCCACCCAGGACATGCTGCTCCTGGCGGTGGAGCTGGCCGGGCTGAGCGCAGTTCTGGCCTGCGAGCCTGAGCGATCGAGCCCCTGGGTCGTGCTGGCGGGGCTGAGTCCGGGGCTGGCCTTCCTGATCAAGGGCTTCATGGTGGTTCTGCCCCTGCTGGCGGTGGCGCCCTATCTGGTGCTGGAACGCCGCTGGCTGCTGCGCCGAAGCGGCTTCTGGCTGGGGGTGCTGCTGGGCTGGCTGCCGGTGGCCGCCTGGCTGGCTCTGAGCATCCAGCACTTCGGCCTGCCCGTGGTGGCGGGCCTCTGGCAGAAGCTGCTCTATCTCTCAGGCACCGATGTCTACAGCGCCGGCCCCCTCTATTACCTGTGGAACATCCCCGCCAACACCGCCCCCTGGATCCTGGCCGCCCTGGCCGGCTGGATCCTGCTGTGGCGCCTTCCGCTGAACCGCGGCGCCCGCCTGCTGCTGTTGCTCTACCCCCTGCTGCTGCTGCTGCTGCTGAGCGGATTCCGCACCAAGACCCCCTATTACGGCCTGCAGCTCACCCCCTGGATCGCCATGGCCGCCGCCGTGGCCGTGCGGTACTGGAGCAGCGCCATCGGCCGCAGCCTGCGGCGGCTGGATGGGGTGATCGCGCTTGTCGGTGCGGCCGTTCTGGCGGCGGGAGTGCTGCTGGCCTGGCCGGATTCGCCGGCACGTCTGGCACTTGCTGCGGGCAGCGGACTGCCGCCGCTGCCGTTCCTGACCCTGGCAGCCATCGGCCTGGGGATCAGCTGGTTGCTGGTGCCCCTGGCGGCGACACCCCGCCACCGGCAGCTGGCGCTTCTGCTCGGGCCCTGGCTGGCGCTGGCGCTGCTGGTGCAGGGGGGCCTGTTCAGCGATCGCAGTCCCGCCACCCGGCTGGCCCTGGCCCCGGCTCCGGTGCGCTCCCTCCTGGCAGCAGGCCCCATCCAGGCCGCCATGGCCTCACCGCTCAGCGGCGATGATCATGCCCAGCTGATTCTCCTGGCCCTGGCCACCAACCCGGCAGCCAGCCAGCTGCTCCATCCAGAAACGGTGCCTCCTGGGCAGCGCGTGTGGGTCCGCCGCAGCGATCTGAAGGATGAGAGCGCCTGGCAGGTGGACCTCGAGGCGCCCGCTTTGCAGGGTTGGGTGCTGGCGCAGCGGCGCCCCCGGGCAGCAGGCTGGTCGCCATGACCCGCGCCTCCGGCCTTCCGCGCTCAAAGCCCCCAGGGCTTGCCCGCGATCTGTTGATCCTTGCAGGCCTCTGGCTGCTCGGCCTGGTGCTCGATGCACTCTGGGTGCATCAGCATCAGCTGCCGCCGGCATGGGACCAGGGCGATCACCTGAGCCGCGCCCTGGGCTTTCTGCAGGTGCTGGAAACGCTGCGCCCGCTCGATCCGCTCTGGTGGCATTCCCTCTGGGATCAATCTCCCAGCTACCGCGGCCCGCTGACCTACCTGGTGTCAGCCCCGGTGCTCGCCTGGCTCGGTCCTGGATACGGCAGCGCCATCCTCAGCAACGGTGTGTTTCAAGGCTTGTTGCTGCTGAGCCTTTACGGCCAGGGGCGCCTGCTGGGCAAGCCGTCAGCCGGGCTGTGGGCGGGCCTGCTGACGCTGGTGTCTCCGGCGTTGCTCAATCAGCGGCTCGACTATCTGATCGATTTCAGCCTCACGGCTGTGATCACCTGGTGCTGGTATCTGCTCAGCGTGAGGGTGCTGGCGGATCCGAAACATCCCTGGCTGCGAAGCGGCCTGGCAGGGCTGTCCCTCGGTGCCGTGGTGCTGACGCGCCCCACAGGCCTGCTGCTGCTGTGGCTGCCGTTGCTGTCACTCACGCTGCTGGCTCTCATCAGGCTGTTCCGGGGCCGGTGGCGGCCGATCCTCGAACTTGCCCTGGCGGCGGCTGTGGCCTGGCTGGTGGCTGGTGGCTGGTTCAGCCAGAACTGGCTGACCATCGTGAGCACCGTGAACAATGCACGCCAGTGGGGCGTCCTCTACCAACAGGGGCTGGGGCCCGAAACCCTCGCAGGCTGGCTGTTTTATCCCAGGCTTCTGCCCTCGATGGCCGGTGCCTGGCTCGTGGGGCTGGTGGTCACGGGCTGGCTGCTCAGCTGCTGGCAGCGGCGACACTGGCCAGCCCTCCCGGCGGCCCCGATGCAGCGCTGGCGACTGCTCTGGTGGCTGAGCTTCCCGCTGGGTGGCCTGCTGGTGGCCAGCCTGATGAGCACGAAGGAGTTCCGTTTCGTCCTGCCGCTGCTGCCCCAGATGCTGCTGCTGCTGGGTCTGTTGATTCGTGAGTCCGGACGCTGGTTGCAGGCAGCGGTGATGCTGCTGGGCTTCAGCGGCCTGCTGGCCTGCCAGTTCGGCCTGGGCCCCAACCTCACCGGCTTCTCCACCCATGCGCCGCGCAGCGGCCAGCGCTGGCCCCTGGAGGAGATCGTCGCCTCGATCCGCCGCCAGGCCCCCCTTCAGCTCTCCACCCTGGCGGTGCTGCCGGACAGTGAATTTCTCAATACCTTCAATCTGGAGGCTGAGGGCCGCCGCCAGAACTTCCGGGTCGCCGCCCGACAGACCGTGGCGCCCGTGGAACAGCTCAAGCAAGACCTCGAAGGATTCGACTGGTTTCTCCTCAAAGGTGGCGATCAGGGGGTGATGAGCGATCAGCGGCAGGCCAGGCTGGGGCAGATGGTGAGGGAGTCAGCCGCCTTCAGCGCCTCCGGGAGCTGGCCCCTGCCCGATGGCAGCCGGGCCGAGCTGTTCCGGCGCCGGCAGCTCAGCCTGGAGGTGGAGCCGGCCCCATGCCCTGGAGGGAAGACGCCAACGCTGGAGATCTGGCCTGGCAGCGACACCCTTCGCCTGAGAGGCCCGACCGGGGAACTCGCCGGCAGCAGGTTGCTGCTCGACGGCCACGACCACGCCGTGGGCCAGGGGATGGTGCGACCACTGGATCGTCCTGGGACCGAGAGGGGCAGCAGCTGCCTGGTGATCACCGAACGACTGGCCAGCGGCAAGCCTGCCGCGATTCCAGCTCAAGCCCGGCTGCTGCTCGCCGATGGAGCGATCAGACCGATGACCGTCGAAGTCCACAGCGGCAATGACCCCGGCAGCATCCAGGGCGCCCCACCCCGGATGGCCAGCCGCCATCAGCAATTGCTGGCCCTGGGCGAGCTGCTGCGCCGCGGTGAGCTCGATGCCCTGTTCGCCCGGGTGGGCTGGATCAACCAGCACGATCCCGAGCAGGGCTATCTCAGTGATGGCGAGGCCATCCTGCGGGCCCGGCTCCACCGCGACCCCCACAATCTCTCCCTGCTCTATCCCCTGGCCCTGGCCCAGGCGCTGCAGCGCAAGGCCGATGCCGCCGCCCTCAGCCTCAGTCAGATCACCCGCCTCGATCCCGGCAATGCCAACGCCCATCTCGGCCTGGGCTTCGTGCAGCTCTACCGGTTCAATCCCTGGGCTGCGCAGCCGGCGCTGGACCAAGCTGCCCAGCTGAACCCCTCCAATCCCACGCTGCGTACCCTGCGCGCCGTGGCTGCCGCCATGCGGCTCGATCTGACGGGGGCCCACACGATCCTGTCCCGATGACCGACCCGGCCAGCCAGCTCCGTTTCCGCCAGCGCAACCGGGTCTATTACGACGATCTGGCGCGGCTGCACCGGCTGCTGGTGGGCGACGGGCTGAGGGTGCTGGAGATCGGCTGCGGCCTGGGCGATCTGCTGGCGAGCGTGAACCCCGGCCACGGCGTTGGCGTGGAGAGCGATCCGGCCATCGCCGCCGCCGCCCGTCAACGCCATCCCCAGCTGCGCATCGTCTGCGCCGAGCCCGAGCAGATCACACCGGCCGCCATCGGCGAATCCGAGCCCTTCGATGTGATCCTGCTGCCCAACACCCTCAACACGCTGCAGGACGTGCAGGGGCTGCTGGAACGGCTGGAAGCCTTCTGCCACGCCCGCACCCGGCTGGTGGTGAGTTTCCACAACTGGCTCTGGCAGCCGCTGCTCAAAGCCGCCGAGGCGCTGGGCCAGCGCCAGCCCCAGCCGCCGGAGAGCTGGCTCACCCCCCGCGATGTGACCAACCTGCTCGATCTGGCGGGCTGGGAGGTGCTCAAGTCGGGGCACCGCTGCCTGCTGCCCCGGCGCATCCCTCTGCTCACCCCCCTGGCGAACCGCTGGCTCAGCCAGCTGCCCCTGCTGGAGCAATTCGGCCTGACGCACTGGCTCGTGGCCCGGCCTGCTCGTCAACGGGTGGTGCAGCCCAGCGTCAGCGTGGTGATCCCGGCCCGCAATGAGGCGGGCAACATCGCACCGGCGATCGAGCGGCTCCCCCTTCTCGGCCGCAGCACCGAGGTGATCTTTGTGGAGGGCCACTCCTCCGATGACACCTGGCAGCGAATCGAGCAGGTGTGCGCGGGCTACACCGGGCCCTTCACGCTCAAAACATTCCGCCAGAGCGGCAAGGGCAAGGCCGATGCGGTCTGGCTGGGCTTCGAGCAGGCCGAGGGCGAGATCCTGATCATCCTGGATGCCGATCTGACCGTGCGGCCAGAGGATCTGCCCCGCTTCGTGCAGGCCCTGGCAGAGGGGCGCGGCGAATTCGTCAATGGCTGCCGGCTGGTGTACCCCCGCAGCCACGCCGCCATGCCACCGCTGAACACCGCCGCCAACCGCTTCTTCGCCGCCGTGTTCTCCTGGCTGCTGCGCCAACGGCTCAAGGACACCCTCTGCGGCACCAAGGTGATCTGGAAGGACGATTACCAGCGCCTCAAGGCGGGGCGCAGCTATTTCGGCGACTTCGATCCCTTCGGTGATTTCGATCTGCTGTTCGGCGCCAGCAAACTGAACCTCAAGATCGTGGAAGTACCCGTGCGCTATCAGGAGCGCAGCTACGGCAGCTCCAACATCGCCCACGTCAAGGAGGGGCTGATCCTGGCCCGCATGTGCGCCTACGCGGCCCGCAAGCTGCGGTTCATTCCCTGAACTGCCAACAGCTAATAAATGCATACAAAAGCATGGAAATGAATCCTAGACGCTCCTGGATCACTTACTCGATTGTCGTCGCTGCTGCAGGGTCACTACTCAAACGACACACCCCCAACTTTGGCTGGTGCCAAATTTATCCTTCGCTCCAAAGCATTCTCGAAAAAACGCACAGTCAACTTTTCTTCGAAACGCTTGGATCACTGCTCAGGCCATCGCTTCATATTGAGAAAGCCCTAGGGCATGCCTGCGGGATGGGCTGCGTCAATCTCTATTACTACACCGTCTACTTCGCGGCACTGCTCGTTTCCACAAGCCTCTTGTCACGCCCACTGTTTGTCCTCGCCGGGGGAAAGACAAACACCAACCTTCCCGAACTCACAACAAGAGCCGCAAAAGCCATTCTCTTCAGTCTTCCGATCTACTTGATCGTCTACTCATACGGATCAATCGTTGACGCGATTTACCCTGCCTCAATCATTGGCATCACCTACCTACTTCTGAACAAAACCTACCGCTCAGCTTCCGGCCAAAAACATCAAAGGCTTTTCATCGACCCAATCATCCCCTGCCTCGCGGCGCTGAGCTTCCTGGCAGACATGTCAAGACCATATGCTCCCTACATCATCCTGATTCTCATCGCAGCAGCCGCTGCACAAAAGAACCCCAAAGCCGTCATTGGACTTGCGACGGGAATCCTCCTCGCATTGCCATATCACACCATTCAAGCTGCAAAGACGGGCAGCCCAATGCTGACAAACTATACCGGCTGCAATCTGATGGAGGTTTTTCATGCGCCAGGAACGATTCCACCCGGGGGCATGGCGACAACACCCCAAACCACAATCGCCACTCGCTGCGCCTTCAATCAGGCAAATATCAACTACTATATCGTCCATTCCCCAGTGAGCGCGCTTCGCGACCTGACGAATCCGCCAAGGCTTTTGAGATCTGCTCTGCCCGCACCGTTCACGCCTTGGGAGTACGACGGCTTCCCCGGTTTCAGCAAGATCGATGAAATTGCTCAATGGGCACTTTGGGCGGCACTCATTATTTTTCTATATCTACCAACAATCCTTCTCGTCTATACGTCTTTACCTCAGACGCTTCACAACGGAGCGGCGACAGCGCTACTCAGTCTTGCCATCGGGCTGCCATTCCTGATCACAATATCGACCAATGGTGGACAGGAAGCAGGTAGAGTCGGACTCTCTTTCTTATTGCCTATTCTCTTCCTCGCAGCGACGCAGACAATTGCCTTCTCAAAATCAAAAAAATTCAGTCAGGCTGACTAAATGCTTGGCAAACGTCTTATCTATACCCTGATTGCCCTCCTCGTCCTCTATAGCGGACTGGGACTTTGGAGCGGCTCAGCCAATCTTCACAGCTATCTCATCCAACTGCCGATCTGGTGGTGGTTGGCAGCGCCAACCTTGGTGATCCTGGGCCACGGCCTGTTGATCCAACGCTGGCAGATCTATCTGCGGCATCTCCAACATCCCTTGTCCTGGAAGGCCGGTGCCAGGATCTACAGCGCAGGCCTGGCACTCATCGCAGCACCTGGACGCAGTGGCGAAGCCCTGCGCGGCCTGTGGCTGCAGCGGCGCCACTCCATACCCGTCCGTGTGGGCGTGGGGATCACCCTGGCCGAGCGGCTCACTGATCTGGCGGGCGCTCTGCTGGTGCTGAGCTGGGGACTGGGTCGTCAGGTCTGGCTGGCTGTGTTGATCGCGTTCCTAGCCCTTGGTGGCGGCAGCTGGCTGCTCACGCATCCGAGATTGTTAAGAAAACTGGAGACCAGCCTCGATCAAATCCCTCTTCATTCTCGTTGGCATGGCCAGCTGCGGCTGCTGCGGGAGACCCTGCTGGCCTTCGCACAGGTCCGCCAGTTGATGAAACCCCGCCCGCTGCTGGTCGGGACAGCCCTTTCCAGCCTCTGCTGGCTGTTGGAAGCCGGTGTACTGCTGGGCACCTTCACGAGGCTTGGCCATCCCCTCAGCCTGACGCAGACCGCTGTGATCCGCACGGCCACGGGCCTAGGGGGAGTGGTATCGCTGTTGCCTGCGGGCCTGGGCACCAGTGAAGCAACCGCCATTGGCCTTGCGATGGCCTACGGAGCTACCCGCGGTGAAGCTCTTGCAGCGACCCTGGTGCTGCGCTTTGCAACCCTGGTGGTTCCCTGCGCTGTCGGCATCACGTCACTGCTCGTGCAAACAGACCTGCGCAACAATCGCTGAATCTTCAGTTCAACGATGCCCCCAAAAACGATGCCCCCAGACTGCCAAAGCAGACTGGGGGCTCTCGCCGGGTCCGCACGGATCGCGGAACCGAATGATCAGGAATCAGGCGCCGTATCAGCCGGCGTTCTCCACGATCAGCAGACCCTTGATGGAACAACTGTGACTCACGGACACCTCCTCCTGTGGGGATGATGCCAGCCGGCGACGCCTGCGGCACGAGAGCCAAGGCTCAAGTTCCACGTCACTGCTGACAGGACTTTCGCATCCTAACGGATCTGCCAGGACCTTCAAAGCCGAAACTGAAGACGAGTACCAGCAACAAAAAAGCACCCCCGATCGGGGGTGCTCAGATCTTGGATTCTCAAAGCCGTCAGCAGGATCAGAGAGCGTTTCCGCGGGGCAGAACTTCTTCAGGGAAGACGAAGTTTTCGTGCGGCTGGTCAGCCGGTGCCATCCAGGCAC
>JBAWXG010000085.1:0-9841 GCA_037144195.1 Synechococcus sp. ELA057
ATCGGCGTGATCCAGGCCACCGAGGCGGTGAAGATCATCACCGGCATCGGCACCAGCCTCAGCGGCCGCCTGCTGCTGTTCGATGCCCTGGCCATGAAGTTCCGCGAGCTGAAGCTGCGCCAGAACCCCGAGCGTCCCGTGATCGAGAAACTGATTGATTATCAGGAGTTCTGCGGCGTGGGCGGTACGGCGCCTGGCCAGGAGGAGGCGGGCTCGGTGGAGAGCATCGGCGTGCGCGAGCTCAAGGCCCTGCTCGATGGCGATACCAGCGGCCTGGTGCTGATCGATGTGCGCAATCCACCGGAGGCCGAGATCGCCAGGATCCCCGGCGCCGAGCTGATCCCCCTCGATCAGATCGAGAGCGGTGAGGCGGTGGAGCGGGTGCGGCAGCTGGCCGCCGGCAAGACGCTCTATGTGCACTGCAAGATGGGCGGCCGCAGCGCCAAGGCTCTGATCGCCCTGCGGCGCCACGGCATCGAGGGAATCAATGTGGCCGGGGGCATCAACGCCTGGAGCCAGGAGGTCGATCCCTCCGTGGCGCAGTACTGATCGCAACGCGCTTCCATCCACGTCGCGGTTGAAACCGGTGTCCCGTTCCCTGCGCTCCGTCCTCGGCTACGGGCTCCCGGAGGCTGAGCGCCTCAAGCACAACGAGGGGCGCTTTGTGGCGCTGTTGGTCTCCACCCTGGTGCCGGTGCTGCTGCTGCCTTCCACCGCTCCGCTGCACCACCGTGGCTACGCGTTTCAGGCCCTGGTGCTCAGCCAGCTGATCGCCCTGTGTCTGTTCACCCTGTCGCGCTCCGCCAGCGGGCGGCGCAAGGGATGGGGGCGGACCGTGTTTCTGGTGCTGGGTCTGCTCTGCACAGCCGGGATCTGGGGACCCGCGTTCCATGGGGGCTGGGGTGATCCCTCGCTGCGCCTCAAGCAATGGCTGCTGGGCCTGCTGTCGCTGTTCTTTCTGCAGAGCTCGATCCGTCTGGTGCAGCTGCTGGCCAGGTCGCCCCGGGTCAACCCCCGGGTGATGGCCGGTGCGGCGGCCGGCTATCTGCTGCTGGGTCTCACCGGTGGGGTCCTGGCCACCACCACCCAGCTGTTCGTGCCCGGCAGCTTCCACATCAGCAACTTGCTCGATCAGGAGCAGCTGCTCGATCGCCTCACCTATTTCAGCTTCACCACCATCGCTGGCCTCGGACCGGGCGACATCGTCGCCAGCAACGCCTACGGCGAGCGCTTCGTGATCCTGCTCAGCGTCAGCGGCACCCTCTATGTGGCGCTGCTGGTGGGCCTGCTGCTCGGGCGCTTCATCGCCTCCCAGGAGGCCACGTTCCTGGCGGAGGAGGGATTCGCTCAGCCCGCACAACGGGACCGGCCGAGCGGGGCCCCATCGGGCTATTCCGGTGAGGCGGATCCGCCGTAGCGGTCGTCGCTCGGCGCCGCCCTGCCCCGATCCTGCCGATCCGGCGCTAGGCCAGAGGCAAGGCCATCAAACCCCGGCATGACCTCCTCCCCTGCACAACCGACGTCCGCCACCGATCCCACCCCCTCCGGTTTCACGCCTCCCGATCAGCTGATGATGCTTGCCAGCGGTGCCTGGGTGAGCCAGATGATCCATGTGGCCGCCGAGCTGGCGGTGGCGGATCAGCTGACGGCAGGAGAGCGCAGCGCAGAGGAGCTGGCGGTGGCCTGCGGCGCCGATGCCGACAGCCTCTTCCGGTTGCTGAGGGGCCTGGCCAGCCTCGGCATCTTCCGCGAAACCGAGCCCCGCCGTTTCGGGCTCACGCCCCTGGCAGACCTGCTGCGCAGCGATCACCCCCAGTCGCTGCGGCAGTTCGCCCGCCTTCTCGGCGCCGAGCACTACCTCAGCTGGGATGACCTGCTCCACAGCGTGCGCACTGGTGAGAACGCCTTCCGCCACCGCTATGGGATGGGGATCTTCGAGTGGTATCAGCGGAACCCCGAGCGGGGCGCCATCTTCGATGCGGCGATGGGCGACAACTCCCGATCCCAGATCGGCGCCCTGCTCGCCGCCTACGACTTCAGCCCCATTGAGCATCTGGTGGATGTGGGAGGTGGCCGCGGCCTGTTGCTGCAGACGGTGCTGGCGGCCCATTCCCATCTGCGCGGCACCGTGTTCGATCAGCCCCAGGTGGTGGCCGGCGCGGCGGTGCCTCCGGAGCTGGCGGGGCGGCTGACGCTGCAGGGGGGTGATTTCTTTGCCGAAGCTCCCGCCGGAGCCGATGCCTATCTGCTCAAGCACATCCTTCACGACTGGGGTGATCAGGCCTGTCTCACGATCCTGAGCCGGATTCGCGAGGCCATGGCCCCGGGTGCTCGGGTGCTGGTGGTGGAGCAGGTGATCCCGCCTGGCAATGCTCCCTTCCCCGGAAAACTGCTCGATCTCAACATGCTCGTGTTGACCGAGGGGGGGCGCGAACGCACCGCTGAGGACTATGCCGCGCTTCTCGAGCGTTCAGGGATGCAGCTGCAGCGGATCGTGCCCACCCCCTCCCCGGTGAGCGTGGTCGAGGCGGTGGCGCTCTGATGCTCCGGCGCCTGGCCCTGATCGCTCTGGCCCTGCCGCTGCTCGGCGTTGGTGCCACACCGCTGGCGGCGTCGCCGGAGCCCCCCGGCCTCGGCTGCGATGACGCCCGGGCGGCGATGGCCCTGCAGGCCGATCGGCTGCTGCGTGCCACACCCGCGCTGCGGGCGCTGCTGCTGGGTGAGATCCACACCAGCGAAGCCGATCACGCCTGGCAGCTCGCCACGCTCGAGGCGGTGCGGCTGCGGCGCCCGCGTCTGGTGCTGGCGCTTGAGATGGTGCCCGCCCCCCGCCAGGCGGTGCTTGATCGCTACAGCGCCGGCCAGCTCGATGACGCCGCTTTTCTGCGCCAGGTGGGTTGGGAGGCGGTGTGGGGCCATGATCCGGCCTTGTATCTGCCGCTGCTGCACTGGGCCCGTCAGTGGGGGGTTCCGCTGCTGGCACTCAATGCCGAGCCGGCTCTGGTCAGGCGCCTGCGCCGCGATGGCTGGCAGGCGATCCCGGTGAGCCAGCGGCAGGGCATCGGCCGCCCCGCTGCAGCCAGCCCCTCTTATCTCCGGCGGCTGGAGGCCAGCTGGCAGGCCCACCAGGCGCTGCCGGCAGTGGAGGGCACGGCTGGATCCCCAGCCAGTGGCGACAGCGCAGCCCTCGAGCGCAGCGCCCTGGAGCGTTTCATCGCCAGCCAACTTCTGCGCGATCGGGCCATGGCCGAAGCGATCGCCGCTGCCCAGCGCCGCGATCCCGACCGTCTGGTGGTGGCTCTGATCGGCCGCGGACACCTTGAACCCGGAGAAGGGGTGCCCCTGCAGCTGGCCGATCTGGGCCTCAGCCCGGTGCTCAGCGTCAGCAGGGTGGCGTTGCCAGAGGGCTGCGGCGCGGCACCGCGGGGGGCACGGCTGGGGGCCTATCTCGAGAGTGTCGATGGTGCCGTCTGGGTGCGCCGGGTGGCTGCGGGATCGGCGGCCGAGGCTGCCGGGATCCTTCCCGGGGACCGGATCCTGGCTGTTGATGGCGTGGCGGTGGACCATGCCGGCCAGGTGATCCGAGCCGTGCGGCTGCATGCCGACGCGGCGCCGCTCACGCTGACGCTCGAGCGCCAGGGGCGCCGTCTGCAGATCCGGCTGACCCTGCCGCCCCGCAGCGATGTTCAGCGCGCCGCCAGGGACAATGGCAGCGCAGAACGCCTTGCGTCGTTCCCCCAAGTCAGGAGCCCGTCATGACCGCCAGCCCCGCCAGCTCCCCCTACGGCGCCATGACCAGCCAGGGAGCTGCCACCAACATTGTCTGGCACCACTCCACCGTGAGCCGCGCCGCCAGGGCTCACCAGCGCGGCCACCGCAGCGTCATCCTCTGGTTCACGGGTCTGAGCGGAGCTGGCAAGAGCACCCTGGCCAACGCGGTCAACTCGGCCCTGTTCGAGCAGGGGCTGGCCTGTTATGTGCTCGATGGCGACAACGTGCGCCACGGCCTCTGCAACGATCTGGGCTTCTCCGATGCTCACCGCGAGGAGAACATCCGTCGCATCGGTGAGGTGGCCAAGCTGTTCCTCGATGCCGGCGTGGTGGTGCTCACCGCCTTCGTGTCGCCGTTCCGGGCCGATCGCGACCGGGCCCGCGCCCTGGTGGAGGCGGGCGATTTCATCGAGATCCACTGCGCCGCCGATCTGGATATCTGCGAGGAACGCGATACCAAGGGGCTTTATGCCAAGGCCCGCGCCGGCGAGATCAAGGAGTTCACCGGCATCTCCAGCCCCTATGAGACGCCGGAGGCTCCGGAGCTGCGCATCGACACCGGCCGTCAGAGCCTGGAGGACTGCGTGACCCAGGTGCTGGTGCACCTGCAGGTGAAGGGCATCATTCCCCCACCGGCCGAGGCCTGATCGGGAGCGACCCGCTCGCGGCTGCGTCGGTCCCGCCCGGACTGTCGTCCGCGGCCCGCAGCCGCAGGGCCCAGGCATCGAGAAAGCTCTTGCCACAGCTCGCCACCGGAACCGCCAGCAGCAGG
Source organism: Synechococcus sp. ELA057 (assembly GCA_037144195.1). GTDB lineage: Bacteria > Cyanobacteriota > Cyanobacteriia > PCC-6307 > Cyanobiaceae > Cyanobium. Next base: position 4,544 of record JBAWXG010000085.1, read on the forward strand.
CCCAGCAGCTCCCCAAGCCCGAGCAGGGATCCCAGCCGCGCGCCGATCGGCAGGCTGATCAGCAGCCAGGCCGGCTGCAGGCCCACGATGCTGCCCATCAGTCTCGGCTGAATCACCTGGTCGACCACCTGACCCACCGTGATGGCGGCCGCCAGCACCTCGATGCCCTGGCGCGGATCCTGGAGCGCCAGCAGCAGGCTCACCAGGGATATGGTCAGCGCGCTGGCATAGGGCACCAGGGTGGTGAAACCGATCGCCACGGCGAACAGCACCCCGTAGGGGATGCCCAGCACTGTGAACACCAGCATCTGCAGGGCGCTGAGGATCAGGGCCAGCAGCACCTGGCCGCCGAAATAGCCGCGGAAGGTGCGTGAGAGGGTGCTGCCCACCAGGGAGCGCACGCCTGCAGGCAGCCAGTCGATCAGACCGGCGGCAATCCGCTCGCCTCCCAGCAGCAGGAACACCGTCAGCACCAGCACGATCAGGGTGTTCACCGTCAGCCCGACGGTGGCACCCAGCAACCCGAGCACCTGCTGGCTGATCTGACTGGCCAGGCGGCTGGAGCGGCTGATCAGCTCACTGCTGAGATTGGCGAAATCGGAGGGAAGACCCTTGCTCTGGGCCCAGTGCTGCAGGGCATTGAGCAGCGTCTCCCCCTGGGAGAGCCAGCCCGGCAGGGCGTTGATCAGCTCATCGAGCTGGGAGATCAGCCGCGGCACCAGGCCCACGGCCGCCAGCACCACGGCTCCCAGGGAAAAGCCCAGAACCAGCAGCAGGGCCAGGGACCGCGGGCAGCGCCGGCCCACCAGCCAGCGCACCGGTAGATCGAGCAGGAACGCCAGCAGGGCTGCTGTCAGAAACAGGGCTGGAAAGGGTGCCAGGGGCAGCAGCAACTGGCGCAGCACCCACAGGTTGAGCACCAGCAGCGGCAGGGCCAGGCTGAACCGCAGCCAGGGAGGCAGCACCAGCCGTTCCAGCATCTCCGCTCAGCTGCCCTCAAAACTGTAGGCGGCAGGACCTGCGACGACCTCTGGCTCGCGGGCCGCCCGCCTCGGCCTCAACGCAGACGATGGGGAGGCAGGGGCGCACCCTGCCGGCGCAGCAGCGGGCTGGACACAGGCGCCAGGCAGGGGGAGGAGGCTGGGTGGGCCGGCATCGCATCATTCGGTGCCGCAGCCGCAGCCGCAGCCGCTGAGAAGGGAACCTCCTGGGCGCCGATGGGCGTCAGCATCGGGCCCTGCAGGGCCTGGGCAGCGGTCTCGGGTGCCACGGCGCGATCAAACAGTCCGTCGAGGTAGTGGCGGGCCACGGCGCGCTCGCGGCTGCCCTGCTGAAACAGAAATCCGGCGACGGCCACCTGCATCACGCGGTACTGATCCCAGCTGGGATGAGCACCGACGAAGCGGCGCATCGCGTCGTAGAGGTCCTCGGGGAAGTCATTGACCACACTCACCGTGGCAGGCCCGATTCCGTCGTGACTGGGACTGGAAGCTGCTGAAGCACTGGGCATTGAACTGGGGTGGGAATCCGGGATCTGGCGCATGCCGTTCTGGTCGCGTGGGGGTATGACGCCACGGGATTCCGAAATCGTCAAAGCGGGGGCCATCACCCCGATCGCATCCAGACCCACGACGCGAATGCAGTGGAGTCGCGGTGTCTCGGTCGGCGGAGTCGGGAGAGGCCCCCGCATTGAAACCACGATCCGCAATCGTCAATGGGAGATCCGTTTTTCCCAGCGGATCTGCAGCAGAGCCTGCCCCTCGGGCACCCTGCGGCATCGGGCCTGGGGAAAACCCCGGCCTGAGCTGGGGAAAACATCGGGGCTGCGGGGAAAAGATTCATCCCTAAGGATTGGTGATCAGTCCCAACGGATTCGATATCGATCGCACCCGCCGTAGCGCTGGACACTCCCTGAGACCCACAGGATTCCCTGTGGCGGCCGCCGGCGCGCCAGGACGGCTTGGCGCCCATCGACGCAGAGCATCCCAGCTCTGCCAGTGGATCTCAGTGCCAGCCCAGCAGCAGGGCCAGCTGATAGAACGCGGCGCTCGCGCACCAGGCGAGCAGCAGCGACCACCCCACCGAGAACAGCGTGAAGCCCAGCTTCTTGGATTCGCTGCGGATCACCGCCACCGTCGAGAGACAGGGCGTGTAAAGCAGTGTGAACAGCATGAAGCTGATCGCCTGCACCCGGGTGATGTCCCCGGCCAGGGCCTGTCCCAGGGCGCCATGGGCCTCGCTCTGGCCGTAGATCACTGCCAGCCCCCCCAGCACGATCTCCTTGGCGATGAAGCCGAACACCAGGGCCACGGTGAGCTTGGGGTTGATGCCCAGGGGCGCCAGCAGCGGCTGCAGCCACTGGCCCAGCTGCCCGGAGAGCGAGGCGGCCGAGGCGGGTTCCGCCCCCAGCGGCAGGTTGTTGAGCAGCCAGATGGCCACCACCCCGAAAATGATGAAGCGCCGCGCCCAGAACCAGAAATGGCGCACCTCCGCCCAGGAGCGGCGCAGGATCTGGCTGACGGTGGGCCAGCGGTAGGGAGGCAGCTCGAGCACCAGAGGCTCCTCACTGGCGAACTGACCGCGAAACAGCAGGGCGGTGCCGATGGCGGCGGCGAAGCTCAGCAGATACAGCCCGAAGATCACCAGGGCCGCCTGCCGGGCCGGGAAGAACACCGAGGCCATGAACAGGAACACGTTCAGCCGCGCTGAGCACAGGGAGAACGGGATGATCAGCATCGTCAGCAGGCGCAGGCTGCTGGATCGCATCACCCGGGTGCCCAGGATCGCCGGCACATTGCAGCCGAAGCCCATCAGCGACAGCACGAAACTGCGGCCATCCAGTCCGAGACGCTCCATGAAGGCATCCATCAGGAAGGCCGCCCGCGACAGGTAACCGCTGTCCTCCACCACCCCCATCGCCAGGAAGAACAGGAAGATCACCGGCAGGAAGGCGCTCACCGTGCCGATGCCGGTGTACAGGCCATCGATCAGAAAGCCGCTCAGGAACGGCGGCCAACCCGCCATGGCCGGTCGCAGCACGCCCGTGGCGACGCTGTCGAGCAGCGAGCTGAGGGCCTCCTGCAAGGGCACGCCCAGGGCATAGATCGCCTGGAACATCAACGCCATGGCCAGGAAGAACAGCGGCAGCCCCAGCAGCGGATGCAGCAGCCAGCGATCGAGCCTGCGGGTCAGCTGATCGCGCCACTGCTCCGGCAGGATCACGGTCTGCTCCAGCAGCGTCTCCATCTCCGACGCCAGAGTCCTGTCGCCCTCGGCCAGCAGTGGCTCCACCGGCCGCGGCTGCCAGGCGGGGCCATCACCTTCCAGAGGCAGCTGCTGCTCGATCGCCTGGCGCGCCTCCACCAGACCCTGGCGGTACTTGGCACTGATCAAGCGAACGGGCATGCCCAGCTGCCGCTCCAGCGCCTTGTGCTCGATCCGCACCCCGAAGCGCCGTGCCTCATCGGCCATGTTCAGCAGCAGCAGCGCCGGCAGACCCAGCTGCCTCACCTGCAGCGCCAGCCGCAGCTGACGGTCCAGCTGGCTGGCATTGAGGATCACCACCACCAGGTCGAGGGCCGTGCTCTCCAGGAAGCGGCGCACCAGCGCCTCATCTTCCGAATGGCCGCGCAGGTCGTAGATGCCCGGCAGATCCACGAGCAGAGCCTTGTGCCCCTTGAGCCGGAGCTCGGCCTGCAGCAGCTCCACCGTCAGGCCGGGCCAGTTGCCGATCTGCGCGTGGGTGCCGGTCAGCTGGGTGAACAGCGTCGATTTGCCGGTGTTGGGCATGCCGAGAACGGCAATCCGAGCCAGCCCCCGCTCCAACAACAAAGTGCTGCCGCCGTGGCACTGGCTCATGACGCCGTGTCCACAGGCTGGATGCTGACGCAGGCGGCATCACGCCGGCGCAGCATCAGCTCGGTCATGCCGACCCGCAGATGGATCGGTCCCGACCACCAGGCCCGGCGCAGCACCTGCACCCGTTGTCCGGGCCGCAGCCCCAGGGCCTGAAGCCGGTGGCGCAACCCCTTCTCGACGCGGAGATCCAGCACCACGGCGGCGCGACCCCTGGGCAGATCCGCCAGCAGTCCGTGGACCGGGGAGTCGGCGAACCGATCGGGGCGAGGCCTCGACCCACTGGCCGCCGCCGTTGGGACAGCACTGGCGGAAGGTGTGCCCTGGGCCGTGCCGGCCGCAGGTGGGACCAGAGGAGCGGAAGTCAGGGTTGCTTATTGCGAATGCGCCTCATTATCCTAAGACCTGGACCGGGTGCGGATGGGCCAGAGACAGGGCCAGTCGAGCGTCTGCTGGGCGAATCACGGGGATAGGCTGCCCTGCACCGCTTCCGGCCACGTCCTGCCGATCGAACGACATGGCCGAGGCGAATCTCCCTGGCGATCTCCCCCTCGCAGGGCTCTCCAGCCAGTCCGATGAATCGAATCGCGAGCAGGAGCGCCGCGACCTGCCGTCCACGCCCGCCGCACGGCTGAGCCGGGCGGGTCTCCCTTCCCTCTTCGTCACCCTTCAGGACATCAGCAAAGGCGGTTGCAGGATCCTTCGCAAGGGTCGGATCGAGCTGCAAAACGGTGAAGCGGTGCAGCTGGATCTCTGGGCGGAAGATTCCGATCTGCGGGTGTTGCTCCCTGCGGAGATCTGCTGGGTCAGGGATGGCGAGGAAGACACGCAGGCCGGCCTGAGGTTTTCGGTCAACAACGCGTCGTTGCTGCGCCAGATCGAGACCTACATCCAGCATTTCAATACCCATCTCGCCGACAACAGGCCTCAGCCCGTCTACCGCCAGCCGGATGAGGCCCCCCCAGCTGCCGCCGCAGGCGTCCGCGCGGAGGGGGGCGCTGAGCCGCTCCCCGGCGATGCATCCTCCGTCGAACCGGTCGAGGACGATCGCCGCCGCGATCTGGCCGTGCGCGAGCGCATCGACCGCATCGCCGCTGAGACAGGCATTGCGATCGAGATCCTGCAGGCCTGGCTGCGCAGTCCTGAGTTCGAGGGCGGTGGATCACGCCCCCTCGATCCGGAGGTCTGGGGGGTCGTCGACAAATTCACGGCCCTGATGGCCTGCGTCGAGCTGTCTCCTGCGCAGGAGCTGGAGTTCTGCCAGCGGTACCGGATCCGGCCCGAGCAGCTCGAGCGTTGGCGCCGGATGTTTCTTCAGGACCGCAACCTTCCCGATGCGCTGCTTACGGACAACCGGGATCTGATGCGGCGGCACCTGCGTGATCAGCAGGAGATCCAGCGCTTGCGGCATGAGCTGCACATCCGGGAGCAGGCGATGGCGAA
>JBAWXG010000086.1:0-9813 GCA_037144195.1 Synechococcus sp. ELA057
CCGAGCAGATCAGGAAAGAGACCGAGCAGCTGAGGAGCGGGAACGCGCGCTACGCCGAGCTCAACGACAGGATCGCTGCACTCTTGTGCAGCTCCGATTCCAGCTCGACCCCTCCGCCGCCCATGCCCGGCAGCTCGCCGACCTGATCGCCCTGCTGCAGGAGTACGGCGATCTGGTCTGATCCATCGCCATGGCCAGGAGGGTCGCTGAGAGCGTCCCTGGCTCGTTTTTGAATCCCTGGCGCCTGCCCCCGCGTCCTGTCGCTTGTGTCTGTTGAATGCGGGGAGGCAACAAAAAAGCGGCCCGTCGGGGCCGCTCTGGCTGATCGCTTCTTGATCGTTGATCAGGTTCGTCGATCCAGAAAGAAGAGCAGAAACATCTCTGCCTGATTCAGAGGGGATGGAACAGCAGATCGGGGAAGAAGCGGTTGAATTCGATCATGATCCCGGCGGTGATGCTGAACCAGATGGCAGCAAACACAGGAGCGGTTGTCAGGAATTTCTTCATGGCTGAAGGGAGAGGGGGAAGCGGTGGTGACGGGACTGCTCGCTAAGCCATCGAGGGCTTGGCTCAACGCGGCGAGACGGTGACCTTGCTGTCGGCTTCGGTGAGCTTGCCGCTGGTCAGCTCCTTGAAGGCGGCCAGGGGCCAGGTGGCGGAGGCGATGGTGGCCTTCAGCGCCACAGGCAGATCGATCTGGATCTCGTGCATGGTGGCGTCCTTGCGGCTGGCCACGGCCTGGAGGTAGCCACGTCCTGCCCAGCCGATGCAGCCGGCGATGTAGAGGAAGGCGATGCCCGGAATGATGAAGTCACCGGCATGGCTCCAGCGGCCGTCGACGATCAGATGGGGCAGGCCATCGGCGCCGCAGAGCGCCTGGCTGTACATGGCAAAGCGTGCCTGGGCCTGGGGGGTGCTGGCCGTGGCGGCGCGCTGCTGGAAGCGGGCGCTTTCGCTGCAGGGGGTGAGCCCGCCGATCTCGGCATGGGCCACCGGCACGAAGCCGAAGAGCAGGAAGGCGGACAGAAGAACGGCGAAGAGACGGCGCATGGAGAGAGGCCGGTACGGAGGGCTGCCGCAGGGGGCAGGATGTCACCAACGGACAGTAGGGGAGCCGTTTCTGGGCCATGTCCACCGTTCTTGCCCTCGAAACAAGTTGTGACGAGTCCGCAGCGGCCATCGTGCGCGATGGCCGCGTGCTGGCGAGTGCCATCGCCTCCCAGGTGGAGGAGCATGCCCGCTGGGGTGGGGTGGTGCCGGAGATCGCCTCACGGCGCCATCTGGAGGCGCTGCCTGGGCTGATCGCCCAGGTGCAGGCGGAGAGCGGCGTGGCGATGGCCGATCTGGATGCCATCGCCGCCACGGTCACCCCAGGGTTGGTGGGAGCCCTGCTGGTGGGCTCGGTCGCCGGCCGCACCCTGGCGCGGCTGCACCGGAAGCCGTTTCTGGGGATTCATCACCTGGAGGGCCATCTCTGCTCCGCTGCTCTGGGGGAGCCTCTGCCCCGGAAGCCCCATCTGGTGCTGCTGGTGAGCGGCGGCCATACCGAGCTGGTGCGGGTGGATGGGCCCGGCCGCTATCGCCGTCTGGCCCGCAGCCGCGACGACGCTGCCGGGGAGTGCTTTGACAAGGTGGCCCGTCTGCTGGGTCTCGGCTATCCGGGTGGCCCCGCCATCCAGGCGGCGGCCCGAGAGGGGGATCCCAGGCGCTTCCCGCTGCCCAAGGGCCGGGTGTCGCTGCCCGGAGGGGGCTTCCATCCCTACGACTTCAGCTTCAGCGGGCTCAAGACGGCGATGCTGCGCTTGGTGCAGGCCCAGCAGGCGCTGCCTGGCCCTCTGCCTCTGGCCGATCTCGCCGCCAGTTTCGAGCAGGTGGTGGCGGAGGTGCTGGTGGAGCGCAGCTGCCGCTGCGCGCAGGACGAGGGGCTCGACACCCTGGTGCTGGTGGGAGGCGTGGCCGCCAATCAGCGGCTCCGCCGGCTGCTGGAGCGGCGCACGGCGGAGACCGGTCTGGCCTGGCGGGCGGCCCCCCTGGCCTGGTGCACCGACAACGCCGCCATGATCGCGATCGCGGCTGAGCAGCGCCTGGCGGCGGGGTGCCGCAGCTCCCTGCTGCTGGGGGTGGCGGCGCGGATGGCGCTGGAGGATGCGGATCGTCTCTACGACGACCAGGCCTGCTTCTGAACCGGGTTAGGGTTCGCCCCATGGCGGTGGTCAGGCCACCGGATCACGAGTTCTGAGCACCTCTCATCCTTTGACCGGTCCTTCCGATGACCACACCCGAGGAGCCGATGACTGAGCAGACACAGCCGGTCTCGCGGGAAGAGCTCAATGCCTGGCGTCGGGGGTTCACGCCGCAGGCGGAGATCTGGAATGGGCGTCTGGCCATGCTGGGGCTCTCCGTCGGTCTGACCGTGCTGCTGATCGCCAGGATCGCGGCCTGGCGTCACGGTTGACCGCTCAGACGCGGCCCCGCAGAGCCTGGGCCAGTTCCGCCGGCTTCAGGCTCTGAGCCAGGGCGTCTTCGGCTTCGACCCGCCCCGCCTGAACCAGAGCGGCAAGCGCCTGGTTGCTCGTCTGCATCCCATCGAAGCCGCTGCGTTCCATGATCTCTTCAATCTCATCAAGGGAGCCGCGCTGGATGTAATCCCGGCAGGCGTCGGTGTTGATGAACAGATCGTGATACCCGCAACGTTTTCCGTCGGTGGTCTTGATCAGGCCCTGGGCGATCACGGCAAGCAGGGATTCGGAGACGGCTCTTCGGATCTGCTCCTGTTCATCCGGTTTGTACATCCCGAGAATCCGTTCGACGGTGCGCACTGCCGAATTGGTGTGAAGTGTGCCGAACACGAGGTGCCCGGTCTGGGAGGCTTCGATGGCCGTGGTGAGGGTGACCTGATCGCGGATTTCACCGATCAGGATCACATCGGGGTCTTCCCTCAGGGCCGCCCGCAACGCATTGGCGAACTGCATGGTGTGCTGATTCACCTCGCGCTGGCGGATCAGGGAGAAATTGCTCTGATGCACGAATTCGATCGGATCCTCAATCGTGAGGATGTGGCGCTTCATGGTGCGATTGATGTGATCGATCATCGCTGCCAGCGTGGTGCTCTTGCCTGATCCGGTCGGGCCGGTCACCAGAATCATCCCCTTGGGACGCTGGGCCAGTTCCCCCAGCACCTTGGGCAGCGACAACTGCTCCATCGTCAGGATGGTCTGGGGGATCAGGCGCAGGACCATCGCAGGGCCGCGCAGAGAATCGAGCAGGTTGATGCGCACCCGCACGAAGCCGAAGTCATGGGCGCCGTCGAACTCCTTTTCCCGCATGAACGAGTCGAACTCAGTGGGCGAGAGCATCTCCCGCACCCAGCTGCGGAAGCGGTCGCTGTCGGTCACGTCCCATTCGGTGGGGTTGAGATCACCGCGCTCGCGAAAACGCGGACGCTCGCCTACGCCGATATGGATGTCGGAGAAGTCGCGCTCGTGGGCCAGCGCCACGATCTCCCGCAGGCTCTCAGGTGCATTGCCGCCCGTGCCGCTGGCGGTGGCCGGTGCTGCTGATGACGCCGCTGCCGGAGGCGGTGGCAGCGGTGAGCCCATCTGCGGCGGCGGCGGCGGCTGCAGCGGCAGGGGAGGGACCGCTGCGGTTGGTCCGAAGGGCAGATCAGCCATGGGGACGCAACCCAATCACAAGCTGGAAACCATCCTGCCACCGCTGCACAACTTTGCGACTGGGCTGTTGTGATCGGGCTGTTGTGATCTGGGTGTGGCGATCGCTAGAGCAGCGGCTGGGCCGGCCCTTTGGTGGCGAAGGATCGGGTTCGGGCGTGGGGCGCCGCAGATCCCTGGATACGTTCCTCGCCCACGCGCTGAGGAGGCCTGTAATCGCGGTAAGCCTGACGGTTGATGCCGATCGGATGGTCTTGGCTCCGAGCGCCGCTGCCCCCCTGCGTCTTGATCTCGGCGAGCAGGGCCTGCGTCATCGCGCGTCTGATCCGGGAGTGTTCCTCAGGGGTGTACAGGCTCAGGACCCGGTCGACCGTGCGTGTGTGCGCATTGGTCTGCAGGCTGGCGATGACCAGTTGACCGTTCTGGCTGGCCTCGGTTGCTGCGCTCAGCATCTCGCGATTGAGGATCTCATCAATCACGATCACATCGGCATCCTCGCGCAGGCTCGCTTTCACGGCTTGAGCAAAGCTTCGGGTGTGGAGATGAAGGTCGCGCTGGCGGATCAGGGCGCGATCACCGTGATGCACGAACGTGATCGGATCTTCGAACATCAGGATATGACGTGCTTCGCGGCGATTGATGTGATCAGCAAGTGCAGCTATCGCCGTCGTCTTGCCTGATCGTCCTGGCCCGGTCACGAGGATGAGGCCTCCCCGGCGCACGAGCACCAGATCGATCTCGGGTGGCAGGAAGCCCTGAGAGAAGGTTGGAATTCTGGGCCTGATCAGGCGCACCGAGATGGAGCGTTCACGCTCCGATTGAAAGAGATTGATGCGTGCTCTGGCAAAGCCGAAATCGTGGCCGCCGATGTATTGATTCTGTTCGTTGAAGGCCCTCAGTTGTGCGTCTGAGAGGATCTCGCTGAGCATGCGATCGATGTCCTCATGCTCCGTGATCGGCCAGTCGGTGGGATGGAGATCACCGTTCTCACGGAAGCGCGGACGCTCGCCGGCACCGAGGTGAATCTCGTCGACCTGACGCTGCTGGGCGATGGTCACGATCGCGTGGAGGCTCCTCGCCCCTGCCTCCAGGCTCGCAAGGGCTGCTGCGGGAGCGCCAGCGGATGGGCTGGAGCTGGCAGGTGCGGTCGTCTGGGGGCAGGAATGCGCCATCGCGCCGCAGCCGGATTGGGCATGACGTCATGCTGGCACCGCAGATCCGGTTGGAAGTGGCCGTCGATGCCACTGCCTAGGATTGATCGGTTCGCCCCTCAGCCTTGATCCCTCAGAACGGCCCTGAGGCAGCCGCATCGGATGCCGCACCCGCAGCGATGGGATCCTCGGAGAGCAGCCTGCGGGGCGACTCCGCCTCCACTCCCCTGATCACGATCGTGCTGGGCACCAGGCCCGAAGCGATCAAGCTTGCGCCAGTGATCCTGGCGTTCCGGGCCGCAGCGGACTTCCGCACCCGGGTGGTGCTCACCGGTCAGCACCGCGAGATGGTGACCCAGGTGATGCAGCTGTTCGGCCTGGAGGCTGATCACGATCTGGCGCTGATGGCGCCCAGGCAGACCCTGACCCACATCACCTGTGCGGCTCTGGAGGGTCTCAGAGCCGAATTCAGCGCCCACCGGCCCGATCTGGTGCTCGTGCAGGGAGACACCACCACCGCCTTCGCCGCCGCCCTGGCCGCTTTCTACGAGCAGATTCCGGTCGGCCATGTGGAGGCGGGTCTGCGCACCGACAACCTGCTCGATCCCTTCCCCGAGGAGGCCAATCGGCGTCTGATCTCCCAGCTGGCCCAGCTGCACTTCGCCCCCACCGAGCGTTCTGCCGCCAACTGTCGTGCGTCCGGGGTGGTGGGAGAGATCCTGATGACCGGCAACACGGTGATCGATGCTCTGCTGCTGATGGCCCGTCAGGCGCCGGCCTACGAGCTGCCTGGCCTCGACTGGCAGAAGCAGCGCGTGATCCTGGCCACGGTGCACCGCCGCGAGAACTGGGGTGAGCGCCTCGCTCAGATCGGTGCGGGTTTTCTCGAGCTGCTGGAGCGTTTCCCCGACACCGCTCTGCTGCTGCCGCTGCATCGCAATCCCACCGTGCGCGAGCCGCTGCAGGCCATGCTCGGCGCACATCCCCGTGCCTTCCTGACCGAGCCCCTCGATTACGACCAGCTGGTGGCGGCGATGCGCGGCGCGGCGCTGGTGCTCACCGACTCCGGCGGTCTCCAGGAGGAGGCACCGGCCCTGGGCAAACCGGTGCTGGTGCTGCGCCGCACCACCGAGCGGCCCGAGGCGGTGGAGGCCGGTACGGCCCGCCTGATCGGTACCGACAGCGCCGACATCGTGGCTCAGGCCAGCCTGCTGCTCAGCGATGCGGCGGCCTACGAAGCGATGGCCCGCGCCCATAACCCGTTCGGCGATGGCCAGGCCAGCGGCCGCATCGTGGCCAGCGCAAGGCGGTTTCTCGCAGCCTGAACCGGATCAGGGCCTGATCAGGACTTGTCCTTGCGCTTCTTCGCCCAGGGGGGCAGGTCGATGAACACCCGGCTGCCGGGCTCAAGGCCGCGCAGGATCTGCGTGTCGCGTCCGCTGCTGGCGCCCAGTTCCACGGCCTGGAAGCTGGGCTGCTGCTCCCGGCCCACCACCAGCACCCCAGGAACCCCTCTCTCGGTGACGATCGCCACGGTGGGAACCAGGGTGCGGGCCTGCAGGACGCCGGTGCGGAAGTCCACGTCCGCGCTCATGCCGATGCGCAGCTCCGGGGCGGGCCGCTCCATCGTCAGCTTCACCTCGAAGGAGGTGACGTTGTTGGTTTTCACCGCCCGCGGCGCAATGCGGCGGATGCGGGCCGGATAGCGGCGGTCGGGGAAGGAATCGACCCGCACCGTTGCGGGCATGCCCACCCGCAGACGGCCGATGTCGCTTTCGGGCACCTTGGCGACCACCTCCAGGCCCTTGGCCACCTCCACGATCGAGGAGCTGGTGGCGCCCTGGTTGGACGAGGCTGTGGTGGTGGGCGTGACAAAGGCGCCTGGATCGGCGAAGCGCTGGCTGATCACCCCGTCGAAGGGGGCGCGCACGATCAGTTCGGAGCGCTCCACCTGGCGCTGGGAGAAGCGCTCGGCAGCAGCGATGGCGGCCATCCGCTTGACCTCAAAGTCCGCGCGATAGCGATTGAGATCATTGAGGCTGATCGCCCCCTGGCGGTACAGGGGTTGATTGCGCTGCAGTTCGCTGCGGCTGCGCACCAGCTCGGCTTCGCTGGAGCGCAGGTTCGCCTGCAGTTCCTGCAGGCGGTCCCGCAGGTCGCCGCTGTCCATGCGGGCCAGGGCCTGGCCCGAACGCACCTGATCGCCCTCATCGACGTACAGGGCCTCAAGCACGCCCTGGCGCTTGGGGCTCACATTCACCCGCAACTCGGCATCGAGTTCACCGCTGGCGGTCACCACCCCAGGCAGCACGCCGGAGCGCGCCTCGGCCGTGTAGGGCCGCAGATCCCTGCGGCTGCTGCCCCGCTGTTTCTGCCACAGCCCCAGACCGGTGACCAGCACAGCGATCACCACAAGGGCGACCCACAACGGGCGGCGGCGGGCCGGCGCCGGTCCCTGCGCTGGCAGGGCAGCCAGTGCCGGAGGCGCCTCTGACTCCGGTTGCTTGGAGCGGCGTGGGCGCAGGGGGCTCAGGCTGGCGATGGCGCGCTCCAGAACTGTTACAAAGTTTCGCTGATCGCCGTCGGCTCTGGGGCCTCAGGGGTAACGCCTAGATTCCGGCCATGCTCAAAGCCGGAATCGTCGGGCTGCCCAATGTGGGCAAGTCGACCCTGTTCAACGCCCTGGTGGCCAATGCCCAGGCCCAGGCCGCCAATTTTCCCTTCTGCACGATCGAGCCCAACACCGGTGTGGTGGCGGTGCCCGACCCACGGCTGCAGCAGCTCAGCGATCTGAGCGGCAGCCGCGAGATCATCCCCACGCGGGTTGAGTTCGTCGATATCGCCGGGCTGGTGAAGGGCGCGAGCCAGGGAGAGGGGCTGGGCAACAAGTTCCTGGCCAACATCCGCGAGGTGGACGCCATCGTGCATGTGGTGCGCTGCTTCGAGGATGACGACGTCATCCATGTGTCGGGCTCGGTGGATCCGCTGCGCGATGCCGAGGTGATCAACCTGGAGCTGGCTCTGGCCGATCTGAGCCAGGTGGAAAAGCGCCGGGAGCGGCTGAAGAAGCAGGTGCGCACCAGCAAGGAGGCCCAGGCGGAGGATGCCGCCCTGGAGCGCATCCAGGCGGTGCTGGAGCAGGGCGGTGCGGCCCGCTCGGTGCCCCTTTCCGATGAGGAGGCGCCGATGGTGAAGCCCCTGGGGCTGCTCACCGCCAAGCCGATCATCTACGCCACCAACGTCAGCGAGGACGATCTGGCCCAGGGCAATGGCTTCTGTGAGGCGGTGGAGGGCCTGGCGCAGCGTGAGGGAGCGGCGACGGTGCGCATCTCCGCCCAGGTGGAGGCCGAACTGATCGAGCTGCCCGAGGAGGAGAGGGCTGAGTTCCTGGCCGGGCTGGGGGTGGAGGAAGGCGGCCTGCGGAGCCTGATCCGCGCCACCTATGGCTTGCTGGGGCTGCGCACCTACTTCACCACCGGCGAGAAGGAGACCCGCGCCTGGACGATCCGCGCCGGCATGAGCGCTCCCCAGGCCGCTGGGGTGATCCACACCGATTTCGAGCGCGGCTTCATCCGCGCCCAGACGATCGGCTGGCAGCAGTTGCTGGAGGCCGGCTCCCTGGCCGAGGCACGCAACAAGGGTTGGCTGCGCAGTGAGGGCAAGGAGTATGTGGTTCAGGAGGGGGATGTGATGGAGTTTCTGTTCAACGTGTGAGCGCTGCTGGCTGACCGGAACTGAATCAGATCTTGAGCCCCGAATCGATCAACATCTTCACGGAATCAGTCGGCGACGTGATAGGTGAGGCGCAGGCCTCTGCTGATGTACTCGTGTTTCACGCCGCCCTCGAAGTAGGTGGCCCTGTACATGGCGGGGAGGCTCTGCGTCCGGCCGGGTGGGCTGGTGATCCTGGCGTTGCAGGTCTCCACTGTCTCGGAGATGCGTCTGCAGCTCTGCAGATCGCGCTCGACGCGATAGACCCTGTCATCGGCGAACATGATCACATCCACCACCTGCCTGGCATTGCTGGCCGCCGGGACGGGCGTGAGGGCGCAGTAATCGCGCTTGCCATTGCGCTGGCAGACCGGAGACATCTGGGCCGATGCCGGCAGGTTCGCTAGCGGCAGCAGGGCTGTGAACAGCGTGAAGGTGGCCGCGAGCTGTGCTGGCCTGGGCAAGAACATTGGGATTTCAGCCAGACGGAGGGATTGTTCGGCTTATCGCACGAAACGTCTTTTAGAGATGGCCAACGGAATTGACGTTGGAATAGGAGGCGATCATCGCATTGATACCGATGGTGTTGGCGAGTCCTGTGGAGGTCAGAACACTGATGTCCGGGCTGGTGGAAAGACTTTGTGACCAGGTGGTGTCGGTGATGGTTCCCTGGGTGATTCCCTGCTGCACGATGGATTGGATGTCAGCAAAGGTATAGAGCTTGGCGTTTCCAAATGCGTCGGCGAGTGTGATGGATTCGATCTGATTAGCGGGATTCTGCCAACCCATGACGACTACCGTTGTTCCCGTGCTGCTGTCAGATGCGATCAGGTCTCTTCCATTTTCCAGCGTGTTGACACTTGTGGTCCCACGGTCGATGCTGAGGCCAAGCGCGCTGAGGGTATCGGTGCCGCCACCGAGATCACCAATGGCACAGATGGAGCCAATCGGCGCGATGTAGCTGTCATTGCCAGCACCACCGATCAGTACATCAAAGGAATTGCTGCTGCTGCGACCACCGCTGGTGAGGGTGTCGTTGCCAGCGAATCCATAGCTGACGGTGAAGGGTTGGCCGGTGATGTTGTCATTGTTGGGGGTTCCTGCCTGCTCAGCCAGAGGCCCGATTTTCCTGTCGCCGTTGAGATCGGCGCGGAGTCTGAGTTCTGAAAGGTTGAGATCGCCAATGGATAGGGTGGCGCTGGAGGCGAGGCTGCCGTTGGCATCAAGAACCCAACGTGCGAACTGTCCATTGGTGTTCTTCCAGAAGAGCTCATAACCGGAGC
>JBAWXG010000087.1:0-9484 GCA_037144195.1 Synechococcus sp. ELA057
TCGATGATCCAGTCGGCGCAGCGGATCACATCAAGGTTGTGCTCGATCACCAGGATCGAGTTGCCCTTGTCCACCAGCCGTTGCATCACATCCATCAGCTTGTGCACGTCGTAGAAGCTCAGGCCGGTGGTGGGTTCGTCGATCAGATAGAGGGTCTTGCCGGTGGCTCTCCGTGACAGCTCGGTGGCCAGCTTCACCCGCTGGGCCTCACCGCCGGAGAGCGTGGGGGCCGGCTGGCCCAGCTTGATGTAGCCCAGCCCCACATCCACCAGGGTGCGCAGGCGATCCGCCGCCTGGGGAATCGCTGAGAACACATCGCAGGCCTGCTCCACCGTCATCTCCAGCACATCGGCGATCGTGTGCCCCTTGTATTTCACCTGCAGGGTCTCCCGGTTGTAGCGGGCTCCCTTGCACACATCGCACTGCACATACACATCGGGCAGGAAGTTCATCTCGATCACATTCACCCCCTGGCCCCCGCACGACTCGCAGCGTCCTCCCTTGACGTTGAAGCTGAACTGCCCCACCTGATACCCCCGCGCCTTCGCCTCCACCGTGGCTGCGAACACCTGCCGGATCGGATCGAACGCCCCCGTATAGGTGGCCGGATTCGATCGCGGCGTGCGTCCGATCGGGCTCTGGTCGATCACGATCACCTTGTCGACCGCCTTGATGCCCTTGAGCTCCGCCAGCCCCGACGGGAAGGGCACCTTCATCCCCAGCCTGTGTTCCAGGGCCGGATGCAGCAGTTCATTCACCAGGGTGCTCTTGCCGCTGCCGCTCACCCCGGTGACGCACACCAGCCGTCCGAGGGGGATCTCCACCGTGATGTCCCGCAGGTTGTTGCGGCTGCAGCTCTCCAGCGTGAGCCTGCGGCTGCCCGCATCGCGCCTCTGCGCCGGCGTGGGGATCGAGCGCCTGCCGCTCAGATAGGCCCCCGTGAGCGACTCCTCGGCCTGCAGCAGATCCTGCAGCGATCCCTCCGCCACGATCCTGCCCCCATGCACCCCCGCCCCGGGACCGATATCCACCAGGTGATCCGCCGCCCGGATCGTGTCTTCGTCGTGCTCCACCACGATCAGGGTGTTGCCCAGATCCCTCAGCTTCAGGAGCGTCGCCAGCAGCCGGTCGTTGTCTCGCTGATGCAGGCCGATGCTCGGCTCATCCAGCACGTACAGCACCCCCGTGAGTCCTGCTCCGATCTGGGTGGCCAGGCGGATGCGCTGCGCTTCACCGCCGCTGAGGGTCATCGCCGGGCGATCCAGGCTCAGATAATCCAGCCCCACATCCAGCAGAAAGCGCAACCGCATGCGGATCTCCCGCAGCACCAGATCGCCGATCTGGATCTGTCGCGCATTCAGCAACGGCTCTGATCCCTCGCTCTCCCCCACCCCCATCAGCATCTCGATGCGGCGCAGGCTCTCGGCCACGCTGCTGCTGGTGAGCTCATGGATCCGGTAAGGCCCCACCCGCACCGCCAGGGCCTCGGGCCGCAGCCGCAATCCCTTGCAGCTGGCGCAGGGCACCAGCTCCAGAAACTTCTCCAGCTTCTGCCGCACCGCCTCACCGCTGGCATCGCGCAGCTGCCGCTCCAGGATCGGCAGGATCCCCTCGAACGGCCGCTCATAGGTCTGGCTCTTGCGGTAGCGGCTGTCAGCCTTGATCGCGATCGGCTCCTTGGATCCCTGCAGCAGCACCTGCTGCTGCTCGTCGGTGAGCTGATTCCACGGGGTCTTGATCTCGAAGCCGAACGCCTCTCCCACCGAATAGAGCAGCGAGAAGTAATAGGAGTTGTCCTTCTCCGCCCAGGGGGCGACAGCGGCATACACGGGCAGGCTGGGATCGGGGATCACCCGCTCCTCGGTGAACCGGCGCAGATGGCCGATGCCATGGCAATCGGCGCAGGCGCCATAGGGGCTGTTGAACGAGAACAGCCGCGGTGAGAGCTCCTCCATCACCGCCCCATGCACCGGACAGGCGAAGTTCTCGGAATAGAGGCGCTCCTTCTCGATCCCCTCCGCCAGCTCCTCTCCGGCCTTGGGCACCACCTCCACCAGTGCCAGGCCCTCGCCTCGCTTGAGGGCCGTGCGCAGCGAATCGGTGAGCCGCTCCTGGATGCCCTCACGGGCCACCAACCGATCCACCACCACCTCAATGTTGTGGGCGTGGTTCTTGTCGAGCTCGATGTTGTCGGCCAGCTCGCGCACCTCGCCGTTGATGCGCACGCGGGCGAATCCCTCGGCCACCAGCCCACTCAGGAGCTTCACATGGGTGCCCTTCTTGCCCCGCACCAGCGGCGCCAGCAGCTGATAGCGGGTGCCCTCCGGCAGCCGGAGGATGTGATCGACCATCTCATCGATGCTCTGGGGCCGGATCGAGCGCTCGCACTGGGGGCAGTGGGGTTCACCGGCGCGTCCGAACAGCAGCCGCAGATAGTCCTGGATCTCCGTCACCGTGCCGACGGTGGAGCGGGGGTTGTGGCTGGTGGATTTCTGATCGATCGAGATCGCGGGAGACAGCCCCTCGATGGCGTCCACATCCGGCTTGTCCACCTGGCCGAGGAACTGCCGCGCATAGGCCGAGAGGCTCTCGACATAGCGCCGCTGCCCCTCGGCGAAGATCGTGTCGAACGCCAGGGAACTCTTGCCGCTGCCGCTCACCCCGGTGAACACCACCAGGCGGTTGCGCGGAATGGTGAGATCGACGTTGCAGAGGTTGTGCTGCCGGGCACCCCGCACCCGGATCACATCCTCAAGCCTGCCTCCACTCAGGATCTGGGCTGCTTTGGCGGCGGGCATCCGGCCTGGTCGTCAGCCGGCAAGCTTAGGTGGCGCCTGCCTGATCCAACGGCCTCCAGCCCCTTTGGCGGCCTCCGCGCTGGCTGGCCTCCGGGGCGGTCCTTGCGCTGTTGTGATGCCCCTGCAGGGCCGGGTGGGGCTGAGCTCAGCCGAGGGTGTTGATGGCGCGGGCCAGGATCACGATGACCACGGCCAGCATCACCACGCTGTGCAGCATGTGCAGCCGCTTGATCGGGGCGCCGACCAGGGAGTGGCCCTCGGGAGCGCCGAAGCAGTTGCTCGAAAGAATGGTGAAGTAGAGGTAATCGGTGAATCCAGGGGTCCAGTTCTCGCTCTTGAGCAGATCCCGCTCCAGCGCCTCCTCGGGAAACACGATCCCGTAGGGCATGCTCACGCCTGTGCTTGTTGCCGGCCGGTTGATCTCCCACAGGCTGCCGGGATCGCGGGGCGGATGGTCGATCACCCAGTACCAGAACAGGAAATTGAAGGTGATCGCCCCGTAGAGCAACGACGACTCGAACAGCAGGTCGTAAGAGGCGAGCTTGAGGCGATAGATCGCCAGGCTCTCGGAGAGCAGATTCACCAGGCTCATCCCCGTGGCCAGGAGCGCGGCCAGCAGCAGCTGACGCTGACGCAATCGCTGGCGACGCGCCAGCAACGGCAGCCGGCGCAGGGCGACCCACCAGAACAGAGCGAACTGGATCCAGAAACTGGTCCGCAGCACCGTCCGGATGCCGTCGAGCAGAGGGTCGGCGCGGTGTGCGATCAACAGGTAGTCCTCGTAGATGCGCAGCCGCAGGCCCAGGGCCAGCAGCACCGCCCCCACCAGCACCCACAGATAGGGCATCACCACCTCCGGGCTCCAGCCGGGCGCCGGGGTGGATGGCGCCTCTGGTGCCGTCGCCGCTTTCAAGCGACCCTCTGCCCCAGCAGGCTGGCGGCATAGCTGCGGGCCTCACCGCTGTCGCCGCCGGCCAGCTCCGCCAGCTCGGCCTGGCGGCTGCGGGTGTCCCGCAGCTGGGACACCCGGGTATGGGTGATGCCATCGATCACCTCCTTGCTGACGCGGAAGTGGTGATCGGCGGTGGCGGCCACCAGCGGCTGATGGGTGACGCAGAAGACCTGGCGGCTGGCGGCCAGCCGCCGCAGCAGCTCGGCCATCGCCCCGCTGACCCGGCCGCTCACACCGGTGTCGATCTCATCGAACAGCAGGGTGACGTGGGGATCGGCCTCCGCCAGGCACGTCTTGAGGGCGAGCAGGAAGCGGCTCATCTCACCGCCGGAGGCCACCTCCACCAGCGGCGCCAGGGGCTGGCCGGGATTGGCGGAGAACAGGAACTGCACCGCATCGGCTCCCTCCTCGCATGGGCTGGCCGGCTCGATCGCCACCTGGAAGCGCACATTGGCCAGGCCCATCGGCCGCAGCGCCTGCATCAGCTGCTGCTCAAGGGCGGCAGCTGCAAGCTTCCGGGCGGCGCTGAGGGCAGCATTGGCATGGTCGCGGGCCTGGCGAGCCGAGGCCTCGGCCATCTCAAGCGCCGCCAGCGACGCCTCGGCTCCTCCCGGTGCCAGGTGCTCCCGCAACTGATCGCGCCAGACGATCAGATCCGCCAGCTCCCTGCCATGGCGGCGCTCCAGCGCCTTGAGCTGGGCCAGGCGCTCCTGCAGCTGGGCCAGGCTGTCCGGGTCGCTCTCGAGGGAGGCGCCGTAGCGATCGAGATCGCGGGCCAGATCCTGCAGCTGGGCCAGGCCATCGCTGCAGCGACCCGACAGCTCCGCCAGGGAGGGATCGAGCTGCTGCATCTGGGCCAGCTCCGCCTCGCAGGCAGCCAGATGATCCAGCGCGGATGGTGCCTGCTCAGCACCCTCCAGCAAGCGGCCGATCAGGGTCATCACCCCCTCCTGCAGGCGCACGCCATGGGCCAGACGGCTCTCTTCGATCTGCAACCGCTGGCGCTCCTGCGGATCCTCGAGGGCGGCGGCCTCCAGGTCCTCCAGCAGCTGCTCCTGACGCTCCCGCTCCTGCTGCAGTCGCTCCCAGTCGGCGCGGGCCTGCTCCAGGGCGGCGGCCGCCTGCTTCCAACAGCGCCAGGCGGCACCCGCTTCCGCCAGCAGGGGAACCTGGGCGCTGCCGGCATGGCGATCGAGCCAGCGGCGCTGCTGGCCGGGCCGGGCCAGCTGCTGGGTCTGACCCTGCACCGTGAGATCGAGCAGCAGCGGCCGCAGCTCCAGCACCTGCTGGCGGCTTACCGCCACACCGGCGATGCGATGACGGCTGCTGAGCCGCTCCTCCTGCAGACGCCACTCGCGGCTGAGCAGCAGCTCGTCCTCGTCGAGCTCCAGCTCCTGCTGCTCCAGCCAGGCCTGCAGCGGCGGATTGAGCGTGAAGCTGGCCTCCACGCGGCCCCGCTGGGCACCGCGGCGCAACAGCCTCGCCCCCTGGGATCCCTGGGCTCCGCCCAGCAGGGCATCGAGGGCATCGAGCAGGATCGACTTGCCGGCCCCGGTCTCACCGGTCAGCACCGAGAAGCCACCGGCGAAGCTCAGCTCCAGCGTCTCGATCAGGGCGATGTTCTCCAGGCGGAGTGCGGTGAGCACCCTGGCCTCCGGCGGCGGGATTCAGGCCAGACCGTAGCGGCGGCGGACGCTGTTCCCAAGGGCCTGCCTCCGCCGGCGGCACTCAGACGGGAGCCGCCATGGCTGACGAGGCGGCGTGCTGAACCCGCGAGCGTTGGAAACGATCGATCTCCAGCTCCAGCACTCCCGCCCCGATCCCCAGGACCGCGGCCAGGCTGCGCAGCAGCTGATCCTCCTCCGGTTCGATCTCCCCATCGGAGCAGGCCACCCGGAAGGCCGCTTCAAGGATCAGGCCGCGGGCGTTGTCATCCAGCAGGGGCAGGTCATGCCGCAGCTGGTCCAGCAGCAGGGCCAGCGGGCCGCCGACCTCACCGTTTGCCCCAGCCACCTCGGATGCCAGTTGCTCGGCGGAGGCCTCCAGATCCGATCGGAGCGGCGGCTCGCCCATCAGTTCGGCGCACACCTCCAGCATCGTGTCGATCTCAGGCGCCTCGATCTCCCCATCGGCGAGGGTGATGGCGAGCATGCAGCGCAGCATCAGATCACGCACCCGCTGGGCGGTGCGATCACCGCAGCGCACCGCCCAGCGGAGATCCCCGAGATCGCGCTGCTTGCGGTTCGACTGCGATTCGCGCGGATCGCGTTTGCAACCGCTGCGACCACCCGAGAGGCTGTCGTACATGTGAAAGGTGTAGCGGTCCACCAGTTCGCGGCAAAACCGCACGCCGCGCACGGAATTGCCATAGGCATCGAGACGGGGAGAGAAGGTGGCGAATCCGGCCAGATTGGGCACCACCACCATCACCGCACCGGCCACTCCCGATTTGGCCGGCAGCCCCACCTCCAGGGTGAAGGTGCCGGCGTTGTCATACATGCCAGCCGCCTGCATCACGGAAAGGGTGCGCTTCACCACCTCGGTGTCGAGCACCTGCTCCCCATTGATCGGGCAGACGCCGCCATTGGCGAGTGTGGCCGCCGCCACCGACAGCATGCGAGCCGTCATCTCGATGCTGCAGCACGAGAGATAGACATCCATCATCTTGTGCAGATCAACGCCGCGGGGCAGGCCCATGCGGCCGCGCAGCAGATAGGCGATGGCGAAGTTGTTGTCGGCGGTGGCACGCTCCGAGAGCATGGTCTCCTCACTGAAGCGAACGTCGGCGATCTCACCGCAGAGGCGGCTCCAGAGATCCATCAGCTTCTGCGTGATCTGGCGGTGATCGAGCTCGGGTGACGCCGACGCCACCAGGCCGGCCACCATGATCGCGCCGGCATTCACACAGGGATTGAACGGCCGCTGATCCGGCAGCAGATCGAGGGCATTGAACGGGCGCCCGGAGGGCTCCATCCCCACATACTGATGGGTGAACGACACACCCTCGGTCGCGAGGGCATGGGCATAGGTGAGCGGCTTGGACACCGATTGAATCGAGTGATAGATGTCCACATCACCGATCACAAGCCGCTGGCCATCCACACTGCAGACCGCGACACCCCAGGGCTCGGGATCGGCATCCCGCAGGATCGGGATGTAATCGGCATTGGCGCCGCTGCGATCCGGGGCGACCATGCGATGGATGGTGTGAAGATCGGCGCTGAACTCCTGCCATCCGGGTATCACCAACTCATGGCGCAGGGCCCGCTTCACCATCAGCGCCTCATCGGCGATCAAGGCACGGAAGCTCTCCAGGTCCATCGGCTGAGCACCCCAGGCTTCCAGCCGGCTCACGGTGATGCGCAGGCGCCGGTCATCAAGCTGCAGGCCGCTGGCCAGGATCCGCTCGCGGATGCGCGCCGGGCTGGTGAACCCCTGCTCAGCCAGGTCTGCAAACAGGTCGGCGATCGGATCGGCCACGTTCAACGCACGCGCAAGCCACAAGGCTCCTGCCCGGCATCCCGCCAAACCGTATCCATCAATACCGTTTGATCAGGCCCGCCGCGCCTCTCGGCTCAGCCGATGATGGCCGAATAGGCGATCACCACCGCATTCATCACCGCAAAACTGGAAAGAAAGATCGGCAAGTAGATCTTGCGATCCATCCGCTGGGCGAAATCCTCCCTGCCGGCCTCGCAGCGCAGATAGGCCAGCAGGGCGAGCAGACTGGCGGCAAGGATGTACAAAATCGAGATGATATGGATCATGTCCGTCAGCGTGATGTCTTCTGACATCCCCAGGGTGGATTCCGCCTGTTGCATGTTCACGATGGCGGCAAACAGACAGCCCACCAGCAGGCCGGTGCGACCGCTGACGATATCCGGCTCACGCACATCCATGAAGAAGGCGAGCCCGGCGATGACCACAGCTGCATAGACACCGGTGCACAGCTTGATGAAACTGGTGAACCGGGCCCGATGCAGGGTGATCTGCACCTTGATGCGGCTGTAGGTGCCCTTGCCGTTGAGATGCTTATCGGGCTTGCCGAAATTGGTGGAATAACTCTGCTCCACCTCATTGAGGCTGAAATCTGAGGCGATCCAGTCGCCGTCGTTGATGCTGGCATTGAAGCCGGAGTGTGCATAATCAGGAGTGATCACAAAGCTGCTCACATCCGAGCGCACGCTTTCGAACTCAAACGTGATCGTGTGGCGATCAAAGGGAAAATTCTTGGCCGACCAGCGATGGAAAAAGGTTCCCTCCACATTGCGCACCGACCAGTACACCATCGGGTTGTCGGGGAAATAGCCCGACTCATTCGGCACTTTCTGGGTGTCAATATCGCCGATCGTGACATCGTTGGAATTGAGCACGCTCAGATCCTTGAGCGGCGAGGAATCGGCCGAGGGGCAGACGCTCCACAGCCGGATCGAGGCATAGAGGCTGCGCTCAGCGAACTTGTAATCGCGCATGTCCTGCAGATACACGCCCATCACGCAGGTGAGCGGCTCCTGGATCAGCCGCATCGGCGTTTCCTTGCCGGCATGGGCAGGCGCCTGAGCGGCAGGTGCCGGAACCAGACTGAGCACCAGGGCCAGCAGGGCGGCCCCCAGCAGAGCCAGCCAGCGGGAGAGCGACTGACGCCGCCTCGGAAGCCGACATCCGAAGGGCTTCATGAATCCAGCCGCTCCAACCTGGCGCGCAGCTGCCGGCTGTGCTGTGGATCGCCGAGTGTCTCGCTCAGATCGATCATGAGCTCCATCGCTTCGCGGCAATCGGGCCTGAGATAGAGGCAGCGGCGCAGGCAATCGAAGGCCTCCTGATGCAGATTCTGCGCCAGCAGGCAATGGGCCAGCCGCAACTGAGCACTGTCGGAAGCCGGGTGGCGTTCCACCTCCCGGCGGCAACGCTGCAGCTCGAGATCCGCTGCAGCTCCGGCCTCCACGCCAGGGCCTGTGTTGCGCTGGGATGCCTCCTGCCGCCGCGGCGCGGAGCGGGCCGGGCGCGCGGAAGAGCGCCGCTCGAGGCGGAGCGCCGGCGCCGCAGCCGATCGCCGCAGGGCCCGGGGAGGCTCGGGCTGACGCTGGAGCGCAGCATCCGCCTGCACCGGAATTGGGGCCTGTGGGGGCTGCCGCCGCAGGAAGCCGAACACGAAGGATTCGCGGATCGGGGCAAACAGATCGGCAGGAACCATGACGGTTTCGGCCGAGCCGACGATCAGAAGCCCGCCTGGCTTCAGCAGGCCAGCCAGGGAACGGAGCAGCTGCTGGGCCGCCTGGGGCTCCAAATAAATCAGCAGGTTGCGGCAGAAGATCACGTCGTAGGCACCGCTCGCCTCGGCCAGGCAGGTCATCAGGTTGGAGCACTGAAACCGCACCGGCTCGCGGATCGCCTGATGCGGCATCAGGCCTTTCGGGGTGCTGTGGAAATGGCGCTGCTGCTCCGCCTCGCTCACGCCACGAAAGGAATGGCGGCCGTAGACGGCCTGGCGCGCCCGCTGAATCGAGCGGCGGCAGATGTCGATGGCATCGATCCGGAAGGCCAGCGGCGACAGACCCAGCTCCTGCAGGGTCATGGCCATCGAATAGGGCTCCTCACCCGTGGCACAGGGAGCGCTGAGCAGCCGCAGAGGCTCCGGCTGCTGCCCGCCGCGCAGCAGGGCCGCCACGTGCTCACGCAGATAGCGGTAGGGATGGCGATCGCGGAAGAACCAGGTCTCCGGCACCACCACCAG
>JBAWXG010000088.1:0-9287 GCA_037144195.1 Synechococcus sp. ELA057
CTTGCGACCGCTTGCGACCGCTTGCGACCGCTTGCGACCGCTTGCGACCGCTTGCCTTGATTCTCTGACGGGGCAGCTAGTCCTGTCGCAACCGCTACGCGGACGACTGAAACACTTTGTAGCTTTAGCGGGCGTCAACCATCACGGGTGTCCGCCATGTCCGATCCGCTTGCACTCACCCTGGGCCAGAAGTTCGAGCTCGAGCGCATGAGCCGGGCGATCGACGCCACCGTGGACACCCAGGCTCTGCAGGGGCTGGCCAAGCAGCTTCTGCAGGCCTGGCACAGCCAGAAAGCCGCCACCCAGTGGGTGATGCGTCAGCAACTTGGCCAGCCCCCTCGCTTCGGAGTCGATCTGACGGCAGAAGCCTCAGTGCGCGAGACCGGTGGAGCCGAGCCCGCCGCCAACGACAGCACCCACGCGTGGCGCGACATCCTCTGAATCGTCCGTTCCAAAGGCAAGAGGGTTCTGCCTCCGCCTCCTGAACACCGCCATCACAACCGATGTCCGAGGGGAGTTGGGCGAAGCAACATCCCCTTGAAAACGGAACAGGCCGCAGGAACCACCACCCTCCCGGGGGTCAGGAAGTGGCGTTGCGCAGATCGATGGGCACCACCGTCAGTGGCAGGGTTTCGCCGGAGCGGCGCACCACGATGGCCAGCGGTGTGCCCACCCCGGCTCCATCCACGGCCTGCACCACATCGGCAGGGGTCCTGACCACCCGACCTGCCACCGCAACAATCACATCTCCCTGGCGCAGGCCGCCGCGATCGGCCGGTCCACCGGATTGAAGATTGACAACCAGGGCGCCCGGCTCGCTGCTGCCGGTCGTACCGGAGCGCACCAGATCGAGGCTGACGCCGATCACCGGATGGCTGACCCGCCCGCTGCTCACCAGCTGCTGGGCGATCGATCGGGCCCTGTTGATCGGGATGGCGAAACCCAGGCCAGCCCCTGGACCAGAGCGCACCAGGGTGTTGATCCCCACCACTTCGCCATCGCTGTTGAGCAGCGGTCCGCCGGAATTGCCCGGATTGATGGCGGCATCCGTCTGGATCAGATCGAGCCGCTTGTCGGTGATGCCGAGCTTGCTGGCGTTGCGGTTGAGGCTGCTGACGATGCCGAGGGTCACCGTGTTGTCGAGACCGAAGGGATTACCGACGGCGATCGCCCAGTCGCCGACCTGAAGGGCGTCGGAATTGCCCAGGGGCGCCACCGGCCAGGGCCCCTGACCCACCAGGCGCACCACCGCAAGATCCGTGACCGGATCCATCCCCACCACGCGGCCCTCCACCCGCTGGCCGGTGGGGAAGCCCACCGTGACCCGGTCGCTCTGCTCCACCACGTGGGCGTTGGTCAGCACGAGCCCTTCGGCGTTGAACACGAAACCGCTGCCCAGCCCGCGCACCGTGCGCTGTGACGGGGGAGCCTGCATCTGGGGCATGCCGAAGAACGGCCCGAAGAACTGCCTGAAGAAAGGATCATTCAGAAGGGGCGCCTGCAGTCCTCCCCCCCCTCCCCCGGGCAAGGAGACGGTGCGCTCGGTGTCGATCGTGACGACGGCGGGGCCGGCGCGCCGCACCGCGGTTGCCACGAAAGATTGCCTGGAGAAGGCTGTCGCAGGCGCCGCAGCCTGGGCTCCGGAGGGGCCTGCGGAGAGCAGCGGCAGGGTGCTCGACAGCAGCAGACCCGCCCCTGCGGCGAGCAAGCCCATGCGCCTCCGATCGGCAGTGAAACCCGAAGGCACAGATGGATCACGGCGTAGGCGCATCGGACATCCGCAGCGATTCAGAACCGTAGGCAGCGCCTCCGCCGAGGAGAGAGTGACAGGAGACCGGCCTGCAATCCGGACCCGCGCCTGCCGGATTTTCCGTCTAGGGTTTGTGAAGTTTCGTATCGGGCGATGGACAGCAGTCGTCATCTGCTTGCCTTCCTGGCTTTCGGGGCCGCCGTCGCCACCCTCTGGGCCTGGCTTCTGGCAAGCAATCCCGGCTCCCAGGAGCGATGATGGATGACTTCGGGCGCATCCCTGTTCAGGTCATGCCCTCCTTTCTCTCCGAACTGTTCCCTTTCCTCTACGCAGCCTGCTTCCTGCTGCTGCTGTGGCAGGCCTTCCGGGTGATGAGCCAGGGATTCCGGGCCAACACCATGCCACTGAGGGCGCCGGCCCCCCAGGTCCCCGGATCAGGCACCCGATCCGACCGCACCGGGCGACTGACCATTCACCCTGAACTTCTGGACGCAGACGGCCAGCTCACCCAGGAGGATCTGCTCACGGTTCGCTTCGGTGGGGAGAATGAATCTCCCTCACTCCCTGGCGAAGCGAACTGAGCTGCGGACAAGCGCCGATCACTGAATAGGCTCAGCGATGAGAAAGAGCTTTTTCGGGGGATTGGACGTTGGATCAGAGAACCAGGGTCGTGGCGGCCGTGCTTAACGGCCTGAAGCTCCCCCCCCGCTTCCGCCTGAAGCTGGTCAAGGATGATCCCGTGCGGCTGGAGCTGAGCATCACCCCGGCCTACGGCAAGGATCCGATCCTGGTGGGCATCGTTGAATCGCAGGATCTGGTCGCCCGTCGCGACAGGGAAGGGCGGATCCCGCGCGACCTGCAGGGCACCTGGGACTGGACCGTGCGCCACGGCTCCGTCAGCACCGGCGGATGGAACCCTTACCTCAAGGAGGCCCTGCAGACGATGTTCGAGACAGGGCTGCCGGCGATTGTGTACGAGGAGCTCACCGGCGAGGCCTACCACCCGGTGGACGGCATGCGTCACGTGCGCTGAATCCGTTCAGACCCCTTTGGCCCCTTCCGGCCTGCCCATCGACAGCCAGCTGCACGCCCTGCAAGAGGCCATGGCGCCAACGGGAGCGACGGTGGTGCTGCAGGCCCCTCCTGGGGCCGGCAAGACCAGCCGCGTGCCCCTGGCGCTGCTGGAGAGCCTGGGGGATCAGGGGAAGATCCTGATGCTCGAGCCGCGCCGGATCGCCACCCGCAATGCCGCCCTGCGCCTCGCCCAGCAGCTGCAGGAGCCGGTGGGCCAGGGCCGGATCGGCTACCGGGTACGGCTGGAGCGCCGCATCAGCGCACGCACCCGGCTGGAGGTGCTCACCGGCGGGCTGTTCCTGCGGCAGCTCCAGGAGGATCCGGCATTGGAGGGTGTGTCCTGCGTCATCCTCGATGAGTTCCATGAACGCAGCGCCGAAGCGGATCTGGCCCTGGCCCTGATGCGTCAGGCCCGGGAGCTGCTGCGCCCCGACCTGAGGCTGCTGCTGATGTCGGCCACGCTCGATGGCGCGGCGCTGTGCAGCCGGCTGGAGGGAGCCTCACTGATCAGCAGCGAAGGGCGCAGCTGGCCCGTGGAGGTGGAGCATCAGCCACCCCGCCCTCTGGAGCGGCTGGAGCAGCAGGTGGTGCGAGCGCTCGAGCAGCGGTGGCTCGACCGGCGGCAACCCGCCGAAACGGCCCTGGTGTTTCTGCCGGGGCGGCGCGAACTGCTGAGCTGCCAGCGCGCGATCGCCGCCAGCGACTGGGCCACGGCGGTGGACCTGGCGCTGCTTCACGGCCAGATGGATCTGGAGCAGCAGAGCCGCGCTCTGGCTCCGGCACAAGGCGACCGCGGCAAGGTGGTGCTGGCCACAGCCGTGGCCGAAAGCTCGCTGACGATCGAGGGGGTCTCGCTGGTGATCGACAGCGGCCTGAGCCGCCGCAGCCGCTTTGACCCCGCCACGGGCATGGATGGACTGGTCACCCTCCCCTCCAGCCTGGCCAGCGCCGAACAACGGCGAGGGCGGGCAGGACGGCTCGGGCCGGGGCGCTGCCTGAGGCTCTGGTCGCCGGCGGAGCAGCAACGCCGGCCGGCCTTCGATCCCCCTGAACTGCTGGAGGCGGATCCGGCGCCGATCGCGCTGCAGCTGGCCCGCTGGGGCAGCTCCGGTGGCCAGGATCTGCCCTGGCTGGATCCACCGCCTGAGGGCGCCCTGGCCGAAGGCCAGCGGCTGCTGCGCCAGCTGGGAGCGTTGGATCAGGCCGACCGGATCACACCCCACGGCCAGGCCCTGAGCCAGCTGGGCCTGCATCCCCGCCTGGGGCACCTGCTGCTGGAGGCGCAGGCATGGGGCTGGCTGGAGCTGGGAGTGGAACTGGCTGTGCTGCTGAACGAACCCGATCCCCTGGATCGCCAGCAGTGGGGATGCGATCTGCTCACGCGGCTCGACTGGCTGCGCCAGCCACCGCAGACCGCCAGGCAGCGCAGCCTGCACCAGCTGCAACAACAATTGCTGCAGCAGGTGCAGCAGCCTCGATCCTCCCCCCCGGGAGCCGCTGTAGCCAGGAGGCCGGCGGGGGTTGATTCAGCCCAGGTGCGCGACAGCGAGGAGACCATGGCGGCACGCCTGGTGTGCATGGCTTATCCCGACCGCATCGCCCAGGGCCGGGGCCAGGGCGATGGCCGCTTTCTGCTGCGCAACGGACGCGGCGCCCGGTTGCCGGCTCACGATCCGCTCAGCAGCCACAGGGCCCTGGCGGTGGCCGCTGTGGATGATCAGGACAGCGCCGAGGCCAGGGTGCTGCTGGCTCTGCCGCTGCCGCTGGATCTGCTGCAGGAGCTGGGCGCATATCTGGGGGAGCGCCACAGACAGGTGCGCTGGGATCCCCAGCAGCGGCGCGTTCTGGGTGAAACCCTCCTGCGCCTCGATGCCCTGATCCTGGAGCGCTCCCCCTGGCCAGATCCCGATCCCATCCTGATCCGCGACGCCCTGCTGGAGGGGCTGCGCCAGCTGGGACTGGAAACCCTGCCCTGGGATGGCCGCAGCCGCAACCTGCAGCAGCGCCTCACCCTGGCCCACGAGCACCTCGGCTCCCCCTGGCCCGATCGCAGTCCCGAGGCCCTGGCAAGGGATCTGGACAGCTGGCTGGGGCCCCATCTGGAAGGCCTGCGCAGCCTGCAGGAGCTGCAACGCCTGCAGTTGGAGGAGGCTCTCTGGGGAGATCTGCCCTGGAACATGCGCCAGGAACTGGATCAACTGCTGCCTGAGAGCCTGCCGATACCCTCCGGCCGCCGGGCCCGCCTCGACTACAGCGGCGGCCAGCCCGTTCTCGCCGTGAAGTTGCAGGAGTTGTTCGGTTGCCCCGCTCTGGCGCCATTGCTGGCGGGCCGACTGCCGATCACCGTGGAGCTGCTGTCTCCTGCGGGCAGGGCCGCAGCGATCACCCGCGATCTCGAGGGGTTCTGGCGCGATGGCTACGCCGAGGTGAGACGGGAGCTGAGGGGGCGCTATCCCCGCCATCCCTGGCCCGAGGACCCCAGCCGGGCCACGGCCACATCCCTGAGCAAGGCAGGGCTGGAGCGACAGCGCCAGCAGGCGGACGCCGGCAGTCCAGGGGCAGGCCCCCGATAGGGTGGAAACGGCAGCGATGATCTCCTGTGACTGGGCCGCGAACCGGCGAATCGGAGCGCGACGGCAGCGCCACACCAGGGCCCTCCGATCCTGGACGACCACTCCTGTTTCCGCGCAACCGGCGCGACGGGGCACGCCTGCTCAGCAGCACCCTCGTGATCGCGGTGATCGGCCTGGTGGGCTGGCAACACGGTCCTGCCCGCCTGGTGGGGCTCGTCGCCACGGGGATGAGCCTGTTCTGGTGGCTGCAGTACAGGAAGCTGCTGCAGTGATGCTCTGATGCAGGGGGAGCGCGATCAGCAGCTGCCGCGCTTCAGCGTGCAGGAGCTCAATGAAGCCATCAGCGTCCTGCTGGAACGGGGCTTCGCACCGCGATTTCTGGTGGAGGCCACGGTCAGCGGTCCCCAGCTGCGCAAGGGCCACCTGTGGCTGACGCTCACCGATGGTCAGGCCTCGGTGCCCGCGGTGATCTGGGCCTCCCAGTTGCAGAAGCTCTCCTTCCGACCGGAGGAGGGCGATGGGGTGGTGGTGGTGGGCAGGCTCAATTTCTGGACCGCCCAGGCCCGGCTGAACGTCCAGATCCTGGATGTGCGTCCCAGCCTGACGGCGGTGCTGCGTCAGTTCGAGCAGGTGCGTGCCCGGCTGAGCGCCGAGGGCCTGCTGGCCCCGGAGCGCAAGCGGCCCTTGCCGCCCTGGCCCGCACGCATCGCGCTGCTCACCGCCGTTCCCAGTTCCGCCCTGGCCGACATGCTGCGGACCGCCCGTGAACGCTGGCCCGCCACCGGGATTCTGGTGGTGCCGATTCCGGTGCAGGGCGCTGTGGAAGCGGCCATCTGCCAGGCGATCGAGCGGCTGGGGCAACAGGCGCAGGCCCTTGGCCTGGAGGCCCTCGTGCTGGCACGCGGAGGGGGCAGCCGGGAGGATCTTGCCGTGTTCGATGGGGAGGACCTGGCGCGCTGTCTGGCCGCCTGCCCCCTTCCGGTGGTCTGCGGACTGGGCCATGAGGACGACACCACCGTCGCCGATCTCGTGGCTGACTATCGGGCAGCCACTCCCACGGCTGCCGTGGTGGCCCTGCTGCCTGACAGGCACACAGCACTGGCCAACCTGACACTGAGCCGCAGACATCTGCAGCAGCTGGTGGGCCTCAGACTCGATAACGGTCGCGGCAGCATCCGGCGCCTGTGGCAACGCCTTCAGGATCTGCATCCCAGACAGCTGCTGGAACGGGAACAGCAGCGCCTGGAGCAGCAGCGACGGCTGTTGCGGGCCCTGTCGCCCGACCATGTGCTGGAGAGAGGCTTCTGCCTGATACGCACCGGAAACGGCCAGCTGGTGCGATCCATCGATCAGGTGTGCCTGAATGAGACGATCGACGTGGAACTGCGTGATGGCCGGCTGCAGGCCCGGGTGAGCCAACTCTCCCCGGCTTCAGGCGGGGCCTGATCCAGAACCCCAGCGAAGCCCGCAGACGTCAAACCCATGGCCGCCGACAACACCAGCGAACCGGGGAGCCGCTTCCGGAGCGGCACGTCCGGGAAACGGAGATCCCGATCTGAAGGTTCGGAGCCGCCCCAGAACCGCGATGGCCAGGCGGACGAGAGTGATGACACCGCAGAGGAGCTGAGTTTCCGCGATGCCCAGACCGCCCTGGAACTGAGTCTGGCGGAGCTGCAGGCGCCGGATCTGGACATCGAACGAATGACGACCCTCTACAGCCGGGCACGCCACTACGCCGAACGCTGTGAGCAGGTGCTGCGGCAGGTGGAGCAGGAGATCCAGCACTGGGATCCCGAGCGCCCGGAGCACCCCCCTGAGCCCTACCAGGGCTGATGAACCCCTCCCTTCACCCCCGACCCTCCCCCATCCCATGGCGAACAGCCTGAGCGGCAGCCCCTCCGTCCATCGCAGCATCTCAGTGCTGAGCTGGATCTATCTGGCTCTGGCCGTGGCCGGAGCGATCCTGCCCTGGCTGGCCAACCTCGACTACATCCACCTGCATGGGGCGTCGCTGGATCTGAGCCTGTTCGTGCAGCTGGCCAATGCGAATCCCGCTGCCCAGTCCTTCTCCAGAGACCTGCTGGTGAGTGCCAGCGCCAGCAGCATCTGGATGGTGATCGAGAACAGGCGGCTGCAGATTCGCGGCTTTCCCTGGGTGATGCTCAGCTGCTTCACCGTGGCCTTCGCCTTCGGACTGCCGTTGTTCCTGCATCTGCGGGAGCGACGCTTGCGGGAACTCGAACGGGAAGACGCAGCCGCTGGATCACAAGCCGTTGGGAGCGGCGGCGTGAATTGAAACCTTCAACTGTCAGAGGCTGGGGGCTTGGTGCCCGCGGCTGACGGATCCACCGCTGCGTCCACCTCCTCGGCCTCGATCGTGATCGTCGCCTCCCGGGGATCCACGGAGACAGAACGGTCAAACGGGTTGCCACCTCCAGGCGGCTCGCTCCGTGGTGCACCGCAGGCCGGGCAGGTCTCCGCTGCGAAGCTGGACACACCGCACACGTCACAGGTGCGCAGACGGGAGCGCAGGATCTGCCAACCGATCCAGGCTGCCCCACCGGCCAGCAACGGCAACAGCAGCAGCGTGAGCGTCAGGCCACCCACCAGATCGAGCAGCAACCGACCCGCGGGGCCGGGCAAGAGAAGCAGCAGAGCCGCCAGAACGATCCAGAACCAGGGGAGCGGGCGTTGCATCAGCGGTGAACCGATCCTATGGAAGCGATATCCATCCTCATGCTGACGCTTCAGACAGAGAGATGCTGTGAAGCCACGATCCTCCCTCCAGGCCCGGAGCGCGACAGCACGATTGCCAGACACTGGCCGTAATACAACACGATTCCGACCAACCAGATCCACAGGGTTAGGGTCAGGACCCCCCCGACAACGCCATAGGCCTGGAAGCGCATGCCCAGGACGATGAGAAGACGACCGAGAACGACGTTGAGCCCCAGGATGGCGCAACCGACAAGCAGCGAAGGCACCAGCAGCATCCTGGGATGCATCGAGCGCGAAGGGAGCAGCCAGAGATAAAGAAGACTGACCAGAAATGCAGTCAAGATGGAATAAAGAATATCGATACCCAGAGCGAGAGAAGCGAAACCATGCAAAGACGACGGCAGCCAACCGACCGCCCAGTCGTGGAGGATCTTGAAGCCAAAGATCCGCAGGTTGCTGAACAACTGATCAACCAAAAGCAAAACGGCAGCCAGCAGCAGAAGGCCAAAGGCCTT
Source organism: Synechococcus sp. ELA057 (assembly GCA_037144195.1). Taxonomy (GTDB): domain Bacteria; phylum Cyanobacteriota; class Cyanobacteriia; order PCC-6307; family Cyanobiaceae; genus Cyanobium. The sequence goes on from JBAWXG010000088.1 coordinate 8,631, forward strand.
GAGCCTCAACCTGACAAATTTAGCGACAATCCGGGGCCAAGGAATCATCGTCACGACGGCAGGTCGCCCAATCCAAAGGCGATCTGATCCCCGCTGCAGGCTGAGATAGATATTATTTGCACTCAGAACAAGCAACACCAAACCCAACAATCCTGCACCAAGGCCTTGCCGGGTGAAGCGCTCCAGAATCAACTCAAAGGCTGGCATATTGGCAGGCGGAAGAATCTGCGCCACCTGCTCGAGGATGTGCTGGCCAAGATCTTGATCCCTGCCGAGAATCCTGGAAAACAGCGACAGAACAATCAGCAACGCCGGAAAAAAAGATTGCAACGTGTGATAGGCAAAGGCTGCACTCAGATCGACACAATCTTCTCGCAGCCAGATTCTGCCGGCGTCCCACAACGGACGACGCCAACGGCGGCTGCGTTCCCACAGGCGATGTCCCCATGAAGCGGGAAGACGGTTCTGGTCCGGTTGAAAGCGACGCTGTCGTCCCATCCACACTGCATACGAACAACCTCAAGATCACCCTAAAGCAACGGCGAAACAGATTCTCACGAGCTCCACAGTGATGCATGGGATGGCGATCTTCACACCCAAAGGCAGCCATGAAAAAAGCCACCCCGCGGGGTGGCTTTTCACTGCCTTCACAACTCC
>JBAWXG010000089.1:0-9276 GCA_037144195.1 Synechococcus sp. ELA057
TGCCCGTTCGCTTCTCGATGTTTCATTCTATTTGCCTGTGGCTGTCAACGCCACAGGGATAGGATTCAGTTCGGCCGATCGCGGCGTTGTGTCTCGGAGCGAAGCACATCGGTTCCCACATAGGGGGCCAGGACCTCTGGTAACCGAACAGATCCATCCGGCTGCTGGCCATTCTCCAACAGGGCGGCCATCGTGCGTCCGACCGCCAGTCCGCTGCCGTTGAGGGTGTGCACCAGGCGGGTTCCCCGGCCCTCCTTCAGGCGAATGTTGGCCCTGCGGGCCTGGAAATCGCCACAGGTGCTGCAGCTCGAAATCTCGCGGTAGGCCCCCGCACCCGCCAGCCACACCTCCAGGTCATAGGTGCGTGCGGCCGAGAATCCCAGATCGCCGCTGCACAGCTCCAGGCGCCGGTAGGGAAGCTCCAGGGCCTCCAGCACAGCCTCCGCATCGCGGGTCAGCTGCTCATGGGCTTCGGCTGCCTCCTCAGGGCGGCAGAACCAGTAGAGCTCCACCTTGTTGAACTGATGCAACCGGATCAGGCCACGGGTGTCTCGGCCATAGGATCCGGCCTCGCGCCGGAAGCAGGGGGTGTAGGCGGCATAGCGCAGCGGCAAGGCCTCAGGATCGAGCACCTCGTCCCGGTGAAAAGAGGTGATCGGCACCTCGGCCGTGGGCGTCAGCCAAAGGTCATCGTCGGCGCAGCGGAAGCTCTCCTCGGCAAACTTGGGCAGCTGGCCCGATCCCGTGAGGCTGGCGCTGTTCACCAATATCGGAGGCAGCAGCTCGGTGTAGCCCCTCTGGCCGTGCAGATCGAGCATGAAGCTGATCAGGGCGCGCTCCAGCCGTGCTCCGAGGCCCTGCAGTGTCACGAAGCGGCTCTGGGCGATGCGCACGGAGCGCTCCGTATCGATCAGGCCCAGGCGATCGGCGATCTGCCAGTGCTCCAGCAGGGTTTCGCCGGCTTCCGGCAGCCGAGGCTCACCCCAGCGGTGGCGCTCCACGTTGTCGGAGGCGCTGGCACCGTCGGGCGCCAGTGGCGACGGCAGGTTGGGCAGGGTGAGCAGCTGTCGCCGCAGGCTGGCCTCCAGCTGCCGCTCCTGCTCCTCCAGAGCCGACACCTGCTGCTTGATGCTGTTCCCCTGCGTCCGCAGGGCCGCCACCGCCTCGCTGGTGGGTGAGGCGCCGGCCTGGATCGCCTCGCCCACAGCCCTGCCGATGCGGTTGCCCTCCGCCTGGAGCGTGCTGCGCTGCTCCTCCAGATCCCGCCCCTGCCGCGCCAGCTGCTGCAGCTCCGTCAGGTCGGGCCTGAGGCCCCTGCGTGCCAGCTGGATCGCAATCGTTTCCGGGGCCTCGCGCAGCAGGCGCAGATCCAGCACAACAACACTTCGGGCTGTGGCGAGCCTATCCGCCCCAGCACCACCGATAAGCTCGGCCCATCACTCCGTTGTCTCCGCTCCCGGTGAACCTGGATCTGCTCCGCCTGGAGGCCGAGTCCCTGCTCCAGGCCCAGGCGATTCCACAGGCGCTTGAGCGGGCGGCCGACCTGGTGCGCCTGGCGCCGGAGCACGCAGACAGCTGGGCCCTCTATGGGCGGGTTCTCTGGGCCAACGACCAACCCCGGCAGGCCGCGGAGGTGCTGGAGCGCGCCTGTGGCCTCGATGCCGCCGATGTCGAATCGCGCACCAGCCTTGGGGAGATCTCCCAGTCCCTGGGTCGGCTCGATGAGGCGATCCGCTGGCATGGGGAGGCTCTCGATCTGGCCCCCCATTCGTTGGTTCTGGCGCTGAACCACGCCTTCATCTGGCCGCTGGTGGCCGACTCCGTCGCGCAGATCCACAGCTGTCGCAGCCGTTGCCGTGAGGCCTTCGAGCAGCTCCGGAGCGATCCACGGCTGAGGCTCGATTCGCGCCACAGCGCCCTGCGCCATACCGCCTGGATGGCTTACCACGGCATCAATGACCGTGACTGGCTGGAGGACTATGCCCGGCTGGTGCTGCAGCATCTGTCGGCCATGGCGCCGCCGGTCTTCGGCGGCCAGCAGCACTGCCGTGCCCCGGGGGCAAGGCGCCTGCGGCTGGGGTTTGTGTCCGCCTTCTTCTACGGCCACAGCAATGCCCGGGCCTTCGAGGGCCTGCTGCAGGGGCTGGATCGCGATCGCTTCTCGCCGGTGCTGATCCATCTCGATGGCTCCCGCGACGATGCGGTGCGCCGGCGTCTGGAAGCAGGCGTGGATCAGGTGGTGCACTTACCGGCCGATCTGACCCTGGCCTGTCAGCAGCTCGGGGCCCTGCAGCTCGATCTGCTGTTCATCACCGATGCGGGCATGCACCCGGCCGTTCCGGTGCTGCTGGCCCATCGCGTCGCCCCGGTGCAGGTCACCGGTTGGGGTTTTCCGGTCAGCTCAGGGTTCGCCACGCTCGACTACTACCTCTCAGGGGATCTGGTGGAGCCGCCCGATGGGCAGGAGCACTACAGCGAGACCCTGGTCCGCCTCAGCGGACTTCCCTGCCGCTATCTCGCTGCGGATCTGATCGAGGATCCTGTGGCGGCCTCGATGGGGCGCTCCTATTTCCTGCTGCCCGAGGATCGGCTTCTGGTGGGCTGCCTGCAGACGGTGTGGAAGATCCACCCCGATCTGGATCCCGTGCTGGAGCGGATCGCAACGGAGGTGCCCGAGGTCTGCTTCGTTTTCGTGCAAACCGCTCACCAGGATCTGCACGAGCGGCTGATGGCTCGCCTGCGTCGCAACGCACCCACCGCCGCGGAGCGCATGATCGTCCTGGCGTCGATGAAGCGCGCGGAATACACCGTGCTGGCCGGTTGCCTCGACCTGCTGCTCGACACACCCCACTTCGGCAGCGGCATCAGTTTCTATGAATCCATCCACACCGGCACGCCGATCGTGACCATCGAGGGCCCCTATCTGCGGTCGCGCTATGTGGCCGCCGGCTATCGCCTCATGGGTCTGGATTCCCCTCCCGTGGTCGACTCCGCAGCCGCCATGGCCCAGCGTGCTGTGGCCCTGCTGCAGGACCCTGAGCAGCGCCATCAGCTGCGCAGCCGCATTCGAGAAGCCGCACGCACCCATCTCTACGATCGCCTCGATGTGGTGCGCAGTTTCGAGGCCTTCGCCGTCGAGGCGATCGAACGGGCCACCGCCACTGGGGGGGAGCCATGAGCCCATCCCAGCCCTCAGCCGAGGCCAGCGAAATTCTCCTGCTGGAAGCCCTCGATCAGGACCCCGGACAGATCCACCTCTGGAATCAGCTGGGCGCGTTGTTGCAGAGCTCAGGCCGACTCGGGGATGCGGTTCAGGCCCATCGTCAGGCCGCTGAGCGCGATCCTCTGGATGTCTGCAGCCGCACCGAGCTGGGGCATCTCCACCGGATGATGTCCTTTCCCGAGGAGGCGATCCACTGGTACGGCGAAGCCGTGGCGCTGGATCCCCGTGATCTCAACCTGCAGCTCAACCATCGGATCGTGCTGCCGATCATCCCCGAGTCGAACGCCCAGATCCTCAACCTGCGTCAGCGCAGCATCGAAGGGCTGGACGCGCTGCTGGCAGATCGCGGGGAGATGCGGATCGGCCGCCATTCCATGATCAATCAGCTCAAATCCATGGTGTATCACAACCGGGATGATCGACCGGTGCTGGAGCGCTACGGCCGGCTGATCCAGCGCCATCTGCCAAGGAACCCGCAGCTTGAAAACTGGATCCCATCACGACGCGGTCGCCCCCGCATCGGCATGCTGTCAGGTTTCTTCTGTGGCCACAGCAACGCGCTTGCGTTTGAAGGCCTGATCCGGAATCTCGATCGCAGCGCCTTTGAGCTGATCGTGATTCATCTGCCCACATCCAAGCGCGATCCGGTAGGTGAGCGCATCGATGCCTGCGCCGATCAAACGCTCACCCTGTGCGACAACCTCAATGACCTGAGGCATCAGCTGCTGGCGCTCAACCTCGATCTCCTCTTCTATCCCGACATCGGGATGCATCCACTCCCCACATTGCTGGCCTGCAGCCGTCTGGCCCCCGTTCAGGCCACCGGCTGGGGCTTCCCCCAGACCACGGGCCTGCCTTGCCTGGATTACTACCTCTCCAGCGATCTTCTGGAGCCGGATCATGCCCAGGACCACTACAGCGAGACTCTGGTGCGCCTTCCCGGCCTGCCCTGCTGCTATCTCTCGGAAGATCTGCCGAATCTCCGGCGCGGCCGCGACTATTTCTTTCTGCCTGCGGATGTACCGCTGCTTGGCTGTCTCCAGGACCTGCAGAAGCTGCATCCGGACTTTGATCCCATTCTCGAACAGATCGCCCTGCGGGTTCCGGAGGCGTTGTTCGTGCTCATAGAGGCTGGAATCAGCTCCCATACCCAGATCTATCTCAACCGGGTGACGGAGACTGCCCCCACCTTTGCCAAACGGCTGCTGCTGCTGAGCCGCATGAGCCGGGAGGACTACATCGCCCTGGCGGCCGAGATGGACCTGCTGCTTGATCCACTGCACTTCAGCAGCGGGGTGACGCTGTACGACACGCTTCACACCGGCACGCCGATCGTGGCTCTGGAGGGGGGGTACCTGCGATCCCGGGTGCCGGCCGGAGCCTATCGCCTGATCGGCCTGCAGGATCCACCGGTGGTCTCCACACCTGAGGCCTACGTGGAGAAGGTGGTGGCCCTGCTGGCGGATCCGGAGGGGTTGCAGGCCCTGCGTCAGCAGATCGCCGATCTGGCGCGCCGCCACCTGTATGACCGTGTGGAGGTGGTACGGGGTTTCGAAGCCTTTGCCGCCGATGCGATCGAGCAGGCGGCCCTCCATGGCGTGAGACAGCCGCCCGAAGCGGCGGAAGAGGTCAGTCGCACCTGAGCCGAACGGTCTCTCGAGTGGCCGTCAGAGCACCTGCACCACCTCATTCACCTCGGGGATGGCCTCACGCAGCTTGCGCTCAATGCCCATCTTGAGGGTCATGGTGCTGCTGGGGCAGGAGCCACAGGCGCCCTGCAACCTCACCTTCACCACCGGGCCGTCGATCTCGACGACCTCCACATTGCCCCCATCGGCCATCAGATACGGCCTCAGCTCATCGAGGGTGCGCTCCACGTTCTCCAGGGTGAGAGCCCGGGGGTCGGCGGTGGGGGCGTCGGGGCTCGCTGGAGAGGTCATGGCCAGTTGAGGTCTTGCGTCGAGCATAGGCACCCAGACCGTCGCCGCTGCCTCCAGCAACGCGGTGGCCTGCTCCCATGGAAGGGAATCGGAACGCACGGCCCCGCTCTCTAGGATCGGGGTCACGTCCGGTGCCCTGTGTCTGCGCGATGACCGATGTTCCCGTATCCCGGATTCGCAATTTCTGCATCATCGCCCACATCGACCATGGCAAATCCACCCTGGCCGATCGCCTGCTCCAGGAGACGGGCACCGTGGCCGCGCGGGACATGCAGGAGCAGTTTCTTGACAACATGGATCTGGAGCGTGAACGGGGGATCACGATCAAGCTGCAGGCCGCTCGGATGGAATACAAGGCCGCCGATGGCGACACCTACATCCTCAACCTGATCGACACCCCGGGGCACGTTGATTTCTCCTATGAGGTGAGCCGCTCACTCCAGGCCTGCGAAGGAGCCCTGCTGGTGGTGGATGCCAGCCAGGGGGTGGAGGCACAGACGCTGGCGAATGTGTATCTGGCCATCGAGAACAATCTCGAGATCATCCCGGTGCTCAACAAAATCGATCTGCCGGGGGCCGACGCCGAGCGAATCAGCGAGGAGATCGAAGCCATCATCGGCCTCGATTGCTCTGACGCCATTCCCTGTTCCGCCAAGACCGGCCTGGGGGTGCCGCAGATTCTCCAGGCGGTGGTGGATCGCATTTCCGCCCCTCAGGATCGGGGCAACCAGCCATTGCGCGCCCTGATCTTCGATTCCTATTACGATCCCTACCGGGGTGTGATCGTGTATTTCCGGGTGATCAGCGGCACGATCAGCCGCAGGGACAAGGTGTTGCTGATGGCCAGCGGCAAGACCTACGAACTTGATGAGGTGGGCGTGATGGCTCCCGATCAACGCCAGGTGGGGAGCCTTCATGCCGGCGAGGTGGGCTATCTGGCCGCTTCGATCAAGGCTGTGGCCGATGCCCGCGTGGGGGACACGATCACCCTGGCGGCCAACCCGGCTGCCGAACCCCTGCCCGGCTACACCGAGGCCAAACCGATGGTGTTCTGCGGCCTGTTCCCCACCGACGCCGACCAGTATCCCGATCTGCGTGAGGCTCTCGACAAGCTTCAGCTCAGCGATGCAGCCCTGAAGTACGAACCGGAAACCAGCAGCGCCATGGGCTTCGGTTTCCGCTGCGGCTTCCTCGGCCTTCTGCACATGGAGATCGTGCAGGAACGTCTGGAACGCGAATACGACCTCGACCTGATCGTCACCGCTCCCTCGGTGATCTACCGCGTGAACATGATCGATGGCAGCACCATGATGGTGGACAATCCAGCGGTTCTCCCCGATCCGCAGAAGCGTGAATCGATCGAGGAACCCTACGTCAAGCTCGAGATCTACAGCCCTAACACATACAATGGCACCTTGATGGAGCTGTGCCAGGAGCGCCGGGGTGAATTCATTGATATGAAGTACATCACCACCGAGCGGGTCACGCTGCACTATGAAATGCCACTGGCCGAGGTAGTGACCGATTTCTTTGATCAGATGAAGAGCCGCACCAAGGGCTATGCCTCCATGGAATATCATCTGATTGGTTATCGCAAGAACGAACTTGTACGCCTTGATGTACTGATCAATGCCGAGAAAGCAGATCCGCTGACAACGATCGTGCACCGCGACAAGGCGTACAACGTCGGCAAGGGGCTGGTGGAGAAGCTCAAGGAACTGATTCCAAGGCAGCAGTTCAAGATTCCGATTCAGGCCGCCATCGGCAGCCGGGTGATCGCCAGTGAAAGCATCAGCGCGATGCGCAAGGATGTACTCGCGAAATGTTATGGCGGTGACATCAGCCGCAAGAAGAAGCTGCTGCAGAAGCAAGCTAAGGGGAAGAAACGCATGAAGGCCATGGGCAAAGTGGAGGTGCCCCAGGAGGCATTCATGGCCGTGCTGAAGCTCAACCAGTGATCGCGCCTGCCGCCTCGGGGGCCTGCGCGATGGGTGCTCCAGCTCGCCACCCTGTCGGCCATCGGGAAGGATCGGCACACGTTGCCGCACCCGTGGATGCCTGCCTGGTCCCGATCGCTCCGCCCACCACGCACGGCGACCCATTGCCGTCAGTCCGTCAGCGCGGAGGCCGGCTTCGTCCTGCCACTGGCCGTGACGGTGTCGCTACTGCTCCTCCTCAGCAGCCTGTCGCTCCAGGCGATGGCGCTGCAGGGGCAGTTTCGGTTAGCCGCTGAGCAACGCCTGCGCCGCAGTGAAGATTCGCTGGTGAGCGCCGCCCATCATCTGGTGGCCCGGCTGCAGCGCGATCACGCCTGCCTGCTGCCAGCCACGCTCGATCGCTGGGCCTCCGCAGACTGCGTCGCCCCCCCCGATCTGCAGCCTCTTTCTGAAGGAGAGACCCCAGAGGGGCGCTGGCGTCTGCTGAGCTGGCAAGCCGCAAGTTCGCCGATGGATGGATCAGGCCGCAAGGTGATGGAGCTGCTGCTGGAACTCAGCTCCCCCGCCGCTGACACCTCGCTGCGTGCCGCCTTTGCCGTGACCCTCGCGGGGGAGCCATTGGTCGTCTCCGACCTACGACTGCTGGGCTGGCGCGGGAGGGTGTGATGCAGCTGCTGGAATCCATGGTGGCGGCTGCGATCATGGCCGCAAGCGGTGCCGCCTCATTGCAGCTCTGGGCCGGGCTCTGCCAGAGCACGGTGGAGGAGACCCGGAACCAGGGGGGTGCCGATCAACTCGAGGCAGAGCTCACGGCCATCGAAGCCAGCCTTCAGCAACTGGCCCTGTCTCGCGGTGCCCTTGCCCCCTGCGGCCAGGCCGCGCCGGCGCTTCTGGAGAAGCTGCAGGCACGGCCCCCTGCAACGACCGTTCATCGCGACCTGAGCCTGCTGCTCGATGAGGACGCGCTGCAGGTGGAGCTCAGCAGCGAAGGGAAGGCCCTGTCACGGCGAAGGGTTTACAACCCCGCGGCCCTCGGGCTCTGCACTCCGGCCAGCTCCCTTCCCACCGATCCATCCCCAGAGGCCCATGGCTGAGCGATTCAGGCCAGGAGCCCAGCACCGCCTCCCAGCCTTCACAGCCGTGGAGCTGCTGATTGCGATCAGTGTGCTGGGTGCCATCACCCTGCTCGGGCTGCGCATCGGCACCGATGCGCTGGCCACCGAGCGGGTCGAGGCGGCCACCCGGCGGATCGCCCTGGGGCTGGAACAGGCGCGCACGACCGCCAGCCGCAGCGGCCAGGCCTGTGGCCTGAGCCTGAACCCGGAAGCTGGTTGGGTCGCACCCTCCGCCGGAACACTGCGGGGTTGCCCAGGCTTCAGCCCAGCCTCAGGGGAAAATCAGGAAGACGCGGCGGTGCTGCTGGAGCACAACTTCCCCACCGTGCTGCGGATCAGCAGCAACGGACTAGTGATCGATGGTGGCACGGTACGCATCTCCGCCGCCGGCACGCCTCTGGTGCGCTGCCTGGTGGTGTCGTTGCCCCTCGGAGTCGTGCGTTGGGGCCGCTGGCTGCAGGACAGCTGTCAACCTGATCGCCTCACCTGAGCAGGATGGTCCTATTCGGTCGAACCCCCACCAGGGCCAACGCTGCCGCATCCTGTGCGGCGTTCACAGTGCTCGAGCTGCTGCTCTCTTTGGGCATCGGCCTGGCCCTGTGCCTGGCGATCCTGCAGCAGCTGCTCCTGCATGGCCGCCTCAGTGAACGGATGCTGGTATTGCTGCGGCAACGGGCTGTGCAGCACCGCACGCTGGAACTGATCCGAGGCGAACTCCTACAGGCCGAGGGCGTGCGTCTGCCGGGGGATTCCTTCATCGATTCACCCTGTGGCCTCAGTGGCCGGCGAGCCGTGCTGCAGATTCAGCTGCCACAGGGAGCCATCACCTATGCACTGGGGGCACCACCGAGCCCGATCTGGAAGGCTCAGGTGCTGATGCGCTGCGGCCCGGCCTATGGACTCGATGGGCAGCTCGGTTCCGGTGCCTTTCAGAATCGCGTGCTGGCAGACGGATTAAGACCGGATGGGCTGCTTGCATCCTCAGCAGGGGCAGGGCAATTGTTGGTGGTGATGAAGCAGGAGGTGGAAGCGATGGGATCAACGATCCAGCACAGCATCAG
>JBAWXG010000090.1:0-8753 GCA_037144195.1 Synechococcus sp. ELA057
CAGCGGAGCCTCCCTCCCCTCCATCTAGGGTCGGCCCAGCCCGCCGCCCAGCCCCGGTGACCGCCACCCTGCCCGTCCGTTCCGCCCCGAGCGCTGCCACCGGGGACCGCTGGGACGTGATCGTGATCGGCAGCGGCATCGGTGGCCTGGTCACCGCCAGCCAGCTGGCCGCCAAGGGCGCCAGGGTGCTGGTGCTGGAGCGCTATCTGATCCCGGGCGGCAGTGGCGGCAGCTTCCGGCGCGAGGGCTACACCTTCGATGTGGGCGCCTCGATGATCTTCGGCTTCGGCGAGAAGGGGCACACCAACCTGCTCACCCGCGCCCTGGCGGATGTGGGCCAGCACTGCGACACCATCCCCGATCCGGCCCAGCTCGCCTATCACCTGCCCGGCGGCCTGCAGGTGGCGGTCGACCGCGACTACGAGCGCTTCCTCGCCGACCTCACCGCCCGCTTCCCCCACGAAGCCAAGGGCATCCGCGCCTTCTACGACACCTGCTGGCAGGTGTTCCGCTGCCTCGATGCGATGCCCCTGCTCTCGCTCGAGGATCCGGCCTACCTGACCAAGGTGTTCTTCAAGGCGCCGCTGGCCTGCCTGGGCCTGGCCCGCTGGCTGCCCTTCAACGTGGGCGATGTGGCCCGGGCCCACATCAGCGATGAACAACTGCTGAAGTTCATCGACATGGAGTGCTTCTGCTGGAGCGTGATGCCGGCCGATCGCACGCCGATGATCAATGCGGGGATGGTGTTCTCCGATCGCCACGCCGGCGGCATCAACTATCCCCGGGGCGGCGTGGGGGTGATCGCCGAGAAGCTGGTGGCAGGCCTGGAGGCCCATGGCAGCGCGATCCGCTACAAGGCCCGCGTCACCGAGGTGCTGATCGAGGGGGAGGGCGGCGATGCGCGGGCGGTCGGGGTGAAGCTCGCCAGCGGTGAGACGATCCGCGCCCGCCGGGTGGTGAGCAACGCCACCCGCTGGGACACCTTCGCCGGTGAGGCCGGCAGCGAGGGCGCTGTGACCCATCCGCTCGTGGATGCCGCCCACACACCCGGTTCCGAGCGCACCTGGCGACGTCGCTACAAACCCTCCGCCTCCTTCCTGTCGCTGCATCTGGGCATCGATGCGGCCGTGGTGCCCGAAGGCTTCCACTGCCACCACCTGCTGCTGGAGCGCTGGCAGGAGATGGAGGCCGAGCAGGGGGTGGTGTTCGTGTCGATGCCGACGCTGCTCGATCCCTCCCTGGCGCCGGAGGGACGCCACATCCTGCACACCTTCACCCCCAGCAGCATCGAGGCCTGGAAGGATCTCTCCCCGGATCAGTACCGGCAGAAGAAGCAGGCCGATGCTGACCGCCTGATCGCCAGGCTGGAGGCGATCCTTCCGGGTCTGGCCGGATCCATCCGCCACCGCGAAGTGGGCACCCCCCGCAGCCACCGCCGCTTCCTCGGCCGCATGGGCGGCAGCTACGGCCCGATCCCGGCGCTGCGGCTGCCGGGTCTGCTGCCGATGCCGTTCAACCGCACGGGCTTGCAAGGCCTCTACTGCGTGGGCGATTCCTGTTTCCCCGGCCAGGGGCTCAATGCGGTGGCCTTCAGCGGCTTCGCCTGCGCCCACCGCATCGGCGCCGATCTGGGCCTCAACCCCTGGGCGTTGCCGGCCTGAACGGGCAGCCCCTGCTGGTGGCTCAGTAGCTGTAGTCCGCTACGAACAGGCTGGAGTCGTCGGAGGGCTCGCTGCCGGCCTGGTAGCTGCCGCGGCTGGCGGCCCCATTGGCGCGGGCCCGGGCCAGGAGCGCGGCCTGACCGGCGGCGCGATCGTTGCCACCCCAGTGCTTGATGCAGGAGTGCTGCAGCGCCCGCCCGAAGGAGAAGCCCAGGTGCCACGGGGCGAAGCCCTGGGCCGCAGCCTGGTTGATGGCATTGAGGCAGAGGCTGGCGTCCTCCTCGCTGAGGCCGCCGGAGAGGAACAGGATCGCCGGCACCGCCGCCGGCACGCTGCGGCTGAGGGTGCGGGCCGTGAACTCCCCTACCTCCTCAAGGCTCGGATGCTCCTGGCAATCGGCGCCCGCGGTGGTCATCGAGGGCTTGAGCAGGCTGCCTTCCAGGAACACCCCGTTCATCGCCAGCGCCTCGTACACGGTGCGGATCACCCACTCCTGCACGGAGGCCGTGGTGGCGATGTCGTGGTCGCCATCCATCAGGATTTCCGGCTCCACGATCGGCACCAGTCCCTGCTCCTGCACCGTGCGGGCGTAGCGGGCCAGGCCCCAGGCGTTCTCCCGCACGGCAAGCTCCGAGGGGCATCCCGCCCCGCTGATCCGCAGCACCGCCCGCCATTTGGCGAAGCGCGCGCCTGCGGCGTAGTAGCGCGCCGCCCGCTCCGACAGGCCCTTCAGGCCGGTGCACCAGCTCTCGCCCTCCAGGCCGCCGGCGAGGGGCTCCACCCCCTGGTCCACCTTGATTCCCGGGATGATCCCCCTCTGCTGAAACAGCTCCACGATCGGTGCGCCGCCCGCCTGGGCATCGCTGGCCTGGAACAGGGTTTCCTCGAACAGGATCACGCCGCTGATGTGCTCCTGCAGGCCCTCGCTGGTGGCCAGCAGGCTGCGGTAAGCGCGGCGGTTCTCCTCCGTGTTCTCCAGGCCGATCGCCTCGAAGCGTTTGCCGATCGTGCCGGTGGATTCATCGGCTGCCAGCAGGCCGGTGCCCGGTGCGGCCAGAGCCGCAGCGGTGGATGCCAGTTCGTCGCGGTAGCTGTCGAGGGTCATGGCGGGGCGGACGACGGCCAGAGGGATGCACCACGACTAAGAACACAGGCCCGGCCTGTCAACGCCGGGAGCACAACCCGGTGCTGATCCGCACCTCTGCAGGCCGCCTCCGTCACCCCATGGCCGCGGCGACCGCTCAGTGATGAAACCCCGTGGGTGCATCAGCTGCCCGCGGCAGCGGCGCCTCCAGGCTCTCGAACCAGCGCACGGCCCGCTCGATGTCCTCCAGCAGGGCATCGGCCATGTCGCGGCTGAATCCGGCACGCACCACGAAGCGCAGCACCGCCTGCTCCTGGCAGTCGGCCGGGAGGGTGTAGGCGGGCACCTGCCATCCCCGCTCGCGCAGTTTGTCCGAGAGGTGAAACACGTTCCAGTGACGCTGGCCTTTCTCCAGCTCCACGGCGAACACCGGCAGCTGGCCGAGCGGATGGCTGAGCAGCCGCAGCGGCGGCAGCGCCGCGATGCCATCGGCGAGGTGGCAGGCGATCGCCTCCAGCACCGCCATGCGGTGGGCATAGCCCTCGCGGCCCAGATGCAGGAAGTTGAAGTACTGCCCCACCACCTGGGCACCGGGGCGAGAGAAGTTCATGCCGATCGTGGGCATCTCACCGCCCAGGTAGTTGACGTTGAAGCGCAGCTCCTCAGGCAGCAGGTCATCGTCTCGCCAGAGCACCCAGCCCACTCCCGGCAGCACGCCGCCGTACTTGTGGCCGCTGCTGTTGATCGACATGACCCTCGGCAGCCGGAAATCCCAGATCAGATCAGGGGAGTTGAACGGAGCCACGAAGCCTCCCGAAGCCGCATCCACGTGGATCGGGATGTCGAGCCCCGTGCGCTCCTGCAGCGCATCGAGCTGTTGCTGCAGAGCACCGATGGGCTCGTAGCTGCCATCGAAGGTGCTGCCCAGGATCATCACCACCCCGATCGTGTCGGCATCGCAGCGCGCGATCGCCTCTTCGGCGCCGAGCTGGAGGCGATCGGCGGTGATCGGCACCAGACGGGGCTCCACCTCGAAGTAGGCGCAGAACTTGTCCCAGCAGATCTGCGTGTTGGTGCCCATCACCAGATTCGGACTGCCGCCGTCGCGCCCCTGGCGCTTCTGCCGCTGACGCCAGTGCCACTTCATCACCAGCCCGCCGAGCATGCATCCCTCGCTCGAGCCCGTGGTCGAGGTGCCCACCGCCCGCTCCGGATCGGGCGCGTTCCACAGATCCGCCAGGATCCTCAGGCAGCGCTGTTCCAGCTCGGCGGTCTGGGGGTATTCGTCCTTGTCGATGATGTTTTTGTCGGCGCACTCCTCCATCAGGCGCCGCGCCTCCGGCTCCATCCAGGTGCCCACGAAGGTCGCCAGGTTGAGCCTGGCGTTGCCATCGAGCATCAGGTGGTCATGGATCAGCTCGTAGGCGCTCTGGGCGTCGAGACCGCGTTCGGCCAGGCTGTCGCGCGGGATCTCGGCCGGAAGATTGGCGGCGGCCAGGCGGGCACTGAGGCCGGCACTGATCCCGAGGTGGCCGGCACGGCGACGGGATGGAGGCGTTGCGGTCATCCCGGATCGGTGCGGAGGGAACTGGCGGCATTCAAGACCGATCCGCGAGCCGCAACCACCTGCCGGATCGCGTCCGCTGCGATTGTTCGATCCTGAACACAGCATCGCGGCAGACAGGCCCGCCTCCAGGCTGTTCGACTGGGAGGCAGGTCAACAGGCCGGATCGGTCTGCCGCTTCCCCGCCCGAACAGCGAGCGCTGCCATGTCTCTGTCCCACCGTCTGCACGCCTACATCCAGCCCGAGCCGCCGGCCCACGGCCAGGGGCTGCGTCTGGCGATCTGGCAGGGCACCGGCGATGCGGCCACCCCCGCTGCCGTGGCCGCCAACCTGGAACGCCTCGAGGCGGTCTGTGCCCTGGCTGCGGGCCATGGCGTCCAGTTGCTGGCGTTTCCGGAGCTGTACCTCAGCGGCTACATCGTGACGCCGGATCTCGCCCGCCGCCTGGCGGAGCCGGTGGACGGGCCTGCTCTGCAACGGGTGTCGGAGGCGGCCCGGCGCCATGGACTTGCGGTGGCCTGTCCCTATCCCGAGCGCGCCCTGGTGGCAGGAGAGCAGCGCTTCTACGACGCCATCGCCCTGTTCGGTCCCGATGGCAGCCTGCTGCGCAACTACCGCAAGACCCATCTCTGGGGGCCTGATGAAAAGCTCTGCTGGAGTCAGGGCTATGTGCACCCGGAGGAGGGGCCGGCCTTCACCGTCCAGCAGGTCAACGGGATCGCCGTGGGTCTGCTCAACTGCTACGAGGCTGAGTTCCCGGAGCTGAGCCGACAGCTCGCTCTTCAGGGTGCCCAGCTGGTGCTGATCCCCACCGCCGCCGACACCTGGGCACGGCTCAGCGATGGCACGCGCACCGATCGTCCCTATCCCGATGTGTCCCGCACCTGCATCCCCACCAATGCCTTTTCCAACAACTGCTTCGTGGCCTATGCGAACCGCTGTGGCGAAGAGCGGGTGGATGGCACCGTGATGGCCGCCTATCTGGGCAACAGCATCATCTGCGGACCCCATGGCGATGTGCTGGTGGCCGCCCGTCCCGAGCCGACCCTGCTGCTGGCCGACTGCATCCCTGGCGACTACGGCCCGAGTCACCCAGCCGGAACGCGGCATCTCGCCGATCTGCGGCCCGACCTGTATCGCTTCCCCGGCGGGGGGCTTCCACAGCGGCGCCATCACGATTCATAAGGTGAGGCAGCTGTGATCGCTTCGCGATGGCCATCCCCCCTCTGCCCCCTTCCAGGGAGTTGGCGCGTTATTTCGAGGCCCGCGGCGAACTGAGCAAGCCCTGGAACCTGCATCTGCTGCGGCTGGCCAAACTGCGTGAATCGCGCGACAGCCTCGACCCTCAGGAGTACCTGAGCCGGGTGCAGGAGGCCCATGCCGATCTGATGGCGCTTGGGCAGTTCTGGAAGGGGCGGGAAGCGGAGGTCTTCGGTGGCCGTTATCAGCCCCCGAGCCTGATCGAGCCCCTGCCGGGATCGCCCGAGGACCGATGACCGCGCCGGTCGCCGTGGCCGGCTCTCCTGATCCCAGGGCCTGTTTCGGCATGGCACCCGGGATCCGCTTCACCCTGCTGGCCCTTTATCTGGCTCTGGTTCTTCCACTGCCGTTCATGGCGCCTGAGGCGCTGCGGCTGCCCTTGCTGCTGGCGGTGCCCCTTGGTCTGGGGCTGGTGCTGGCCATCAGCAGTGAGCAAGTGGTGCTCAGTCCTGATGGAATCGAGCTGAGCCATCCCCGCTGGTGCTCCTGGTTGCTGCGGCGCGGCTGGTCGCTGCGCTGGAGCGAGATCACCGGGCTCACGCCGGTGGGCACCAGCCAGGGGGGCCGGGTCTTCTACCTGCGCACCGCCGGTGCCGGCCGGGCCTACCTGCTGCCGCAACGCCTGGAGCGCTTCGATGACTTTCTCGATGGGTTCGCCCGGTTGAGCGGCCTGGACTGCCAAGCGGTCGGTCGGCTGACGCCTCCCTGGACCTATCAGGTGCTGGCTGCGATCTGCGCCCTGCTGCTGGTGGCCGAACTGGCGGCTCTGATCCTGGTTCCACCCGCAATGGCAACCGGCGGTTGATCCACGGGATCAGCCGCGATCGCAAACGGGCGGCTTCAGGCCAGACGACCGGTGCCTGCAGCGGAGCCGAGGCTCTGCAGGGCTGGTGCCGCGGGGGAATCCTGTTCCGGGAGGGTGTCGAGACTGAAGCGGTATCCCTGCTGGCGCATCGTTTCGATGCCGCCGCCTTCTCCCAGGCCCGCCTGCTCCAGTTTTCGGCGCAGGGTGAGCACCTGCGTATCCACCGAGCGTGGGCCGCCACTGAAGGGAGGCCAGGCCATGCGCAGCAGCTCCTGGCGGGTGCGCACCACCCCAGGGGGCATCAGCAGGGCGCAGAGCAGGGCGAATTCCCTGGGGCTGAGCTCGACCGGCTGATCGCGCAGAGTCACCTGTCGCAGCAGCAGATGCACCTCGAGGGGGCCGACGCAGACCCGCTCCTGCAGACCATTCCCCTGGCGGCGCAGCAGGGTGCGGCAGCGGGCTGCCAGTTCCTCCAGGCCGAACGGCTTGCGCAGCACGTCGTCTGCGCCGGCATCCAGCAGGGTGACGACCGGCTCGGAGCCCGTGCGTGCCGTCAGCACCATCACGGGGCAGTGCAGCTGGGACGCCAGCCGAAGGGCCGAGGTGCCTTCCAGCAACTCGGCGCTGACCAGCAGATCAGGGGCCTGCTCCTGGCAGATCTCCAGCGCTTCGCGAGCGCTGGCCACGGCGGCGGAGAGGTGGCCGTCCTGCCGAAGGCGCTGGGCGATGACCGTGCGCAGGGTGGCGTGGGGATCCACCACCAGCACCCGTTTCGCGAGGGAGGAAGGCTCACTCATTGGCCCTCACCACAGACAACAATCCGGGATTGAGTCCACTGAAGCCTGGATCGTGGTGAAAATGCCATCGTTGCCAGGGGCACAGGGACGAGATCGACAGGCCGAAACATGCGCTCTCCTCTCAAGGTATCGCCTTTCTTTGATTCAACGTGTGCTGTGCGCAGCAGGAGGCCGTGACTGCGAGGATTCGCTGACCAATGTGGGATCACGGGATCGGGCCGGGCCGCTTCGGTTGTCCGCCTCCGGCGGCAACGCCGCGCTTGCCTCAGGGGGACAGAATGGTTACGAGGTTCGGAGTGCCATGACCGCCCTGCAGCATCCCGACGCCATCCGCCACTTCCAGTCGCTCTGCGACGCCTGTCAGGAGCTTGCGCATCGGTACCACTCCCCTGCTGAGCTTCGCCTCTATGCCGATGGGTACCTGCATGCCCTGCGCCGCACCGCCGTGCTCGATCCCCTCTCCCAGAGGCGCCTGGAGGAGCTGATCGAGCGCTGGATTCTGGATCCCTCCTCCTTCGTCGGGCCTGACGGCGATCCGCGTGCCCTGGTGGAGCCCGATACCGCACGGTGGTGAGGGACTGCGGCCCTGTCCTCAACGGGTTGAACATGCCTGGAGGCCAGGGCGGTCAACAGCAGGCTGAGCGTAAAGCTGCTGCATGAAGACCCGCTGTGGAGGTCGTCAATAGATTATTTGTATGTTCTTAAAGGGGCCAAATGCAAGCATCTTGGAGCGACCTTTTTGTTGGTTATATTGCCGTTGGTGCATTCGTGATTGGTCTGCCTCTGGTCTTCTTTGTTGTCACGTTCTTGCCGGGGCTTATGCGCACCACGGGTGAGCAGATTGGCGAGAGTCAACAACAGGATCCAGCTCCGCTGAAGCCCAGGCGGCCCAGCCATTTTCGCTCGCGTCGATCCGAGTCGAGTCAGGCGGCCCCAGCGGGGCCTCGAGCAGTGGTGAAAATCCCAAGAACGTTCTCCAATACACCTTGAGGATCAAGGTCGAAGCACAGCAACAGGCTTCAGTCGTTGCAGAACAAGGTACCCTGGCCTGGATATCTTTGATGTGGATCCCTTAAGCCAGTCGAGACTGCAATCAGAAGTTTTTGTCACCTGGGCCGAGCGGCAGCTTAATCTGCCGCTCGGATGCATCCTGATCAATACCCACTGAGCCTTATGGAACGATGGCTTGCGGCGCTGAATGGCGATGAGGTCTCGCGGCATGGATGATGTGTGATCAGGCGATCAGGCTGAAATCGCTCGTGGCAAGAGAGCTTGGATGGGTGAGGGTGCCCAGGACGGCCACCTGCTGGGTGCTGAATCTTGAGCCGCTGCCATCGGCATCGAAGTAGAGAATGCCGCTGGTGCTGTTGTAACCGAACCGCTGGCTGGTGGCGGTGAATGCCGTGAAGCTGGAGCTCTGCACCAGCTGGGCGCTGGTGATGCTGGAGGTAGGGTTGGTAATAAAGCCTCCATACACGGCTTTGCTGAACACCAGCTTCTCCGTGCCGGATGTGTAATCCGTCAGGATGTCCCGGTTTGTCGTGGTATTGGCGGCTGTTCCGGAGAACTGGAAGTTGTCCG
>JBAWXG010000091.1:0-8708 GCA_037144195.1 Synechococcus sp. ELA057
TCAACCTGGAAGCAACTCCCTTGCCCTGGGGCACTGCTGACCCGGATGCTGCCGCCGTGCAGACGACAGATGCGGGTGGCGATCGCCAGGCCCAGGCCGCTGCCGCCCTCGCTGCGATCGGCACTGGCGCGCCAGAAGCGATCGAACACGCTGGAGAGCTGATCCTGGGGAATCCCCGGGCCGCTGTCGCGCACCTCCAGGCAGACCTGACGCCCCCGGCCCTCAAGCCGCACCTCGATGGTGGAGCCGTCTGGGCTGTACCGGTGGGCGTTATCGAGCAGGTTGCGCACCAGCTGCTGGATCAGCTTCAGCTGACCGAGCACACTCAGCCCTGGCTGCAGCTGACGCTCAAGCTGCTGCTGCCGCAGCGCCAGGGCATCGCCGTAGAGATCGAGCTGCTGCTGCACCACATCGGCCAGATCGATCAACTGCGGATCCGCCAGCGGGCTCTGCTCCTGCCTGGCCAGCATCAGCAAATCCTCAACGAGACGCTGCAGCTGATCGGTGGCGCTGGCGATCGCCTCGAAGCGACGGCGCTGGTTGGGCTGATCGGCGGCGCAGTCGAGCAGGCCCATCTCCGCATTGGCCGCCATCGCCGCCAGCGGCCCGCGCAGCTCATGGGAGGCATCAAGCTCGAATTCCCGCAGCCGCCTGAGGCTGCGCTCGAGCGGTCGCACCACACGGCGGGCCAGCAGGGTCGCGCTCACGGCGCTGAGCACGATGGCCAGAGCGATGGCCACGCCCATCGCCAGATCCAGCTGATGCAGGCGGTTCTCCAGCGGTTCGAGGCCCTGACTGATCCGCAGCCACACCCGGGGGCGGCCGCCGCTGTCGGGCCCATCGCCATCGGCGGGGCGCACCAAGGCGATGCTGTCGGGACCCGTCTGCCAAAGAAACCGCTGGCTGCCGCGGCGGGGGGGCAGGGGCCCGAGGGTCCGCACCTCCCCCAGGCGAGCGGTCGGACGGCGCCCATCGCCCTGAAACCACTCCACCTGTTGGTGCGCCGTGGTGAAATCCTGGTGACTGGCCTGCAGATCCCGCTCACTGCCGGGTTCCGGCATCGGCAGGGAGGAGAAGTCCTCCCCGATCAGGGTGAGCTGGCTGCGCACATCGGCCAGGGCGATGCCCTCAAACCCCTTGCGCACCACCACGGCAAACACCACGAGCACCCCCACCAGGGAGGCGAGGTAGAGCCCCAGCAGCTCCAGTTGCTGACTGCGCACCGTGCGTGCAGGACGGGCCGTGATCGAGGCGCGGGCGGGATCGCGGCTGATCATGGCGCCGGCAGCAGGCGATAGCCCTGCCCATGCACCGTCTCGATCGGATCCGGCGCACCGGCGCTGCGCAGCTTGCGCCGCAGGTTGTTGAGGTGGGTCTTGACCGTCTCCTCGCCGGCATCGGCATCGATCGACCACAGGTGCTCGAGCAGATAGGCCCGCGTGGACAGCCGGGCCGGATGGCGCAGAAACCACTCCAGCAGCTGGTATTCCTTGCTGGTGAGGGTGAGCTCCTGGCCATGGACCCGCAGCAGGGCCGCTTCCACATCGAGCTCCAACGGCCCCCAGTTCAACAGCTGAGCGCTGTAGGGACGCACGGCGCGGCGCTCGAGCGAACGGATCCGGGCGGAGAGCTCCGCCATCCGGAACGGTTTGACCAGGTAGTCATCCGCCCCGGCCCCCAGGCCGGCCACCACATCCTCGAGGGCATCGCGGGCCGTGAGCATCAGCACCAGGGTGGGGCGCTGCCGGCGGCGCAGCTCCCGCACGATCGAAAGGCCGTCCTGACCGGGGAGCATCCAGTCGAGCAGGGCCAGGTCATAGTCCGATGCCAGGAGCTCCTCCAGGGCGATGCCGCCGTGATCAACCCAGTTGACGGCGTGCTGATCGCGCGTGAGGAAATCCCGCAGGGGCTCCGCCAGGCGGACGTCGTCCTCAGCCAACAGGATGCGCATCGGGGCTCGGAACGGGAACGGGCGCCAGGGGGGCGGGAACCTCCAGATCCACGATGCGACCTGCAGCGTCGTGATGCACGGTGCACACAGAGGCATGGCGGGCGCGGAACAGCTGGGCTTCCGCCAGACCCAGCTCAGCGGCCTGAACCGCCCGGGGCAAACCTGCCTCGAGAACCAGGGGCGGCGTCTGGACGCTGCCGGGAGAGGGAAGCGATTGGCGGCGGCCCCGATCGAGCTGCAGCAGGAAGGGGACCAGCACGCTGCCGGTGACGAGCACACCGGCGAGCTTGAGCGGCCCGAGCAGTCCGATCGAGCCGGCCCAGAGGGCAGCGGTGCCCAGCCTTGCCGGCAGCCGCTCACTCCAGCCCAGCCGATGGCGCCGATCGAGGATGGGCGTGGCGGGTCCGCTTGCTGGAACGCAAGGCGGAGAAAAGGCAAGCACGACAGGTGTCTGCATCAATGGCAACACTCTGTGGCTGTCCCGTGCAGATTTCGGCAAGGTCGATGCGGCGATAAAGCGGCGAATCAACAGTCCGATCAGGCCCGCAGGCCCCGGTCGGGGCTGATCCAGCGGGCCCTGCCACGGCGGTCACGCAGCGGCCAGCGCCAGCAGGCCACCACGGTGGCGGCGAAGCTCAGCAGCCAGTAGGCGGCGGGGTACCAGATCATCCAGAAGCCGATCCGCCGCAGGCCCACGTCGTAGGGACGATCCAGCCAGAAGCTCACGGCGAACTGCAGGGCGCAGGCCAGCAGCAGCAGTGCCGTGAAGCCATGGGGCAGCCATCCGACCACCGGCTGACCGTTCTGGCCCTGCAGCAGCAGCGCCAGGGGGGCGAGCAGCAGCAACAGCGCCAGCAGATTGGCCCACAGCAGCGAGGCCAGCGGCTCCAGCAGCAGCGGCAACAAGTGCCAAAGACGCGGGGTGCGCAGCAGATCGAGATTGGCCGAGAGCACCTCCAGGCCGCCATCGGCCCAGCGGCGCCGCTGACGCCAGAGGCCCCGCAGGGTCTCCGGCATCAGGATCCAGACCAGGGCGTGGGGTTCGTAGCGCACGCGCCAGCCGGCCCGTTGCAGCCGCCAGGTGATGTCGATGTCCTCGGTGAGGCGATGGGGATTCCAGTAGGCCACCTCATGGAGGGCTGTGCGGCGGAAGCAGCCGATCACCCCCGACACGCAGAACAGGCCACCCAGCTGGGACTGGGCCCGTTTGATCAGGCCCACGATCATCGAGAACTCCCCCACCTGCAGCCGCCCCAGCAGGGTGCTGCGGTTGCGGATGCGGGGATTGCCGGTGACCGCCCCGAGCCTGGGATCCCGCTGGAAATGGCGCACCATCCAGGCGGCGGCGTGCGGATCCAGCAGGGCATCCCCATCGATGCAGAGCAGCAGTTCATGGCGCGCCAGCAGGGCACCGGCGTGCAGGGCCAGGGCCTTGCCCTGGTTGACGGCCAGATGCACCACCCGCAGCCGCGGCTCGGCCTCGGCCATGGCCTCCAGCTGCTGGCCGGTGTCATCGGAGCTGCCGTCATTGATGGCGATCACCTCCCAGTCGCTCCAGCGCAAGGCGAGAGCCGCGCCGATGGTCTCCCGCAGGTTGGGGCCCTCGTTGAAGCAGGGAATGAGCACGCTCACAGGAGGTCCCAGATCCCCATCCGGCGGCTGGCGGCACCAACGCTCTGGCCATTCCCAGCGCCAGCTCCACAGCAGGGCCAGCAGGCACCAGAGCAGGGCAAGCACCAGGGGGTAGGCGGCCACCACCAGGCCCAGCCGCTGCTCCAGCAGGCCGATGCTCATGGGCGAGGCGCGGTGTTGCCCGCGGCCTGGAACACCGGCCGCAGCACCTCCGGATCGGGTGTGCCGCGGTGCAGGTTGTCGGGGTAATAGCCGGTGTGGCGCGCCCCCAGGCTGTAGAGGAGCTGAAGCTGACGCGCCAGCTCATCCGATGGCAGGTCCCTGCGGCTGGCCCAGTCGGTGCTCTGCAGCTCGAACAGCACCCGGCCAAGGCCATGGGGCCTCTGCTTCACAGCCTCCACCAGACGGGTGAGGAAACGATCGGGATCGCCCGCCTTCTCCATGTACGGCATCGCCATCACCGCCGTGAAGTCGTAGTCGCGGATGGCGTCATCGAGCGACTGGGCATACCAGGATTCGGCATGGGGGTTGAGCACAACCTGGGCATAGAGGTTGCGGGCGGTGACGAGCTGGGGCTGATCCGCCCGCACGATCGCTGCCAGATCGAGGGTGAGCCGCTCCAGCGCCTCGCTCTTGCGGTTGGTCCAGCGGCCCAGCAGGGTGTCGTTGGCGCGGATCGCGGACAGATCGGTGGGCAGGCCCCAGGCTTTGTATTGGCGAAGCGCGGCGGCACTGGCGTCCTCGTAGTCGCTCAGGGTCACATCGTCGTGAAAGAGCAGGCCGTCGAAGGTGGCGCGGCGCGCCAGGTCGCGATAGACCTGCCGCACGCTCTCCATGGCGGCCGGCGCAAACGGCGAGAGGCGGGGGTAACCCATGGTGAGGTGACCCCGCTTTGAAGGCTGCGTGACGACCTTCTGATCAGCCCCGGGTGTGCCGGGCGAGAGCTGGAAGGCCAGCACGGGCATCCAGGCATAGAGGCGGCGCACCTGCGTGCGGGTGCGGATCTCCCAGGCCACATGGCTGAACAGATCCCGCTTGAGCGGCAGCAGGCGACTGGGGAAATAGAGCGCGTCGGCCGCACCGTTGCCGTCGGGGTCGGCGTAGGCCTGCAGGAAGACCGTGTTCACCCCCATGGCGCGGATGCGCTGCAACAGCAGCTTCAGATTGCGCTCCACCTGGGCGGGATTGGGATCGTCGATGTTGTCGAGATCGACATGCATCACCCTGGCGGGACGGCTGTTGTCGCGCAGGTCTTCGCGGCGAGCCAGCAGCTCTCTGGCAAGGCCCGCGCTGCCACCCATCTCGGCGGTCATCAGAATCCGACGCAGGCTGCCGAGCGGCACCGCCGCCGTGTTGGCGCCATCGTCGAGCGTGAGCCCCACGGGCATGCCGAGCTCCCGGGCCACAGCCACGGTGGTGGCGTTGTAGCGGCCGTAGGGCCAGACCATCACCCGCGGGCTGCGGCCCAGCTCGCGCTTCAGCAGAGCGTTGTTCGCGCTCAGATCAGCCCGCAACCGCTCGCGGTAGGCGCGCTCATCTTCGTACCCCAGGCCTGGCTGATAGCGACGGGTGGTCGCCGCCGGCATCGAATTGAGCTGGGGATTGCCCGTGATGCCGTGATGCAGGTCATGGGAATGGCTGGCGATCTCCACCAGACCGCTGGCCTGCATCTGGCGGATCTGATCCCAGCTGAGCAGGCGATCGCGTTCGATGCGTTCATCGCCGAAGGGGGTCATGCCGCCGCGGGGCTCCAGCCAGCGCCCCACCAGGGCCAGCACCGCCGGTGCGTGATAGCGGCGCAGGATCGGGAAGGCCTCGGCGTAGGTGCTGCGATAGCCGTCGTCGAAGGAGAGCAGCACCGGCCGCAGCGGCAGGCTGCCGCGGCCCCGCCGGGCCGCCAGAAGCTGATCGACGCTGATGAAGTGATAGCCGTGGGCCACCAGCCAGGCGAGCTGCTCCTCGAAGCGGGCCGGTGTGATGGCGTAATCGGGGATCACAGCCCGCGTGGACTCCGTGACCTCATGGAAAGCCAGCACCACCGGCTCGTGATCGGGATCGCGCGCGGACTGCAGGGCAGACGGGAGTGGGGCCGCCACAACGGCCAACCCACCGCTGAACGACGCCCCCGTGGCGGCGATCAGCAGCAGCGACAGGAGCGGGTGGGCCAGGGCGCGCAACCGCAGCCGGCGGCGCGAACGGTTCTGCATCATTCGCGACACTCTCGGCCAGCGGCGAAAAGAGTTCGGGGAGACGGCGAAGGGCGCCAGAATGCTTTCGCTGCCAGGCCTGCCGACCATGGATGCCGAATCCGTGCCCATCCCCAGCGGCATCCGCACGGCCTGCGGCCGGGCGAAGTACCTGGAGCTGGCCGCCCGCCGTGGGGTCTGGGCCGGGCTGCGTCTGCGCTGGTTCGTGGCGATCGCCAGCCTGCGGGACCGCACGCTTCCGGAGCCACGGGACTGATCCCTAGACCAGGTCCGCCAGCCTCCGGCGTGCCAGCCCGGCCTGGGCCTCGGCTTCCGCCAGGTTGGCCCGGCATTCCGCCACCACCTCCGGCGGCGCCTTGTCGGCAAAGTTCGGATTGGCCAGGCGGCCGGTCAGTCCCTTGATCTCCTTGTCGGCCTTGGCGATGTCCTTCTCCAGTCGACCGCGCAGGGCATCGAGATCCACCAGACCCTCGATCGGCAGCAGCACCTGCAGGTCGCCGCAGACGCCCGCCAGGGCCTTGGCCGCGGGGGAGGCCGCCGCCGCCGCCGGATCCAGCACCTCGACGCGTTCGGCTCGGGTCAGGGCGGTGATGTCAGCCGTGGCAGCCGCGAGCGCCTCAGCCAGCGGGGCGCGGCCGGTGACGAAGCGCACCGGCACGCTCTGGCTGGGTTTGAGACCCGCGACGGCGCGCAGGTTGCGCACCACGCGGATCGCCTCGATCAGCGCGGCGAACGACGCCTCCAGGGCGTCATCGCAGGCGGATGCATCGGCGACGGGCCAGCGCTGCAGGGCCAGAAACGTCTCCTGCGGCTGAGCCGTCAGGCCATGCCACAGCTCCTCGCTCAGGTGCGGCATCAGCGGGTGCAGCATCAGCAGCAGCTCGCTGAGCACCTTGGCCAGCACCTGCCGGGCCGTGCGCTGATCGGCCAGGGCCGCGGGGGTGGGATTCTCACCTGGATTGAGGCGCCGCTTGATCAGCTCCACATACCAGTCGCACACCTCATTCCAGGCAAACTCATACAGCCCCTTGGCCGCCTCGCCGAGGCCATAGTTTTGATAGCGCTCGGCGGTTTCGCGGTTGACGCGTGCCAGGCGCGAGAGGATCCAGCGATCGGCCAGCTGCAATGGCCTGCCCTCCTGAGCCAGCACAGCGGGATCCGGTTCACCCAGGGTCGCCGGCGTCTCGCCAGCCAGGTTCATCAGCGCAAAACGGGTGACGTTCCAGAGCTTGTTGGCGAAATTGCGCGACGCCTCCACCGTGGCGGACGTGTCGGACGGGCGGTCGTAATCGAGGCGGATGTCCTGTCCGGCGCCGGCCACCTCGCGCACCAGGGCGAAACGCAGGGCATCAGCGCCGTAACGATCGATCAGCAGCAGCGGGTCGATGCCGTTGCCCGCCGATTTGCTCATCTTGCGGTTGTTCTCATCGCGCACCAGACCGTGGATGTAGACATCCCGGAACGGCATCTTCCCGGTGAAGGCACCCGCCAACATCGTCATCCGGGCCACCCAGAAGAAGATGATGTCGAAGCCGGTCACCAGCACGCTGGTGGGGTACCAGCGCTCCAGATCGGCGGCGCCGGCCTCCGGCCAGCCCAGGGTGGAGAAGGGCCAGAGGCCGCTCGAAAACCAGGTGTCGAGGGCATCAGGGTCCTGCTCGAGCACCAGGGGATGGGCGTGGGTACCGCCACCGAACTGCGCCTCGGCCTTGGCCAGGGCGTCTGACGCGTCGCGGGCCACCACGTAGGGGGTGCTGTCGGTGATGACACCGCCCGTTTCACTCACCACGAACCAGGCGGGGATGCGATGGCCCCACCACAGCTGGCGGCTGATGCACCAGTCGCGGATATCGGTGAGCCAGTCGCGGTAGACCTTGGCCCAGCGCTCCGGCACGAAGCGCGGATCGGCCTGCTCCAGGGCCTCGCGGCAGCGGGCCGCCAACGGCTCGGTCTTCACGAACCACTGGGTGGAGAGCAGGGGCTCCACCGGCACCTTGCCGCGATCCGAAAAGGGCACGCTGTGGCGGTAGTTCTCCACCTTGACCAGAAAACCCTCCGCCTCCATGGCGGCCACCACCGCCTTGCGGGCCTCGAAGCGATCCAACCCGGCAAAGCGGCCGGCGGCCTCGTTCATCGAGCCGTCCTTGGCCATCACCGTGACCAGCGGCAGGTTATGGCGCTGCCCAATCGCGAAGTCGTTGGGGTCGTGGGCGGGGGTCACCTTGACGCAGCCGGTGCCGAATTCCGCGTCCACGTGGTCGTCGGCGACGATCGGGATCTGGCGGCCCACCAGCGGCAGGGTGAGGGTCTGGCCCACCAGGGCGGCATAGCGGGGATCCCTGGGATTCACGGCCACGGCTGTATCGCCCAGCAGGGTCTCAGGGCGGGTGGTCGCCACCTCCAGGTGGGTGCGGCCGTCGGCGGCCGGTCCATCGCTGAGCGGGTAGCGGAAATGCCAGAGGTGGCCATCCACCTCCTGCATCTCCACCTCCAGATCGCTCACCGCAGATCCCGAGGCCGGGCACCAGTTCACCAGGTATTCGCCGCGGTAGATCAGGCCCTGCTCGTGCAGACGGTTGAACGCCTCGATCACCGCAACGCTGCAGCCGGCATCGAGGGTGAAGCGCTCACGCTGCCAGTCAACCGAGTAGCCCAGACGGCGCAGCTGAGCCACGATCGTGCCGCCGCTCTCGGCCTTCCAGGCCCAGGCCCGCTCGAGGAAGGCGTCGCGGCCCAGATCCTCCTTGCGGAGGCCTTCGGCCCTGAGCTGCTTTTCGAGGATCGTCTGCACGGCGATCGAGGCGTGATCCGTGCCCGGCAGGCAGAGCACGTTGCGACCCTGCAGGCGCTGGAAGCGCACGATCGTGTCGATCAGGGCCGTGTTGAAGGCATGGCCCATGTGCAGGCTGCCGGTCACG
>JBAWXG010000092.1:0-8421 GCA_037144195.1 Synechococcus sp. ELA057
AGGCTGCTGAAGCGGCTGCGGAATCAGCGCTGAGAGCGCCACAGTGGCGGGCGCAGGAGCAGCAAGAAAGACCGGGTCCACACAAGGTGAACCCGGCGGGGAAGCTGAGCGCCAACAGCACTCAGGCCGGAGGCTCAGACTCAGAGAGCCTTCTTGTACTGGCCATAGTTGAGGCCACCGACGCCATAGGGGTATGCAGCCGAAGGATTCGCGAAGCCAGGATTCGCCACCTTGGCCTGGCCATAGTTCAGGTCACCGGTGTAGATGGTGCTGGGATTGGGATCGACACCACCATTGATGGCCTGGGCTTCCAGATCGCTCAGGGCCGCAAACGCATCGGTCGAAAGAGAGGTCATGAGACTGTGGATGAAGGAAACAGGCCGTCTGATCCGTGGGGCACCGGAACCGCCAAGGCGTCAGGGCAACGGGCGACCTGCCCCTGATTCCTAAAGAGGTCGGGGCACGGGGAACAGCACAGAGGCGCTCCTGCAGCACGGATGAGGCCCTGACGCTGAAGCCGCCGCAGGCCCCTGTTCTGCTTAAATGACCCCATCGGGCGGGGCCTCCACCCCGGTCCTTCTGCGGCCATCCCCAGGAGAGCACCCCTTCCGAGACATCAGCACGGGGCGTAGCGCAGCTTGGTAGCGCACCACTTTGGGGTAGTGGGGGTCGCAGGTTCAAATCCTGTCGCTCCGATTTCAATCCAGTGCCAGTGGATGCCAGGGGAAGCCTCTGCAGCCCAGCAGGCACCCAGCCCACAAGCCCAGAGGGATAGGTATCCCAGGCCGCTGCCACGGCAAGGGGCGCTTCACGTTTCTTCATGACGCTTGCCATGATTTCGGAAACGTCTCCTTTCGATGTCCACAACCACCCTGCTTGAGCTGTTTGCGGGCTTCATGGCCGCCTGCTTCGCGCTCTGGGTCTTCGCCGTGGGCATGCCCTCCCCCGCGCCTGCCCTGCATCGGCCCGGCCTGGCGTCAATCGCTCCGGGCGTGCGCGCCTACCTGAATCGGCCCGGCCTGCTCGCCTCCTTCGGACTGCTGCTGCTGCGTCTGAGCATCGGCGGGCTGATGATTCATCACGGCCAGGAGAAACTCGCCGATCCTCAGCAGTTCGCGAACACCTATGTGGCCTCCCTGCACCTGCCCTTCCCCCTCGTCTTCGCCTACGCCGCAGGCTTCTCAGAGCTGATCGGCAGCTGGCTGCTGATCCTGGGCCTGCTCACCCCCTTCGGAGCCCTCGCCTTGAGCGGCACGATGACCGTGGCGGCCTACCAGCACATCTCCACCGCCGGCTTCAACATCTACGTGCTGGAGCTGGTGCTGCTCTATCTCGGCGGCAGCCTGGCACTGCTGTGCAACGGCCCAGGCCGGTTCTCCTTTGATGCCGGCATGGTTCCGGCTGTGCTCGATCAGCTCACCGCAGCCGCCCCCGACGACGCTGATTTCAGCTCGGATCCATCGGGCGAACTGATCGCCATCCCGGTGAGCGTCAATCCCTCCAGCCGGAACTGAGCCCTTGTCAGCATCGGTCGCCATCACCCCACCGCTGATCTTTGTGGTGGCCCCGCCTGGGGCCTTGCCCGACGGCATCACAACAACGGAGGAGTTGCAGAGGGCCCAGGCTGCCGGACCAGCCACGGGTTTCTGCCTGCGCATCTTCTCCAAGGGAGCGGACCATCCCGACCTGGCTCAGCTGCCGGTGGATGGCCGGCTCACCGGCGATCAGCGCCGCAGCAGCGATGGCACCCAGTTGCTCTGCGATGCCCTGGTGGTTCGGATCGAACCTCAGCACCACTGGCTCGGCGTCTACCAAGGCGATCCACAGCAACCCTCCGCTCTCCATTGCCTCGACCGCGTGGCGCTCAGCGAACTGAGCAATGCCACCTGCTGGTTCTATCCCACCCACGACGGCACCTATCTGAGCTGGGAGTGCGCGCTCAGGCTTTCTCTGCAACCGGGAGCGCTCGCTGAATCCCCGGATGATTTGAACGCGGCCCCCTACGAGAGAAGCGCGATCTCCGTGCTCTGGAGCCTGCTGGGTGATGACGCCAGCCTCACCTGCGTGGGGCTCACCTACAGAGGCCAAAGGCTCGACTGGCCCCTGCGTACCCGCAGCCCTGAGCCGATGGCCACCTGGGGGCGTTTCCGCGTGGACAGCCAGGCAGACAACAGTCTTGTTGTGGAGGATTGCCTCACCTTGTTTGCCGCATCGGAGACGGATTCAGCCAACGATTGATGCCCAGATTGATGGCGAGCACGGCTTGATCAGGGCAGGTTCAGGCCAATCCATGGGACCGATCCTGCCCCCGCAATCGCCTCTGGCTCAGGGGCAGTCTCCGGCGGTCTCCTGAAGTGCCTGCGCCTGGCGGGCGGGCTCCTGGATGCCGCGCAACGCCTTGGAGGCCACGGCTTCGAGGGTCAGCAGCGAGGTGTAGCAGCGCAGCTGACTGCGACGTTCCGCCTGCTGCTTGAGGCGATCCGACAGATCGAAGAAGCTGCCGCAGGTTGAGGTGCCTGGGGTCTCGAAGCAACGGCCCGCCAGCAGCTGCAGGTCGGTGATCGGGCCGGCGATCCCGGGTGCGGCGAAGCCGATCAACCAGGCGAGCAGCACGGCTCGTGCAGCAGGGGCCATGGCACAACCGTTGCGTCGTCTGACAGCAGCCTGCCTCATGGCATCAGCAGCGGCCTGAGCGGGACGCCAGAGTGCAGGGCCCCACTCTCCGGTCATGACGCCAACCCGCGAACAGATCCTCGCCGCCTCTGCCGGTTGGGTGGCCGTGACCTTGAACGTGGTGCCCGGCCTGGGGGCGGGCTATCTGTATCAGCGCCGCTGGAAGGCCTACTGGATCACCTCAGCCCTGGCCACCGCCTGGTTCGTGGCCGGCGCGGTGCTGGCTCAGAACGCCGATGCCGCCACCGAGGCCCAGAACCAGCTGGTGGGCCTGATCGGCCTGCTGGCCCTGGCAGCTGTCACAGCCACCGAAGCGGGCCTGGCCGTCAAGCGGGTGCGGCAGGGCCATTGAACTGAGCCCTGTTGGCTCCAGAGCCCAGATTCCGACATCCAGACCGACAGACGAGAGCTGCCGGCTCCAGGCTGAAGGTCAGCCCCGCCTGAGGTTCCGATGCGCAGCGCCAGCCTTCCGCCGATCGCCGGACGTGAAACCGAGATCCTCACGTTGATGGGGCAGACGCCAGCGTCGACGGCAGGCCCGGCCAGCCACCGGCCTGATGCGATCCGCGCCTCCTTCGCCTGCGCGCTGCACATGCATCAGCCCACGATTCCCGCCGGAACCGGAGGGGAGCTGATCTCCCACCTGCAGTACATGCTCGAGCACCCGGGCGAGGGCGACAACCACAACGCCGAACCCTTCATTCACTGCTACCGGCGCCTGGCGGAGATCATTCCCCAGCTGATCGCCGAGGGTTGTCAGCCGCGGATCATGCTCGATTATTCCGGCACGCTGCTGTGGGGCTTCCAGCAGATGGGCCGCCACGACATCCTCGAGGCGCTCCATCGTCTGGCCTGCGATCCGGCGCTGCAGCCGCATGTGGAGTGGCTCGGCAGCTTCTGGGGCCATGCGGTGGCCCCCTCCACGCCGATCCCCGATCTGAAGCTGCAGATCCTGGCCTGGCAGCAGCACTTCGCGTCGCTGTTCGGCACGGAGGCCCTCCAGCGTGTGCGGGGCTTCTCCCCTCCGGAGATGCATCTGCCCAACCATCCCGACACCCTCTACGAACTGATCAGGGCGCTGCGGGACTGCGGCTACACCTGGCTGCTGGTGCAGGAGCACAGCGTCGAAACGCTCGACGGCTCCAGCCTGCCTGCAGCACAGAAATACGGTCCCAATCGCCTGGTGGCCCGCAACTCCAGAGGAGAGACGGTGAGCATCACCGCCCTGATCAAGACCCAGGGCTCCGACACCAAGCTGGTGGGCCAGATGCAACCCTGCTACGAGGCCCTGACCCTGAGCCGGCAACCCCTGGCAGGCAAGGGGGATGGACGGGTGCCGGCGATCGTGGCTCAGATCGCCGATGGGGAGAACGGCGGCGTGATGATGAACGAATTCCCGTCCGCCTACATCCAGGCCCACCAGCGGATCGCCTCAGATGCAGGCCATGGCGACGTGGTGGCGCTGAACGGCAGCGAATATCTCGCCCTGCTGGAATCCAGCGGCCTGAACCCCAACGATTACCCGGCAATCCAGGCCGTACGGCAACACAGGCTCTGGCAACAGGTGGGTGATGCCACCAGCAGCGAGTCGGTGGAGCAGGCGATCGCTCAGTTGCAGACCAGCGATCCGGGCTTCTCGATGGAGGGGGCCTCCTGGACCAACAACCTCAGCTGGGTGGAGGGCTACGCCAATGTGCTGGAGCCGATGCAGGCCCTGAGCGCCAGCTTTCACCAGCTGTTTGATCCCCTGGTGGCGGAGAACCCGGCGATCACTGGCAGCGAGGCCTACCAGCAGGCGCTGCTCCACCTGCTGCTGCTGGAGACCAGCTGCTTCCGCTACTGGGGCCAGGGCATCTGGACCGACTACGCCCATGAGATCCACAGGCGAACCCAGTGGGCCCTGGAGGAAGCTCAGCGGTGGGTCGATGGCGGCGGCGGCGCTTCCGCGACGTGAATGGCCTGGCGACCGGCCGCCTTGGCCTCATACATCGCCCGATCCGCCTGTTGCAGCAGTGCCTGGGCCTCCTGAAGCGAGGTCAGAGGCGCATCCGGTAGGGCGATGCCGATGCTGATCGAGAGCGCCACAGGCGGCTGTAGTTCCATCCAGGGTGCATCCATCGCGGTCTGAATCCGCGCGGCCAGCCTGCGGGCATCCTCCTGGCCGTGAAGCTTCGGCAGCACCACCACGAATTCATCCCCACCGACCCGGGCCAGCAGATCGTCATCCCGCAGAACGGAGCGGATGCGACGGATGACCTCCAGCAGCAGCCGATCTCCCTCGGCATGGCCATAGGAATCATTGAAGCGCTTGAGATCATCCACATCGGCATAGATGATGCCGAGGCGTTCGGGATCCGAGCGCAGAATCCGCTCCAGCTTCTCCTCAAGACCACGACGGTTGAGCGCACCGGTGAGCGGATCGGTGGCGGCCTGATCCGCGAGTTTGCTTTCGAGGATCTTGCGATGGGTGATGTTGCGCTGAACGGCGATCCAGCATTGGTAATCACCCTGCTCATCCGCCATCGGCGCCGCACTGATCTCGGCCCAGTGGGGCCTTCCATCCTTGCCGTAATTGAGGATTTCAATGCTCAGATCCGGCTGCCAGCGCTGCAGACCCTGACGAAAACGGCGCAGCTGCTGCGGATCGGTGTCGGGGCCCTGGAAGATCCTGGGGCTGCGGCCGAGGATCTCATCGCGGCTATAGCCGTTGTAGGTGGCCAGTCGACGGTTGGCGAAGATGATGATCGGCCCCGGTAGATCCAGGGGCTCGCAGAGGGTCACCAGCAGGGCCTCATTCACCGCATCGAGCAGCCGGCAGAGCATGGCGATCCACGGTGTGGCCGCATCGGAGGGTGCCACTGCCGGCAGCAAGCCGATCCCGAAGCCGGTATCGGTGCGAAACAGGCGCACGGGCTGGGGGCCGATTCCATCGCGCTGCATGGACGCTGGCCAGGCCACCGTGCGGTCGATCGGCCCCCGCTCCAGCGCCGGCCGCAGGGGATCGAGCACCAGGGCCAGCTCCGGCCAGAGTCGCCCCAGCTCAACGCCGTTCAGTTCCCCGTTCTCAGGGCCGAATCTCTGACGGGAATCGCGATCAAGCCAGACAAGCCTGAGATCCCCATCCACCAGAAGAAGACCATCACCCGGCAGCAGCAGAAACCCAGGCAAGACCGAATGCCATGCTGCCTCCATTCCGGCCACAATCTCTGTACTCTCGGTCGCGTGATTGTGAGCCGGTGCGCCCGAGGAAGAGTCACTGATTGCATCCCCGGAGGCCCGATCAGACACGCGAAAGACGTCTTTCCAGAATTTGCAATTTGCATCTTACAACGCCCTCCAGGCAGGGCTGGCGCTGCTCCTTACCGTGGGGACAATCCATGTACAGCCGCGATGCTGCAGCTCAACCGAACCCAGTGGACCGTGCTGCTGGCCGCCTGGCTGGGCTGGGGCTTCGACATCTTCGACGGGCTGCTGCTCAACTATGTGGCACCCAATGCCATCCCAACCCTGCTGCACCTCGGCATCGGCAGCCCTGAGGCCCGCTCAGCGACGGTGTACTGGACCGGCCTGCTGACCTCGGTGCTGCTGATCGGCTGGGCCATCGGCGGCATCCTGTTCGGGAAGCTGTGCGATCGGATCGGCCGCTCCGCAACCCTGCTGAGCACGATGGTGATCTACGCCATCGGCACCTTCGCCTGTGCCTTTGCGCCGAACATCGGCACCCTGGTGCTGTTCCGGCTGATTGCCAGCCTTGGCATCGGTGGGGAGTGGGCCGCCGGCGCCTCGATGGTGGCGGAAGTGGTGCCGGAGCGCTCCCGGGTGGAGGCAGGGGCCCTGCTCTACACCTCCGCCCCTCTGGGTCTGTTCCTGGCGACCGCGGTCAATGCCTGGATCGCGGGCAGCTGGTTCGTGGATCAACCCGAACTCTCCTGGCGCCTGGTGTTTCTCAGCGGGCTGCTGCCGGCGGCGATCGCCTTCCTGGTGCGCCTGTTCCTCAAGGAGCCGGAGCGGTGGCAGAACACCGCCTCCGCCGCCAGCCCCCCCCGGATCCGAGAGCTGTTCCGGCCCTCCCTGCGCCGGGCGACCCTGAGCGGGCTGCTGATGGCGGTGGTGGCGCTGCTCGCCTGGTGGAGCTGCAACGCCTTCCTGCCCGTCGTGGCCACCGGCCTGGCCCGCATGGCAGCGGAGAACGGGGGCCGGATTGCCGACCACGGGATGATCGAGCACTGGAAGACCGCCATCACCAATGCCTTCAACACGGGCGGCCTGCTGGGGACCCTGCTCACCATTCCCGCGGCCAAGCTGCTGGGGCGGCGCTGGATGTTCAGCCTCTATTTCCTGGTCTCCGCCCTGGTGATGACCAGCTGTTTCGGCCTGCAGCTGCCCGCTGATCTGCAGCTGTGGTGCTGGCTCTATTTCGCCATCGGCATCAGCGTGTTCGGCATCTTCGGCAGCTTCAGCTTCTACCTGCCGGAGCTGTTTCCCACCCGTCTGCGGGCGACGGGAGCAGGCTTCTGTTACAACAGCGGCCGCATCATCACGGCCATGGGCCCCTTCCTGGTGGGCAGCATCGCCGCCTCCCGGGCCAATGTGCTGCACGGGGCCTTCAGCGTGCTGTTCATCATCGGCTTCGTGCCCCTGCTCGGCGTGCTGGCCATGCCCTGGGTGGTCGAAACCCGCGGCCGCCTGCTGGCCGACTGAGATCAGACCACACGGCGAGAGTGCCGTCTCAGCCGCAACGCCTGCGGGAACAAGTGAAGCCAATCATGGAACTCCAGCTGTCACGGCATTCCTTCTCAGAGTGATCAGCGCACTCACAAGGGGGATGCGTCAGCTCCATCACCTGCCAACAGACCGCTGATCACCGCCGCGCGCACCAGGCGCGAGCCGCTGACTCCAAGCTTGCTGCAGAGGCTGCGGCGGTAGGTCTCCACCGTGAGCCGGGTGATCCCCATGGCCTCGGCCACCTCGCTGCTGCTGCAGCCCTGAGCCAGATGATCCAG
The DNA here is from genome assembly GCA_037144195.1 of Synechococcus sp. ELA057. GTDB lineage: Bacteria > Cyanobacteriota > Cyanobacteriia > PCC-6307 > Cyanobiaceae > Cyanobium. The sequence goes on from JBAWXG010000092.1 coordinate 7,677, forward strand.
CACAGCACGCTCACGCGGCGCGAGGCCTTTCAGACGCAGCGGATCAAAATCATTGCGCGATTCAGGCTTCATCACAGGCAGGGCCGACAAGCCCCGCACGGCATTGACCAGATCCGCCAGCAGGGTGGGAGATTCGACCCGCAGGAAGATGCCCGAGCCCTGCCGATCCAAGCCCTGCTGGAGCCCGGATCCCAGTCGGATGAGTCCAATGGGAGGACATCCGTCCTGCATCACCTGTGTAATTGAGGAGCAATCGTCAACGGACTCGCATTCATCCAACAGGAGCAAGATCGGCTGACAGATAGCGATCGCAGCCCGAATCGAAGCAAGATCGCAGCGGCAGGGGATGAGCCGGACCGCCGAAACCTGAAGCAGGAAGGCGCTCACCAGCCGGAAGACCAGGGGGTTTCTGGTAACCAGAAGAGCATTCATGACGAATTACCACCAACACAGAAAGGATCAAATAAACCTGGAAATCACAAAGCAGATGCGATGTTTTTTTTGTGTGTGGGTGGGTGGGGGGGGGGATTGAGATATCAGCCGAAAAGACAGGCCAGAGCCATCCTTCCGCAACGATCAGGCGGTATTTGCAAAAAATTTGATCTTCATGGAGAGGGTGGCATTCAGCGAATACCACGTCTTTGGCCAAAGACGCATTACCCTTTTGGGCGAGACCGATCACTCATAGCAAATTCTGCCGTTTAAGACCGCATTGTCAATGCGCACAGCTCGCATCCATCGAGCC
>JBAWXG010000093.1:0-8266 GCA_037144195.1 Synechococcus sp. ELA057
GCCCGATTGCCTCGAAGACCTGCTGCCGTTGGCGAAGGGAACCCCTGGACACAGCTTTGCCGAGATCGCACAAGTCCTCCATGACGACCCGAGCGTCGATCCCAAGCCCGACTTTGTTCAAACGCTGGAAACGGACGTCGATGAGATGAATGACCGGGCGCTGGCCAGCCACGACATCCATCACGATGTCAGCGGCCTTGCGCTCAACAGACCCCCTGAGACAGCGGTGCTCTCGCTGTACGTTCAGCAGTTCGCTCCCCGGGTTTGCTTGCATCGCAATCGCCTCCCTGCAGCGCACCTGGCTGATCGCGGAAAAGCCCTGTGGCGACGAAGGGCAACGTCTGTTGCTGGTCGACTGACACGCACTGATCGATGTCGATCTGGAAACGGCACGCCAGCAGCCCGGCATCGTCAACCCGCCCACAAAGGCTTGAGGAGCCGACACAGCAATCCCCAGATCACGACATCCACTCACTGAAAAAAGAGATCACGAGATGGCAGCCTCCACCTCCAGCACAACGCCTCAGACCTGGAAGCCCATTCAGAAGAAAACTTTCATCGTCGCGGCTTTTGCGATCGTTGTTGGCCTCTTTTCACTTGAGACCGCACCCTATATTTTGACCGAGATAAGCGAGCAACTTGATTTCTCAATAGAAAACGCAAATATCATTCGAATCGCACCCTATGCGGCCAGTCTTCTGGCGGTGTTCATCGCAGGCACACTTGGCGATATTTTTGGAAGCAAGAAAGTACTTCTGGGCGGCGCAATGATTTACTGCGTCGGCACTGTCATCGCACTTTCAGCCCAAAGCTTTGCCGTGATCCTGACGGGCAGGGCGCTGGAGGGCATCGGAACCATGTTGCTGCGCGTTGTCAGCCTGGCAATGGTCACAGCGGCATTTCCTTCACCCGCGCAACAGGCCATTGCCTTTTCTGGCTTTGCGGCCGTGTCACCGGCAACACAGATCTTTGGTCCTTCCATCGCCGCAGCCCTGGCCGGCTTGGCCGGCTGGCGTCCCGTGGTTGGGGCATGGCTGCTGCTGGGAGTTCTGTTCATGATGACGACAGCCAAGCTACTGCCACGCGATCCAGGGAAAAACCAAAAACCGGAGTTCACAACTCCAATCCTGGCTGGCCTGGCATTGATCCTTCTCCTGTCTGCCATCACAGCATTTCAGACATCTTCACGACAAGGGCTGGCCTTGCTGGCGATCGCCGTCATCGCCCTCGGCTTGCTGAGCGCCATCATCAAACGCCTCAAGTCACCCGCCTTTGATTGGACGCTTCCTTCGCAACCAGGAGCGATATTTATTTTGCTTGCACTGGCCGCAGCCAACGCTACTGATCCAATCTTCTTCACCACACTCTTCCTACAGAAGCAACACAACCTGCTCGTCGCCGCCACCAGCTTTGCTCTGATTCCATTGAATGTTGGGACCACCCTGGGCAACTTGATTGCGGGCCCAATCATCGCGCGAATAGGCGCCTACAGAACCATCCTGACCGGTTTTCTAATTTCAGCCGCGATTGCGTTGTCATTCCTGTTCATTAAAACCGACACACCCATAGCCGTGATCATCGCCATGACGAGCAGCTTCCTGTTGTTCAAAATGATTGGCTCTCCAGCCATGCTGACCATGGTCATGGGACTGGTCCCTGCTCGCCTGGCAGGCATGGCTTCGTCGTGGCGCAATGCTTCTCAGATCCTTGGAGTGGCTATCGGTGGAGTTGTGGTGGGCAGCATCATCTTCAATACCTTCCAAAGTTCACTGACAGAGCTGATTGATAACAGCCCCTTACCAAGGGCGCAAGCGGAGCATATTGCGGGCTTGATTCGGCAGGGGAATCGTGAGCTGATTCCCCTTGATCTTGCCTCGATGCCGGCTCCAGCCCTCAACGATCTGATCCAACCCGATGGTCCGGCCGTCAACATGGCTGAGATCATTGCCTACAGAGCACTGGGTCCTGCAATGGCTGTGTCCAATGTTGTCGCCTGCCTCGCCCTGTGGGTTTCCAAGCAGACGCAGACGGCAGCCCTACGCCGTGCCGCTGAAAGCTGACCTGCAGGATTGAATCCGCTCGGCTCGATCGAGGCCGACTCCGGCACTGGTCCTGTGCAGGCGCTGGGTGCCTCTCAGCCGCATAGGACAATCACGGGCACCTACCAAGCCCCCCATGGTTCAGGTCAACGGCAACTACCTCAAGCTCAAGGCGGGCTATCTGTTCCCCGAGATCGCCCGGCGGGTCAAGGCCTTCAGCGAGGCCAACCCGGAGGCCAGGATCATCCGCCTTGGCATCGGCGATGTGACCGAGCCCCTGCCGGAGGCCTGCCGCAACGCCATGAAGGCGGCCATCGACGACATGGGCACCCACGCCGGCTTCCACGGCTACGGACCGGAGCAGGGCTACCTGTGGCTGCGGGAAGCCATCGCCCAACACGACTTCCAGGCCCGCGGCTGCCAGGTGAGCGCCGAGGAGATCTTCGTCTCCGACGGCTCCAAGTGCGACAGCAGCAACATTCTCGACATCCTCGGGGCCGGCAACCGCATCGCCGTCACCGATCCGGTCTATCCGGTCTACGTGGACAGCAACGTCATGGCCGGTCGCACCGGCGAGGCCGATGACGGGGGCCGCTACGGCGGTCTCACCTATCTGCCGATCACGGCCGACAACGGCTTCACCGCCCAGATCCCGAACCAGCCGGTGGATCTGATCTATCTCTGCTTCCCCAACAACCCCACCGGCGCGGTGGCCAGCCGGCAGCAACTCCAGGCCTGGGTGGACTATGCCCTGACCCACAAGGCCCTGATCCTGTTCGATGCTGCTTACGAGGCCTTCATCCAGGATCCGGAGCTGCCCCACTCGATTTACGAGATCGAGGGCGCCCGCGACTGCGCGATCGAGTTCCGCTCCTTCTCCAAGAACGCCGGCTTCACCGGCACCCGCTGCGCCCTCACCGTGGTGCCCCGCGGCCTGATGGGCACCGCCAGCGATGGCGAGAAGGTCGAGTTGTGGGGCCTGTGGAACCGCCGCCAGAGCACCAAGTTCAACGGCGTCAGCTACATCGTGCAGCGCGGCGCCGAGGCGGTGTATTCCAGCGAAGGCCAGGCTCAGGTGAAGGCCCTGGTGGGCTTCTACATGGAGAACGCCGCCATCATCCGCCGCGAGCTCAGCGCCGCCGGCCTGCAGGTGTTCGGCGGCGAGCAGGCCCCCTACGTGTGGATCAAGACCCCCGCCGGCGTCGACAGCTGGGGCTTCTTCGATCTGCTGCTCAACCGGGCCCACGTGGTGGGCACTCCCGGCAGCGGCTTCGGCGCCGCGGGCGAGGGCTACTTCCGCCTTTCGGCCTTCAACAGCCGCGCCAATGTGGAGGAGGCGATGGTCCGCATCCGCCAGGCCCTAACGCCCTGAACACCGTCAACGCGCTGGTCACGACGATGCCGCAGCGGCGATGCCAGGATTCCAGCGCTTCAGTCTCCGGCGGCGACCCGATGGTTGAGATGACGCCTTGCTCCAGCCCCCACGCCAGCCAGAGCCCCTCCGGCACCCCCGGTGGTGCCGCCGTGATGGAGAAGGCACCCGAGCGGGTGCGCAAGCCCTCACCCCGCTACAAGGTGCTGCTGCACAACGATCCGGTGAACACCATGGAGTACGTGGTGACCACCCTGCGGCAGGTGGTGCCGAGCCTGAGCGAGCAGGACGCCATCGCCGTGATGCTCGAAGCCCACAACACCGGGGTCGGTCTGGTGATCGTCTGCGATCTGGAGCCGGCGGAGTTCTACTGCGAGACCCTGAAGGCCAAGGGCCTCAGCAGCACGATCGAACCCGAGGAATGACCCCATGACCGGCAGCCAACCAGGTTCACGGCTGCACTGGTGGGGAACCCTTCTCTACGTCCCCCTGCTTTACGGCGCCGGCTGGTTGCTCAGCCGTCCGCTGCAGGCGATCGCCCCCGGCTGGCGGGCCGACCAGGTGGATCTGGCAGGTGCCGCCATCGCCCTGCTGCTGCTGCTGCTGACGCTGCCGCTGCGGCTGCGTCGGGTCTGGGGTGAGTCCCATCCCTGGCAACGCCTGGGGCTGCTGCCCAGTGGCGAGGGACAGGCCCCTGCCGAGGCCATCGCGGCAATCCTTCTGGCTCTGGTCCGCGGGCTGCTGAAGGCCGCGCTGCTGCTGCTGGCCCTGACCGTGCCGCTGCTGCTTCTCGGCCATGCGCACTGGCGTGGTGATCTGAGCAGCGCCGAGCTCTGGAATGCCCTGGCCCTGCTGCTGGGCGTCGGCTTTGCCGAAGAGCTGCTGTTTCGCGGCTGGCTGATGGGCGAACTGGAACTGCTGTCAGGCCCCCGTCGCGCCCTGTCGCTGCAGGCCCGCATCTTCGCCCTGGTGCACCCCTGGTACCGCTTCTTCGATCAGGGGGATCTGCCCCATGGGCTGTCCGTCCTCGCCCTGGTGATCGGCCTGATCCTGCTGGGGACGGTGCTTGGACTGCAACGGAAGGTCGATGGGGGGCTGCTGTGGGGAGCCATTGGCCTGCACGGCGGCCTGGTCGGGGGATGGTTCGCCCTCAACTCCGGCCTGTTGGAGATCTCGGCCAGCACCCCCGCCTGGTTGATCGGGCCGGGCGGAGGCTCAGCCAACCCGATCGGCGGCGTCGTGGGCCTCGCCTGTCTGCTGCTGTTGCTCGCCATCCGCAAGCGGAAGCTGGCGCAACACCCTCCCGAGGAGAACTCCCTCAGGGCCCGCTCTCAGTGAACAGCTGTGGCCAGGGCCCGACGGCCCTCCACCGGAGCATGCAACGCCAGCTCCAGGGGGGCCAGGCCGTAATCACGCTCCAGCAGATCCATCACCGTGCGGCCGAAATCGCCAGGGTTGCGCTCAAAGGCCTCCAGACAGATGCGGCCGAAGGTGCTGCCCATCGGCTCCGGATTCCAGAGCAGCTGGCGGGCGGTCCAGGGCAGCATGCTCATCGGGTTGTAGCCGGGCTTGATCAGGCCCTGCTCGAAGCCGTACTGCTCCAGGTGGGTGTGGGGCTGCAGGCCGATGAAGAAGATCGCCGGCTCCACCTTGTCGGCCCCGAAGATCCGCTCCAGCTCCCGGTGGTAGGCCACGGTCTGGCGGATCGTCTCCGGCCGCTCGTCGATCACGTTGAAGGAGTAGTTCACCGACACGTGCTCACGGAACCCGGCGCGGGCCAGCAGGCGGCAGTTCTCCAGCACGGTGCGCAGGTTGTACCCCATGCGCATCTTGCGCACGAGCTCCTGCGAGCCTGAGGTGATGCCGATCTCGAAATAGTCCATGCCGGTGGCGACCATCAACTCCGCCAGCTCGGCATCGAGATTGTCAGCGCGGATGTAGGCCGCCCAGCGGATGTCGCTCCAGCCCTGGGCCAGGATCGCCCGCAGCAGCTCCTTTGCATCGTCGATGTAGCGGCGGGCCGGGATGAACTGGGCATCGGTGAACCAGAAGCCGCGCACGCCCCGCCCGTAGAGCTGACGCATCTCGGCGATCACCTCCTCCACGGGGTTGACCCGCACGGCCTTGCCCTCCACCACCGTGTAGACGCAGTAACAGCAGTTGTGGGGGCAGCCGCGCTTGGTCTGCACGCCCACGTAGAAGTCGCCGCCGTCGAGGTACCAGTCGAGCTGGGGCCAGATCGTGGCGATGTAGGCGTAATCGCAGGCGGTTTTCTCCATGCCGGCGGGCTGCTCGTGGATCAGCCCCGGCCGCGGCGACTCGCCGGCCAGGAAGCAGCGCTCGTGCTCCAGCGATTCCCCGCGGATCAGCTTCTCCAGCAGCGGTTCGCCCTCGCCGACGGACACCACCGTGCCCCGTGGCATCTGCCGGCCGAGTTGTTCGTAGAAGACACTGACAGCGCCGCCTCCCAGCACCGCAAGGGCCTGGGGCTGGAAGCGACGGGCACGGCGCAGGCCCCGGCGCACCAGCCGCAGGTTGCGCCACAGCTCGCCGTAGAAGGAGGCCATCAGCCGCAGGCCACCGAAGGCCCCCCGCAGCCGCCGCAGGGGATTGCGGGCATAGAAGACCTCGAAGGAGTTCTGCAGCGGGTTGCCGCCGCGCCCATCCACCGGGGCATAGATCTGAATGTCGCGCCAGGAGAAGACCAGCAGGGTGGGCTGGAAGTCCACGATGCGCTCCAGCAGCACCCGCTCCACATCCAGCAGCGGCACGGCCGCCAGATCAATGATCTGTTGCGGGATGGCCGGGAAGCACTTGTGGATGTGATCGGCCAGGTACACCGGACCGATCGGAAAGATCGGATTGCAGGGAAGACGCACCAGCAGGACGCGCTGGCTGCTCACGGCTGCTGCAGTGGGCATCACCGGTCCTGAACGATGCCCGGACGCTAACAAGCGTGCGGGAGGCTCCGTCCCGAGGGAACGTGGACAGCCCCTGGGAGCTTCAGCGGACCAGCAGCGGCAGGCTGTCCTGGGGCACGGAGCGGAGCCGTTGCAGTTCCTTCTGCAGGGCGGGATCGCTGCGGAACGCCTGCCACTGCGGACTGGCCAGGATCTGAACAGCAGCGGCGGCCCCCAATCTGCGGCCGGCCTCCACGTCCGAGGGGAAATGCACCCCGCACATCACCCGGCTGGCCCCGGCGTGGAAGCCGACAGCCAGCAGTCGCTCGCGGCGCTCCGGCAACAGATCGGCGAGCAGCTCCGAGGCGGCGCTGTACCAGGTGGAATGCCCGGACGGAAACGACTGGCTGTCCTCGCGGGGCAGACAGGGCCGGATCAGGGCGTACTGCTGATAGGGCCGGGGTCGGGCCGTCTGTTTCTTGATCATGCCGGTCACCGCATCGATCGGCCCCATGAACGAGCGCAGCCCGGCATTGAGCCGCGGCGTGAGCTTCACCATGTCGACACCGAGTGCCCGGCTGAAAAAGATCGGATCCCGCTCCAGGGTGAGCCAGCTGTTGGACTCCATCTCCGGGGTGCGGGTGTTCTGCAGCCACTGCAGGATCGCCAGATCCGTGGCGGCCTCGACGCTGCCTGGCTGAGGCGGCCGGCCGGCCACCTTGATCAGGGGAGCGGCATCGAGCTGCAACGAACCGGCGGCACCCTCCTGGCCCGTGGCCGGCGCTGCCAGGCCTGCAGGGCACTGGAGCAGCAGCAGGACCAGCGCAAACCTGATCCTTCTTGGACGACAGCTGCAAATAGACGACGACATGGGAAGGGAGAAGGCCTGGTTGGCTGGCGTCTGCGGTTGAGAACCACCAACGCGGATCCTGGCGAGGGGCTCAGGCGGCCGCAAGCTTCTGGGATACCGATGCCACCCGGGCGCCCAGAGCCGCAGGCAGCAGCGGCCACCAGCCGCGATGGACGCAGGTGCGCGGCTGAAGCTGCCAGCCCAGGCCTGCCAGATGGGTCGCCAGGACCTGCGGCGAAGGCTGGGGATAGGAGGGATTGATCACGTCGTCCGCATCGATGCCGCCCAGATCGTCGATACCGGCCTCCAGGGCAGCGGGCAGAGCCTCCAGCGGCCAGAGATTGGGAGGCATCTGCAGATGCACCTCAGCGGGCAGCAGCCGGCGCGCCAGGGCGATCAGCTCCAGCAGATCGGCCTGCTCCGCTGCCGCGAGGGGCCGGGCCTGTTCCCCATCAGGACGCCAGGGCTGCAGGATCACCTCCTGGAGATGGCCCCAGCGATGTTGCAGGTCAGCCAGCAACGCCAGCGCGCCGCAGCGGTCATCCCAGGATTCACCCACACCCAGCAGCAACCCGGTGGTGAAGGGGATGCCCAGACGCCCTGCCTGAACCAGTTGCCCCAGGCGAACGTCCAGCCGCTTGCTGGGAGCGTGGCGATGCAGGCGCTCATAGGCAGGGCCCAGCCCTTCCAGCATCAGCCCCATGGAGGGATTGAGCCGGCCCAGGGCCGCCATCTCCGCCAGTGAGAGCGGTCCCGCATTGGTGTGCGGCAACCGGCCCGCCTGCAGGGCCAGACGTGACAGCGACATCAGCCGCTGAAACCACACCCGTCGGCCAGGCGATCCAGGCGCCACCTCACCGCTGAGCAGCAGCAGCTCGGCAGCGGCGGGGCGGGCAGCGATGCGTGCAGCCGCCTCGCCATCGCTCAGGGCATCCGGCAGGGGCCCAGCCAGGGGCAGATCGCGTCGGAAGGAGCAGTAGCCACAGGCGTTGAAGCAGGCACGGGTGGGCACCAGGGTCAGGCTGGGGCTCCAGCTGATGACGCCCCGCTCCATCCGTGCCGCGCCTTCGTGAACCACGCTTCACAAATCCCGCAAACATCCGTT
>JBAWXG010000094.1:0-8157 GCA_037144195.1 Synechococcus sp. ELA057
GAGGCCGGATCGGTGCCGCAGCCGCAGTTGAGCGCCAGCCAGATCAGCAGCTTGGCCCAGCTCTCGGGGGTCCACAGCGGCGCAAAGCTGGTGCGGTGGTTTCGCACCAGCTCCCGCAGGGCGAAATCGACCAGGGTGGCCTGGAGCTCGGAAGGCGACATGGGCACACCGGCCTGCCGAACGGGCAGGCAACGGGCAAACTGCAGGAGCATCCTCCCGGAGTGGCCCGATGGCCCTGGATCTCAACGACCCGGAGCTCGAGCTCAGCGACCTCGTCACCGCCTATCAGAGCTGGGTGATGGCCGTGATCAACGACGAAAAGCTCGGGGGCGACAAGCTGCTGAGCGATGAGATCGTCGACGACGCCTTCCAGGCGATGCGTTTTCTGCCCGAGGTGGTCACCAGCGCCATCGAAACCACCCTGGCCCGCGTCTACGACGTGGATCCCGAGGAGCTCTCCGACCTCCTCTATCCCGAGGAGTGAGCGCCGGGCGGCCCTTGTTCAGGGCCAGGGCACGAAATGCAGCGGCTCATGGCGGGCGACCGCGATGCGCCAGCCCCGCAGCGCGATGGCCGACAGGCCAGTGCGGAAGCCCTCGCTGTCGCCGCTGCCCAGCCAGGCGGCCTTGAGCAGCGGCAGCTGCTCATGCATCAGCTCCATGGGCAGATCCACCAGCAGCAGGCTGCCCTCGCCGGCGGCCCGCCGGTAGGGGGTGACATCACTCTGCTGCCAGAGCCGCAGCAACAGCTCCAGCGCCAGGCTGCGTCCCAGCTCCCCGGGATCCACGTCGGCGTCGGTCCCGGGCCGCAGGGAGCGGCCGTTGAGGGGCAGGGCCCGCGTCCCCCCGCGCTCCACCAGGGCCAGGGCGATCCGATAGGGGGCTTCAGCCATGGTCTTTGGCGGTGAGGTCTCCCCACCGTGAACCGGCAACCGGCCAGGGCGCCAGGCTCCGTTGTGAATCAACGCGTGGTTCAGGCCTGCTGCTGACGCCGGCTGCGCCACACAAACAGCACCGCCATCACCACCAGGGAGCCGGCCACCAGGGCCGTGAACGGGCGCAGCATTCCATGCACCTGCTCCCAGTTCTCGCCGAGCTTGAAGCCCGCCACAGTCAGAGCGGCGTTCCAGATCAGGCTGCCCAGGGAGGTCCAGAGCAGGAAGGGCCGCCAGGGCATCATCTCCATGCCGGCCGGGATCGAGATCAGGGTGCGCAGGATCGGCACCAGCCGCCCCCAGAAGACCACCAGAGCGCCGTAGCGGTTGAACCAGTGGCGCGATTTGCGCAGCTTGGCCGGGGTGATGCCGAACCAGGCCCCGTGGCGCTGGAGATGGGCTTCGAGCCGCTCCTGGTTGACCAGCCGCCCGATCAGATACCAGGGGATGGTGCCGGCGATCGTGCCCAGGGTGCCGGCCAGGACAGTGGGAACCAGCTGCAGCTTGCCGGCGAACACCAGATAGCCGGCCAGCGGCATGATCGCCTCCGACGGGATGAACTGGAGGAAGTTCTCCACCAGCATCGCCAGGAACACCCCGCCGTAGCCCCCCTGGGACACCAGTTGGGTGATTCCGGCAAACAGGGGCGCCAGCACCGTGGCCACCAGACCCCCATGGGCCTGAACCTCAGCCGGAACAGCGGGCAACAGCGGCATCGGAGCGGGAAAACAGCCTCCGAACCTAAGCACGGGGGCGCTGATCAACCCAGGGGCCTCAGAGTCCTTGGCAAGGGCAGCGCTGCCATCAGCAGGCCGGCCAGCAGGGCGCAGCCGCCCGCCAGGGAGAAGGCCAGCGAGGCGGAGACGCTCTCATACAGCCAGCCGAACAGCCAGGAGGCCGGCAGCAGCAGCAACCCGGTGGTGAGATGGAACCAACCGAAGGCGGAGCCGCGCTGCTCCGGGGCAGCCAGATCGGCCACCAGCGCCTTCTCCACCCCCTCGGTGGCAGACAGAACCAGCCCATAGCTGGCGAAAAGGGGCAGGATCCACGGCCCACCGCCCTGCAGCTGACCGATCGCCCCATAGAACAGTCCGTAGGCCAGATAGCCGCCCACAAGCAGCCGGCGGCGTCCCACCCGATCCGACCAGGCCGACAGGGGCGTGGAGCCCACCATGGCCACCGCCGAGATCGCTGCCCACAGCAGGGGAATCTGGGACTGGGGCACCCCCAGCTGGCGCGCACGCAACAGCAGAAACAGGTTGGAGGCGTTGCCGAGGGTGAACAGCGCCACCACCAGCAAGTAGCGACGCAAAGCCGGCGGCGGTGCCAGCAGACGTGCGCGGGGTGCCGCCAGGGGCTGAGGCCCGGCCTCGGCCTGGCGGGCGGGTGGAGCGCTCGGGGCCGCCGGCTCCCGCAGCAGCAACGTCAGAGCCAGGCAGAGCAATCCCGGCAGCCACGACCAGGCGATGATCGTGCGCAGGGGCAGATTCAGGGCCAGCAGCCCCGCCGCCAGCAGCGGACCGATCACGGCGCCGGCATTGTCCATGGCGCGGTGCAGCCCGAAGGCCAGCCCACGCTGATCCGCAGCCACCACGCCGGCCAGCAGGGCATCGCGGGGGGCGCTGCGCAGACCCTTGCCGAGGCGATCGCTGAAGCGCAGCAGCAGCACCAGCGGCCAGCTGCCCGCCAGGGCGATCAGGGGGCGAGAGAGGCCGGCGAGCCCATAGCCCCCCACAATCCAAGGGGTGCGGCGCCGGCTGCGGTCGCTCAGGGCTCCGGACACCAGCTTGAGCAGGCTGGCCGTCGCCTCGGCGATGCCTTCGATCAGGCCCAGGGCCGCCGGCCCCGCCCCCAGCACCGTGGTCAGGTACAGGGGCAGCAGGGGGTAGATCAGATCGCTGGCGCCATCGTTCACCAGGCTGATCAGGCCGATCAACCAGACCTGGCGCGGCAGTCTCGCCAGCGGGGAGGCCATCGGGGAAGCCGGGGATGGAATCCAACCCTCGCGCACCGGGGCGCTGCACATCAGCCCTGAAACCGGGGATGGAGCCATCCCACCGCCAGGGGCTGATCAGGCTTGATGCAACGCGTCTGCAGAGGGTGGCCGTGGGGTGGTGGAGCGATCAGAGGTATGGGGGGCTCAGCCCCTGGCTGGGGGCGGCTCTGATCGCCCTGCTGACGCTGCAGGCAACCGGCCAGGCGGGGCCCGCCGCGCCCGGAGCCCCCGCCGCCTCTCAGGCTGAAGGGCTGGACTGGGGAGAGGGGCCGATGGGGCCGCGCTCCACTGACAGGCGCTTCATCGTGATGATGATTCCCCATCACGAAGGGGCGATCGCCATGGCCGATCTGGCCCTGACCCGGGCCAGGCATGGGGAGATCCGGGCCCTGGCCGCACGGATCCGCAGCAGCCAGAGCCGCGAGAACGCCCTGATGCGGCAGTGGTACCGGCAGTGGTACGGGGCCGAGGTGCCCAGCTGGCCAGCATCCGGATGGGGACCCGGCATGGGCATGGGCATGGGCGGCGGGATGGGAATGGGCTGGGGGCCTGCAGGGATGAGCGGCGACCTCGATGCCCTGCGCAACGCCGCCGACTTCGACAGGGCCTTCCTGATGCAGATGATCTACCACCACCGCATGGGGGTGATGATGGCCTCCCATGCCCAATGGAACACCGCCCATCCGGAGCTGCGGGAGCTGCAGGCGGCGATGGTGCGTGTGCAGAGCGAGGAGATCTGGCAGATGCAGCGCTGGTATCTGCAGTGGTACGGCTGAGCGGCACCCCATCCGCCATGATCGTCACCTCCGACGAGACACCATGCAGGCCAGCTGGAAGGGCGCCGTGATCGCCAGCAGCGACGACATCGTCACTGTGGAGGGCAACGCCTACTTCCCGCCCGAGGCCCTGCGCGCCGAATGCTTCCGTCCCTCCAGCCACCGCAGCATCTGCGGCTGGAAGGGAGAGGCCCACTACTACGACGTGGTGGTCGGCGATCAGGTGAACGCCAATGCCGCCTGGTTCTATCCCGATCCCAAGGATGCCGCCGCCGAGATCCGCGGCAGGGTGGCCTTCTGGAAAGGCGTGAGCGTCTCGGCGGGGTGAAGCCCCTGGCCCTGGACGATGCTCCCAAGCCAGACCAGCAGCTTCAAATTCAGGCGAGGGTCAATCCCATCCGGCACAAGACAAGACGGCAAACCATGGACCCATTGACGGCGATTCAGTGAACATTGGGCAGCCGCTGCGCGTGGGCCTGGCCGGCGTGGGTCGCTTCGGGCAGCTGCATGCGGCGGTGCTCAGCCAGCTGCCAGAAACCCAGCTGGTAGCCCTGGCCGACCCGGATCCCGAGGCGCTGGCGGCGGCGGCCGATCGCCATGGGATCAGCAGACGCTATGCCGATGCCTCAGGCCTGATCGCGGACGAGAGCCTCGATGCCGTGGTGCTGGCCACGCCCGATGGGCAGCATCCCACCCAGGTGCGGGCGGCCCTGGACCGCGGTCTGCCGGTGTTCGTGGAGAAGCCCCTGGCCGGCGGCTGGCAGGAGGCCGCCGGCTTGCAGCGCCTCGCTGATCAGAGCGGCACGCTGCTGCAGGTGGGCATGGTGCTGCGCTACGAGCTGGCCCATCGTCTGCTCCAGGAACAGGTGCATGCAGGGGCCTTCGGCGATCTGGTCTCGATCCGCTGCCGGCGCAATTGCAGCCGCCGCTCCTATGCCGCCATCGCCGATCAGGTGCACACGGTGTTCCGCACCCTGATCCACGACATCGATCTGCTGCTCTGGCTCAGCGGCAGCCCCGTGCAGTCGGTGACGGCGCTGGAAGTGCGGCAGGGCAATCACCTCGCCCCGCTGGGATGCTTCGCGCTGCTGCGGCTGGCCAGCGGCTGCGTCGCCCAGCTGGAGAGCAGCTGGACGGTGCCTGATCAGGCCCCCGCCACGGTGATTGCGCCCCAGTGGCACAGCACGATCGATGCCGAGCTGGCCGTGGTGGGCACCCTGCAGACCGCCAGGCTGCAGGGTCTGCACAGTGGACTGCAGATCTGGAGCGACCAACAGCTGCAGTGCCCCGATCTGTCACTCTGGCCGCAGCTGCAGGGGGAGGTGCAGGGCGCCCTGCGCGAGCAGCTGCGGGATTTCCTGGCCTCGGTGCGGCTGGGACAACCATCGAGGATCGCAAGCCTGGCCGATGCGGTGGAGGGGCTGCGGGTGGCGGAGGCGCTGATCGAATCGGCACGCCTTGGCAAAACGGTCGAGCTCTGACCGTTGCGGCAAAAGATCCGCAATGCATCAGCCAACCCTTCCCGGCACGGGTCAGACCAGAATTGAAGCCATCGAAAGGATTCCTGCCGCCGAAAAGGATTCCTGCCGCCGAACCATGACGATCGATCATCTCAGTTTCGCGACGCACGATCTGCAGGCCACCCGCCGCTTCTACGAGGGTCAGCTTGGGTTTCCCGTGCTGATTCACGAGTGGATGCTGATTCAGGAAGGTGGGCATGTGGACCACCTGTTCTTCGACTGCGGTGGTGGTTGTGCGCTGGCCTTCATGCAATGGAACCAGGTACCTGGCGTACCGGAGCAGCACGACACCAGCATCAACCGTGGCCTCGGCGTTCCGGCGGGCACCTATCACTTCGCCTTCCGCTGTGAGGATGAACAGGCCCTGGTGCGGCGCCGTCTGGAGCTGATGGACCGGGGTGTGGTGGTCGGCGAGCTGCTGGATCTCAACCCCTATCGCTCGTTCTTTTTCGACGACCCGGTCAATGGGCTGCGCCTGGAATACACCACCCTGCTGCGCCCACCGGCTGAGGCCGATCGCGATCCCCAGCAGCGGCAGTTCCCCGCTTCCCTGGCCTTGTTTGAAGGGGCGGCGCGTCCCGGCTCCTGATGCCCTGGCGGCTCAGCGATCCGGTGAGATCAGGTCCAGTCAGATCAGGTCGCTTCAGATCAGTGGCGTGATGCCCATTTCATTGCTGAGGGAGCGGAATTGCCGCACCAGATCGCTCACCAGCGCCTCCTGCTCCGCGGTCAGGTCGGCCACCGCCTGACGGCTCAGCGGCAGGATCGCCAGCCCCCGGGCCGCCAGCACCGCCTTGACGCCGCTGGGGAAGGCCAGAGAGCCCAGCAGCAGAGAATCGGTGTCGCCGATCCAGCGGCAGAGCCGCTGCACAGCCTGGACCTGGGTTGGCTCTGCCCAGTGTCGGCAGAGATGCTGGAGCAGTTCCGGGAAGCAGGCCGCGCAGAAATCGATCACCCCGCTGGCGCCCACCTGCAGCACCGCCCAGAGTTCCGCGGTGTTGGCCTCCAGGATCGGGAAGCCGGGGGGCGCCTCCGCCATCAGCCCGGAGATCTGGCCCGGGGAGCCCTGGGTGGTTTTCAGCAGCTGGTAGCTGCCCTGGCGCGCCAATACGGCGAGATCCGCAGCCGGCAGGGTGCGATGGAACGGGGTGATCGCTTCGTAGAGGCCCAGGGGACCGCCGTCGCGCCGAGCCACCTCCAGCAACCGCTTCAGGGCATCAGCCTGGGTGACCGCGGCCCCTGCCAGCAGGCCCGGGATCACCACCGGCAGCCCTGAACCGGCCAGGCGCAGATCCCTGGCGCCCTGCACACAGGCGGCGACGCTGCGGCCGCAGCTCAGGCTCGCCCAGGTGCGTGGAGCGCCAAAGACGGCACTGGCGGAACGGGTGAGCTGCAGGGATTCCGGCCAGCTGAGCGAGAGCATCTCGCCGGTGGAAGCCAACGCCAGCACCGCCTCGGCACCCGCCTGGCGGTAGAAGCGCAGCAGCTGGCGGTGTGCCTGCAGATCCAGCTCCAGCGTGGCGGTGAACGGCGTGGGCACCGGTACGGCAAAGGCCGGCCGGCGGGAGAGGCGCAGATTGCCGGCAGAGTCAGGGCGCTGGGCAAGAGCCGGCAACAGGGTGGTGCCCAACAGCCCGGTGAGGCTCCCCTGGAGCAACGCTCGGCGTGACAGACGAACGGGCATCGGTGACGAAGCCTGCGGGAACGGGGCGCACTCCGATGCTGCTCAAGGCAGCGGCGGTGCTCCGGAGCCGACCGTCTGATCGCCATGGAGTGAGACAAAGGGGTCCCCGCTACCCGCGTGGGAAACCCGCCGGATCGGGCAGCGCTTCCCAGGGCGCGACCTCGGCGGCATAGGCGGCATGCCGCTGGATCGCATCATCCATGAACAGGGCGGCGCGCACGGGTGTCTCCTCCCCCCTCGAGAAGGAGTGCATGGCGATGCCGGCGGTGACGCCGCGCTTCGGCGCTGCCAGTGTGGATCCAGGCCACCTCACGCCGACCGGCGATCGGGCTCGCGCCGCGCTGTTTCGTTCCCCGGCAGGAGTCCATGCGCAGTCAGGAGCAGTTCATCGCCATCGATGGCCATCGCGTCTGGACCCGCAGGGTCGGCACGGCCAGCGCTCCCGAACGGCTGCCATTGGTGCTGTTGCACGGCGGACCCGGCGTTCCCAGCGATTACCTCGAACCGCTGGAGCAGCTGGTGGCCGATGGCCGTGAGGTGATCCGCTACGACCAGCTCGGCTGCGGCCGCTCCGACCATCCCGATGATCCCTCCCTGCTGAATGTGGAGCGCTTCGTGGCTGAACTGGCGCAGGTGCGCCAGGCCCTCGGGCTCGATCGCATCCATCTCTACGGCCAGTCGTGGGGCGGGATGCTGGCCCTGGAGGTGGCCCTCTCCGGCGCCCCCGGCCTCGCCAGCCTGGTGCTCTCCAATGCCCCCGCCAGCATGCCCCTGTGGGTGGCGGAGACGACCCGGCTGCGACGCCAGCTGCCCGCGGCGATCCAGCAGGTCCTCGATGACAACGAACGGGCCGGCAGCACCGACAGCCCCGCCTACCAGGAGGCGATGATGGCCTTCTATCGGCTCCACGTCTGCCGGCTGGATCCCTGGCCCGATTGCCTGCAGCGCGCCTTCAGCGCCATGGAGGAGGATCCGCGCGTGTACCTGGCGATGTGCGGCCCCAGTGAATTCCACATCACCGGCAGCCTGCGCGACTGGGATGTGAGCGGACGTCTGGGGGAGATCCGCCAGCCCACGCTGGTGATCGGAGGTGAGTTCGATGAGGCCACCCCCACCATCACCGAGGCGCTGCACCGCGGCATTCCCCACTCCGAATGGGTGGTGCTGGAGGAATGCTCCCACCTCTGCCATCTGGAGCAGCCGGAGCGCTACTGCAGGGTTCTGGCCGATTTTCTGGCGCAGGTCGA
>JBAWXG010000095.1:0-8141 GCA_037144195.1 Synechococcus sp. ELA057
TTCCCAGCAGCGTCGCCCTGTCGTAACACCAGTTCTCCATGAACTGGCTGGGCAGCTCCACCGCATCCCACTCCACCCCGTTGATGCCCGCCGCCTGGGGCCGCTCCACGGTGGTGAGCATGTGCTGCAGGCCATGGCCAAACTCGTGGAACAGGGTCTCCACCTCCTGGAAGGTCATCAGGCTGGGGGTATCTCCCACCGGTGGGCTCTGGTTGCAGATCAGGTAGGCCACCGGCAGGGTCAGCACGCCATCGGGCCGGCGTGAACGCACCAGGCACTCATCCATCCAGGCGCCGCCGCGCTTGCTGCCCGGTCGGCTGTAGGGATCGAGATAGAAGGCGGCCAGGGGCTCTCCGCTGGCACGATCCAGCACGCGGAAGAAGCGCACATCTGCCTGCCACACGGGGGCCTCGCCATCGGCCGCCTCGATGCGGATGGCGAACAGGCGGTCGCACAGGGCGAACAGCCCCTCCAGCACCCGTGGCAGTGGGAACCAGGGCCGCAGGGCCTCGCTGTCGAGATCGAAGCGCTCCTGCCGCAGCTTCTCCGCCCAGAAGCTCACATCCCAGGGCTGCAGATCGCCGGCCTCCGGGGCGCCATGGCGCGCGGCGATGGCCCGCAGGTCGTCGAGCTCCCGTTGGGCGGCGGGATAGGCGGCGGCCCGCAGATCCTCCAGCAGCCGCTCCACCTCGGCCTCATCGGCGGCCATCTTGGAGGCCAGGCTCTGGGATGCCCAGGAGGCGTAGCCGAGCCGCTGCGCCTGCTGCCGCCGCAGGCTGAGGATGCGCTCGATCACCGGCCAGTTGCTGTCTTCGGCTTCAACACCCTGGCCAGAAGAATCGGCGTCCTGGCCAGAGGCGCGGCTCACCTGCGCCTTGTACAGGATTTCGCGCAGGTCGCGGCGGTGGCTGTATTGCAGGAAGGGGCCGCTGCGGGGGTAATCGAGACCCAGGAGCCAGGGCCCCGTTTCGGCGCTGGCCTCGGCCTCCGCGGGGGTGGCGCCCCGGTCACGGGCGGCCTGGGCCAGCAGTTCCAGCAGGCTGGCCGGCAGCCCCTCCAGCTCATCCGGATGGCGCAGCAGCAGGGTCCAGGCGTTGGTGGCATCGAGCACCCGGTTGCCGAAGCGGGTGGAGAGCTCCGCCAGCTCCTGGCTGGTGGCGTTGAAGGCCTCCTGCTCAGCGCCCGAGAGGCCCACACCCCGCAGCTCCATATGGCGCCGTTCGATCTGGAGGATGCGGCGCTGGCTGGCATCGAGCCCGGGATCCTGCTGCAGCCGGCTGAGGGCGCGATGCAGCACGGCGCTCTGGCCGGTGCGATTGCCGAAGGCCACCACCCGCGCCTGCTGAGCGGCATAGGCCTCGCGCAGCTCGGGGCTGTTGCAGACGGCGTGCAGATGGCTCACCACCCCCCAGCTCCAGCGCAGCCGCTCTTCGATCCGGTGCAGGGGATCCATCAGGTCCGCCCAGCCCAGGGGCCGCCCCTGGATCTCAGCCTGCTCCAGCTCCCCCTCGAGGGCCGCGAACTCGGCCTCGAGGCGCTCCAGAAGCTCCGGGATGCGGCTGCTGACCTGTTCCGGCGTGATCGCCTCGAAGCGGGGCAGGCCCTCACCCTGCAGCAGCGGCGCGGTGGGCAGCGAGGCGAGGGTCGTCGCAGCGGTCATGCGCAATCAGGCATCCGGGGTACCCCCATTCCAACCGATTCACTCAGACCGCCGCGGCGGGTGACCGCCCTTGACGCAGGCGCTGCCGGATCAGCCGAGTGGCGGCAGCTGCGACAACGCCAAAGCGACGCGCTCGCCCAGCTCACCGGCGAGGGCATCGGTGCTGGCCTGGTAAAAATCGATCGCCAGGCGTGGCCAGAAGCCGATCGCCAGGGTGGGCACCAGCAGCGACAGGCCGATCACCAGCTCCCGCGGCCGCATGTCGCCCACCACGGCCAGTGCCGGAATGCGGGGCCCGAAGAACACCCGCCGGCACAGAGAGAGCAGATACACCGGGGTGAGCACCAGGCCGATCGCCGCCAGCAGCACCGCGATCACCCGGAACAGGGTGGTGAACACCTCACTGGAGGTGATCCCGAGGAACACGGTGATCTCGCTGATGAAGCCGCTCATGCCCGGCAGGGCCAGGGAGGCCAGGCAGCTGGCCAGGAAGAAGGCGAAGGTGATGGGCAGCGCCTTGGCCAGCCCGCCCATGTTGGGGATCGAGAGGGTTTCGGTGCGCTCGTAGAACACCCCGGTGACGAAGAACATGGCGGCCGCGATCAGCCCATGGCTGATCATCTGCAGCATGGCGCCGCTCATGCCCAGGGCATCGATGGCGCCGATCCCCAGAAGCACAAAGCCCATGTGGCTCACCGAGCTGCAGGCGATGCGCCGCTTGACGTTGTCCTGGGCAAAGGCGTTGAGCGCACCCCAGATGATGTTGACGATGCCGAGCACGATCAGCGCCGGCGCCAGCCGGATGTGGACCTCCGGCAGCAGCTGCACGTTGAAGCGGATCAGGGCGTAGCCGCCCATCTTCAGCAGCACGCCGGCCAGCAGCATCGACACCGGGGCATTGGCCTCGCCATGGGCATCGGGCAGCCAGGTGTGCAAAGGGAAGATCGGCAGCTTGACGCCGAAGCCCACCAGAAATCCCAGGTAACAGAGCAGCCCGAAGCTCCCGCCCGGGGAGCGGGCCGCCAGCTCGCTGAGATTGAGCGTGAAGGGACCGTGGAGCGCCAGGGCCAGGCCGCTCACCAGGATCAGCAGCGAGGCGGTGGCGGTGTAGAGGATGAATTTGGTGGCGGCGTACTGCCGCTGCTTGCCGCCCCAGATCGCGATCAGCAGGTAGACCGGCACCAGCTCCAGTTCCCAGGCCAGGAAGAAGAGCAGAAAATCCTGGGACAGGAACACCAGCGCCTGGGCCGAGGCCTGCAGCAGCAGCAGGCCGAAGTAAAGGCGCGTCTTGCGGTTGATGTTCCAGCTGGCGGCCACCGCCAGCAGGGTGACCAGGCCGCTGAGCACCACCAGGGGAG
This sequence comes from Synechococcus sp. ELA057, assembly GCA_037144195.1. Classification (GTDB taxonomy): domain Bacteria; phylum Cyanobacteriota; class Cyanobacteriia; order PCC-6307; family Cyanobiaceae; genus Cyanobium. The sequence continues at coordinate 3,019 of JBAWXG010000095.1, forward strand.
CGGAAAGGCCATCGGCGGCCAGGGACCACTCCAGCCCCAGGGTGGGAATCCAGGGCACCCGCTCCACCAGCTGCAGGCCGCTCTGGGAGGGATCAAAGGCCTTGAGAAACACCCAGACCATCAGCAGCAGGTCGGCCAGCAGGAGCCCCAGGGCCAGCGTCCGCGGCGCCCGTGGATCGGAGCCATCGCCCGCCGGCATCAGCGGCATCAGCAGGGCGCCTGCGGCGGGCAGCAACGCCACCAGGCTCAGCCAGGGAAAGGAAGCGGTGGCAGCCGGTTCAGCCCCCGGATCCGCCAGACCTGCGAACACGGCCAGAACTGGATGGAGACAGGCGGCCGGAACGGTCAGGAGGGCATCCATCGGTTCAGCGGCTTCGGGCGGATAGCCAGGACATCGCAGCCCGGCTGCGACCTGACGCGGATGAACTTCACCCTACATGCAGCAGAGCAACGGCCGTAGGTAGTTGTGCTTACCCGCGGGCACCATTGGGAGCGGTTAAGAGGTCGATTCATCGGCGATCGGCTGCCAGCGGCTGCCGCCCTGCATCACATCCAGCACCTCGCCGCGGCTGCCCACGCCTTCGGCCTGCCAGGCCTGCACCATCGCCTCGCTGATCGCCTGGGCGCGCTCTGCATCGGCCAGGGCCAGCACCGTGGGCCCGGCACCGCTGATCACGCAGCCCCAGGCACCTGCCTCCAGGGCCGCCTGCCGCACAGCCGCTCCGCCCTGGATCAATCCCCAGCGGTAGGGCTCATGGATCCGGTCGTGCAGACCATCGGCGATCAGTTCGCCATCGCCGCTGCGCAGGCCCTGCAGCAGCAGGGTCAGTGCACCCAGGTTGATCACCGCATCCGGAATCGGGATGCTGCGGGGCATGGCCCGGCGGGCCTCAGCCGTGCTCAGGCGGATCGCGGGGATTGCCACCACCGCCTTCACAGCCGAAGACCACTCACAGCGCAGCACCCGCCAGCGTTCCGATCCCCGGGCCGTCAGGCACAGGCCCCCCAGCAACGAAGGCACCACGTTGTCGGGATGGCCCTCGATGTCGATCGCCAACTCCAGCAGTTTCTCGGTGCTCAGGGGCTCCCCCACGAGCGCATTGGCGCCGATGAGGCCGGCCACGATCGCGGTGGCGCTGCTGCCCAGCCCCCGCGCCGGAGGCACCCCCAGCGTCACTCGGGCCTCCAGGGCCAAGGGAGGCTCCCCCGCCTCCTTCCACACCCGCTGGGCAGCCCGGTAGACCAGGTTGTCGGGCCCGCCGCGCAGGTGGGAACCCTCACTGCCCTCGATGATCAGCTCGAAGCGCTCGCCATCCCCCTCGATGCAGCGCATGGCGAAGCGGTTGTTCAGCTGCAGCGCAGCCCCGAGGCAGTCAAAGCCGGGGCCCAGGTTGGCCGTGGTGGCGGGCACATCCACCACCACCCCCTGGCCAATGCGGGGGCGGGTCATACGCTTACTTCTTCTGGGGCCAGTGTCCCACCCGAGCTGCGCTGGCCGGGGATTCAGCCCAACAGCATCCGTGCCCGGCAGGCGGCGCTGAACAGGCCGGCCTCGGGGTCGGTGAGGGCCATCAGGGGCACCTGCTCCACCAGGGGTCTCATCCGTCCTTTGGCCAGGAAGGGCTCGATGAAGGCAGGTGAGCCGAGCTCATGCAGCAGCTTGCCCGCCGTGCCGCCTCCCAGCCACATGCCCCCGAGGCAGAGGCTCTGCAGCGCCAGATCACCGGCGGTGCTGCCGTAGGCCCCCAGCCACAGATCCAGGGCCTCGCGCGCCAGGGCGTCGCCAGCAGCGGCTGCCTGGGCGGTGGCCGCAGGCAGATCATCGGGGGGGTCCAGGCTCAGGGGATGGGAGGCCCCATCGGGATGCACCGCCAGGCGCCAGCGCATCACCTCCCCCAGCCCCGTACCGCTCACAACCCGCTCGATCGAGAGGCGTCTGAGGCCCAGATCGGCCATCAGCCATTGCTTCAGGGCCCATTCGGCCTCTGTCCTCGGGGCGAATTCCCCATGGGAACCCTCGCTGGCCACCGCCACCAGGCCGCTGTGGGTGGGGATGCCGAGGGCCACACCCAGGCCCGTGCCTGCGCCGATGATCGCCAGGGGGGCAAGGGGGTCCCGCTGTCCCTGCGGATCGCGAAGCACGGCCTGCTGATGGGATTCCAGATGGGGAAGGCCGTAGATCAGCACGGCGAAATCGTTCACCAGCGCCACCTGTGCAAGCCCGCAGGCCTGGGCCAGCTCCTGTTCCTGCAGCAGCCAGGGCAGGTTGGTGAGCTGGCAGCGTCCGTTGCGCACGGGCCCGGCAACGGCGAAGCAGGCATGGCTGGGCCGGATCTCTCCAGGACCCGCCAGACCGAGGAAATGGTTCACCATCTGCGCCAGGTGATCCCATTCGGCCGAGGGAAAACGCTGACTGCGCGTCTGGATCAGCGCCCCACCCTCCAGCCGATAGTGAGCCAGCAGGGTCTTGGTACCGCCGATGTCTCCGGCAAGCAGGGATGTCATGGGCTGGATCCGCAGGGGCGCGACGGGGCGCCATGCACGCACGCGCCCATCCTGACCTGCATCAGCGCCGCCACAAGTGAGGCAGAACGCCTGCGGATGTGGCGTTCATTGCCGATGGGGCCTGATCGGTCCGTGATCCGTGATGTGAACCGTGATCCGAAATCCGTGATCAGCCAGCGGAGAGCCTGCCGGCGCCCGTCACGCCGCTGCGCCGAGGTCGAGGCCGGCAGCCCGTTCCTGGCAGGCGCGGCTGGCCGCGGCAATCACATCGGCAACAGCCACAGAACCGAGCTCTCCATCGCGGCGGCTGCGAAGGCTGAGGCTGACGGCTTCGGCCTCCTTGGCGCCGATCACCGCCAGCACCGGGATCTTCATCTGCTCGCCGCTGCGGATGAGCTTGCCGAGTCGATCACCGGAGGCATCCACCGTGGCGCGAACGCCGGCGGCCCTGAGCTGGGCCAGCACCTCAGCCGCATAGGGACGCACCTCATCGGTGACCGGCAGCAGGCGAATCTGCTCGGGCGCCAGCCAGAAGGGGAAATCGCCGGCGTAGTTCTCGGTCATGATCCCGAAGAACCGCTCCAGCGAACCGAAGATGGCGCGGTGGATCATGATCGGCCGCTGCCTGGATCCATCGGCCGCCACATAGTCCAGCCGGAAGCGTTCGGGCAGATTGAAATCGAGCTGGATCGTGGAGCACTGCCACATCCTGCCGATGGCATCCTCGATCTTCAGATCGATCTTGGGGCCGTAGAAGGCGCCGCCGCCTTCATCCACCTTGTAGGCCCAGCCCTTGCGGTTGAGGGCCTCGATCAGGCCATTGGTCGCCAGGTCCCAGACCGCGTCTTCACCGATCGATTTCTCCGGACGCGTGGAGAGGTTGATCTCATAACTGCGGAAATCAAAGGTGGAGAGGATCCTCTCGGTGAGATCGAGAATCGCCAGGATCTCATCGCTGATCTGCTCCGGCAGGCAGAACACATGGGCATCGTCCTGGGTGAAGCCGCGCACACGCATCAGGCCGTGCATCACACCTGGCCGCTCGTAGCGGTACACCGTGCCCAGCTCGGCCCAGCGGATCGGCAGCTCCCGGTAGCTGCGCAGCGTGCTGGCGTAGGTGAGCACATGGAAGGGGCAGTTCATCGGCTTGAGCTGATACTGCCTCTCATCCACATCCATTGGCCCGAACATGCTCTCGCTGTAGAAATCGAGGTGACCGGAGGTCTTCCACAGGCTCAGATCCGCCACATGGGGCGTGTAGAGCAGCTCGTAGCCGGCCTCGAAGTGGGCCTGGCGCCAGAAGTCCTCGATCAGCAGCCGCACGCGCGCGCCGCGGGGATGCCAGAACACCAGCCCGGCGCCGGCCTCATCTTCGATCGAGAACAGATGCAGATCGGTGCCCAAGCGGCGGTGATCGCGGCGCAGAGCCTCCTGCTTGCGGCGCTGGTATTCCGACAGCTGCTCAGGCGTCTCCCAGGCGGTGCCGTAGATGCGCTGCAGCTGGGCCTTGGTCTCATCGCCGCGCCAATAGGCACCGGCCACGCTCTCGAGTTCGAAGGCCTGCGGGTTGAGTTCGCTGGTGTTGGCCACGTGGGGCCCGGCGCAGAGATCCCACCAGTCGTCACCGAGGGTGTAGAGGCTGATCGGCTCGTGGATGCCGGCCAGGATCTCCAGCTTGTAGGGCTCGTTCTGGGCCTGGATCCGGCGCTCGGCCTCGGCGCGGCTCACCTCGATCCGCTCCAGCGGCAGTTTCCGGTTGATGATCCGGATCATCTCCTTGCGGATCGCCTTGAGATCGGCCTCCGTGAAGGGATCGGGGCTGTCGAAGTCGTAGTAGAAGCCGCTCTCGGTCCAGGGCCCGATCGTCACCTGGGCCTTGGGGAACAGCTTCTGCACGGCCATCGCCATCACATGGCTCATCGAGTGGCGGATGCGCAGCAGCGTCTCGCTCTCGCTGGTCTTCGGCAGCACGACCACGGCTTCGGCGTCCTGGCCGGAACCGGTCGCTGAGGCGGTGACCGATGCCGAGGGCTGCTGGTCGGCGATCGGGGTGCTGCTCATGAACCGGATCCGTGCGTGAAGCCGACTTTACGAACCGATTCCGGACTGGCCTCAGGGCAACATGGCCTTTGGCGCCTCTGCACACCCCTGGACAGCCTCCACCACGAACGACGCAGCATCGCCATCAGCTATCTGCTGTGGTGCCTGTCGCTGGTGGGCCTTTGCGGTCTGCAGCGCTTCTACAACCGCAAGCCCCTGAGCGGCCTGCTGTGGCTGCTCACCTTCGGGCTCTGTTTCATCGGCCAGCTCGTGGATCTGCTGTTGATCCCGGAACTGGTGCAACAGGCCAACCAGCCCCTGCTCCAGGCCGCTCAGGCGGCGGCGCAGGCAAGCGGCCCACCTTCTCTGGAGCGGCAGCTGCTGCAGCTGGCCCGCCGGGTGGGCCAGCGCGGCTTCACGCTCAACGATGCCCTGCTGGCGATCAACCCGGACGCCGACAGTGTGGCGGTGAGCGCCGAGATCGAACGGTTGCTGCACGCCGGTCTGCTGGATGTGGGCAACGATGAACGGGGCCGGGTGGTGTACCGGGAACCCTGAGCCGGCTCAGGCGGAAGGCA
>JBAWXG010000096.1:0-7987 GCA_037144195.1 Synechococcus sp. ELA057
GGCGCCACGGCCCGGCTGGAATCAAGCCGGTCGCGCTCGGCGATGCTGGCCTCCAGTTCCTCCAGTGGAGGCACGGCGTAGCCCCGCTGGCGAAGGTCTTCCGCCCGCCGCCGGGCCCGCTCGGCCGGCGTGGCGGTGAGAAACACCTTGCATTCGGCATCGGGGAACACGGCGGTGCCGATGTCGCGGCCTTCGGCCACCAGGCCGCCCCGCGCTCCCAGAAGGCGTTGCTGGCGCGTAAGGGCTTCGCGCACGCAGGGATGGGCCGCCACCGCCGACACCTGGGCGGTGACCTCCGGCGAGCGGATCGCCTCGCTCACATCCCGTCCGTTGAGGCTGACCCGCTGGTCTCCATCCCCCGCGGCGCTCAGCTGCAGATCGAGGTCGTGCAGCAGCGGCGCCACCGCCTCTTCGCTGGCCGGATCCACGCCTTGCTGCAGCACCCACCAGGTCACGGCGCGGTACATGGCACCGGTGTCGAGATAGAGGAGCCCCAGGCGCCTGGCCAGGGCCCGGGTCACCGTGCTCTTGCCGGCGCCGGCGGGGCCATCGATGGCAATGATCGGGGGGCGGCTCATCAGAAACACATGGTCGATCAGGCGGCTGGGGCCGCAGTGCACCGCCGCTGCCAGCAGCGACAGCCCCTGCTCCAGGCGATCCAGTGGCGTCAGGCTATGCGGGCGCACGAGCTGGAGGTAATCCACCGACAGGCCAGCGGCTTCCAGATCGCCCCTGAGCCGCTCCAGCAGGGGTGAGGCCGCCTCGCCCTCCCGGGCGAGCTCCCTTGCGGCTGCCAGAACGGCGGGCAGGGCCTGCGCGCGCTGCCGCTCGCTGGCGGAGAGATAGCGGTTGCGCGAGCTGCAGGCCAGACCGCCGCCTTCGCGCACCGTGCCGCAGCCCACCACCTGAACCGGCAGGCCGAGATCGGCGACGACCCGCCTCAGGATCACCAGCTGCTGCCAGTCCTTCTCCCCGAGCAGCAGCCGCTGCGGCCTGACGAGTGCCAGCAGCCGGCAGACCACCGTGGCCACCCCATCGAAGTGGCCTGGCCGGGAGCGCCCGCAGAGCTGCCGCTGCAGGGGCTCGGGAGCCAGCACGCGGGTGCCGCCTTCGGGGCCGGCGGGATAGATCAGCTCCGATCCCGGGGCCAGCAGCGCGTCGGCGCCGGCGGCGGCGGCCAGCTCCCCATCGCCGCTCAGATCCCGTGGATAGCGCTCGAAATCCTCCCCAGCCCCGAACTGCAGCGGATTGACGTAGACGCTGACGAGAACCCTCGGCGCCGGGGCGCCCCGGGCCTCGGCGGCACGCCGGATCAGGTGCTGATGCCCGACGTGCAGGGCTCCCATCGTCGGGACGTAATGAACCGGTCGCCCGGGCTCTCGTGCCCTCCAGGCGCGCAGGTCATCGTTGGTGCGCAGCAGCTGCACGGTGAACCACAGGTCCAGGCCAATCTGCCGGATTCAGCGCTGCACGCGCCCCAACCTCCCGGGGCCAGGGAGCCGGTCAGCTCGCGGCACAAAAAAACCGATCCCCGGTGAAGGAGATCGGATCGCGGAACGGAATGGAAGCGCTGTTCAGCGGGTGTCCCTGCTGTGGGGGCGAGGGGATACCCGCTGAATCAACCGCTGCTGTCCCCCCGGATGCGGAGGGACAGGAGATCACAACGGCTCATGGCCTCAGTTGATGACCTCAAGCTTCACCTGGGCCGTGCCGCTGGAGGTGACACCCAGCTGGGCAGCGGCGCCCTGGGCCAAGTCGATGATGCGGCCACCGTGGAAGGGACCGCGATCATTGATGCGCACCACGGCCGAACGGCCGTTGTAGAGGTTGGTGACGCGCACCAGGGTGCCGAAGGGCAGGGTGCGGTGGGCGGCGGTGAGGGTGCCGGGGCGGAACCGTTCACCGTTGGCGGTACGGCCACCGTAAAAACCGGGGCCGTACCAGCTGGCCATCCCGACGCGACTGGGGCGGGCGGTGGCCAGTTGTCCGTTCACCGGGGTTGCCGGCACGACCTGTCGGGGCAGTTTCTCGACCCAGTTGGAAGACGGCTCGACGTCACGGATGACGGCGGAGGGCTCAAGCGGAGAAACGTTGGCTGCCAGAGCCGGAGCGGCACCAGCGGCGGTGAACAGGAGGGCGGCGGCACCCAGGACTTTGAAAGCTTGCATGGCAGGCGGAACAGGCCCAGAACGAGAATCCAGTGGGGTGAACCGCGGATGCGGCCTCCTGGCTGGACTTCGGTTTCGCTTTGAAGGCAGAGAGCAGGGCGACGCTGATCGGATCAGGCAACTGGCTGCAACACCGGACTTCAGAGAACGAAACTGTGGGTCAGGTTCCTGTCAGCAATAAACAACGGGGCAAAGGTACAGGGATCGTGCGGCAGCAAGAAGACAGTAAAAACACCCAATCCATCGATCAGTTTTTTTCATCCAAACCGCCAACCCCTTGCTGCACAGGGGTTTTTGATCCGGCAAGCCCCCTCTCGCATCAGGAAATCTGATCAGGGGCATAAGCCTGGGCGATAGAGCGGTGTGCCAATCGCGCTTCCGCACACTGGCTGACCCGGTTGACTGGCCGCCCGCGTCCGAGGATCGCGCCAGTGGCAATCTCGTGCACCCGCTCATGGACTATCGCAATGCAGGGGTCGATGTGGCCGCTGGTCGCGCCTTCGTGGAGCGCATCCGCAGCAGCGTGGCCTCCACCCGCCGTCCGGAAGTGGTGGGGGATCTAGGCGGATTCGGTGGCTTCTGCAGGCTGCCGGAGGGGCTGAAGCGGCCCCTGCTGGTGGCCGGCAGCGACGGTGTGGGAACCAAGCTCGAGCTGGCCCAGGCCCATGGCCGTCATCACGACGTGGGTATCGATCTGGTGGCGATGTGCGTCAACGACGTGATCACCAGCGGTGCCGAGCCACTTTTTTTCCTCGATTACATCGCCACCGGCCGGCTCACCCCGGACGCGCTGGCCACCGTGGTGGAGGGCATCGCCGATGGTTGCCGTCAGAGCGGCTGCACCCTGCTCGGAGGCGAGACGGCGGAGATGCCGGGCTTCTACGCCCCGGGCCGCTACGACCTGGCGGGGTTCTGCGTGGGCGTGGTGGAGGAGGAGGAGCGCGTCGATGGCAGCAAGGTCTGTGCCGGCGACCGCATCGTGGCTGTGGCCAGCAGCGGTGTGCACAGCAATGGCTTCAGCCTGGTGCGCCGCATCCTGGAACTCGAGGGGGTGGATGCCAGCCGGCCGATCGGGGCCGAGGAGGTGCCGTTGATCGAGCAGCTGCTGCTGCCCACCCGCCTCTACGCCTCCCTGGTGCGTCAGCTGCGCCAGGCCTCGGTGCCGCTCCATGGCATGGCCCACATCACCGGCGGCGGGTTGCCGGAAAATCTGCCTCGCTGTCTGCCGTCGGGCCTGCTCGCCCGCATCGACCCCCTCAGCTGGCACCGCCCTGAGCTGTTCCGCTGGCTTCAGGAGACCGGCGACGTTCCGGAAGCCGACCTCTGGAACACCTTCAACCTCGGCGTGGGCTTCTGTCTGGTGCTGCCTCCGGAGGCCCTGGAGCAGGCCCTCTCGATCTGCTGGGAGCATGGTCACCGCGCCTGGCTTCTCGGTCAGGTGGAAGAGGCTCAGGCGGGGGAGCAGCCCCTGGCAGGGTTGCCCTTCTGAGAGCCCCTGGCTGAAGTCCGGGCCCCTTAGGGTTTGGGAACCAAGGGGCCCAGTACCGTGCCGGGCCATGGCGACAGCAGTGGTCGTGGCCCTGCCCGCTGTGCTCCCCGAACCGATCCGAGCGATCCCATTCCGAGCGATTCCATACCCATGTTTGAGCAGGTCAACCGCATCACCCGCCGCCGCTCCTCGGCCGGGCCCACCCCGCCCCAGCGCCCGATCCAGCCGCGGCCACGCCTGCGCGAAGCCGCTCCGGTGCGCGAGATGGGCGGTGGCCAGCGACCCACCTTCCTCACCCTGCGGGATCACGGCAAGGTCTATGTGGCTGATCTGCCCCGCCTGTCGGACGGCCAGCTCAGCCAGATCAGCCGCGAGGCCCAGGAGGTGCTCGACAGCCTCAGCCGCCGGCTGGCGGAGCTGGCGGAGCTCACCAGCCTCAGCGAAGCGGAGCAGGACACCCGCATCCGCGCCGGCACCAAACGCGACGTGACCGAGCGCTTCCTTTCGGCTATCGCCCAGGAGCAGGAGCTGCGGCGCAGCAATCCGGCCCTGCGGGCCGCCGCCGGCGAATCCCTGTCGCGGGCCTTCCTGGAGCTGGCTCGCCACCGATTGCCCGGCTCCACCTTTGACTCCCTGCTGCAGGAGGCCCTGGCGGCCTGCAGCCCCGGCAGCGGCAAAGGCGAGCTGCGCCCCGAGGATGCCGAGCTGGTGCAGCGCCTGCAGCGCGATCCGGCCCCCCAGCCCCGGCAGGGACCTCTTCCTGTGGTGCTCACCCCCGATCACAGCGGTCTCAGGGCGAGCGCCGCCTGAGCCTTCAGGCGCTCTGAAACGGATTGGCGGGCATCGCCCCGCCTGCGGCGACACAGGCCATGGCCAGCCGATCGAGCTGGTCGCGCTCCTCGGGGTTCAGCTGCCAGCCCAGGGCCGCCGCTGCCGCCTCGGCCTGTTGGGGGTTGCGCAGCCCCACGATCGGCAGGGCCCCATGGGCGCGGCACCAGTTGAGCGCCACGGCGGCGGGCCCGCCCGCCCGGCCCTCGGCGAGCCTGTCGAGAGCCTGCAACACGGGTTGGATCGGCGCCCACTGACGCCGGGCCAGCAGCGCCCTCGGGCCCTGCAGCGAGGGCGGCTGCGACCCAGGGGCGCGGGCCAGCAGGCCCAGCGCCAGTGGGCTGTAGGCGATCAGCTCGATGCCCCGCTCACGGCACGCGCGCGCCAGCCCCCCGGCTGCCACCGCTTGAGGCGCCAGCAGCGACAGCTGCACCTGCACGCTCACCAGAGGGACGCCGCGGGCTCGCAGGTGATCATCGAGCCGCTGCAGCCGCTGCGGGCCCAGGTTGGAGACCCCCACGGCGGCCACCTGCCCCTCCTGCACCAGATCCGCCAGCCCATCCAGAAGGGGCAGCTCCTGCCAGGGCAGGTAGCGGGCCGTGCTCCAGTGCAGCTGCACGCGATCGAGCTTGCCCTGGAGCCGCAGGCGGGAGGCCTCAAAGGCCCGGCGGAACCCCTGACGCCCCAGGCGCCAGGGGAACGGGGCCAACTTGGTCGCCACGGTGAGTGCCTGCCGGCGTTCGGCATCCAACCGGGAGCAGAACAGGCCCAGCAGCTCCTCGCTGCGCCCGGCATGGCGGCCGGTGCCGTATGAATCGGCCGTATCGAAGAAGTGCAGCCCCCGATCGACGGCATGGCGGAAACAGGCCTCCAGCAGATGGTCCTGGCTGGGGTCATAGCCCCAGAGAAACCGATTGCCCCAGGCCCAGGTGCCCACCCCGATACCGGGTTCAGAAGGTCGGGCAGCCGGGCTTGCCGCTGGCATGGGAAAGGGTGCTTGGGCTGGGAGCCATGATCGGTCCCACTGCTCCCCGCATGACCGCTCTCCGGATGACCGCTCCCATGGCCAGCGCCACGCCGGATGCCAGCGGCCGATCCTCTGTGCCTCCCGCCTCAGGCGGCTCGGGTGACGGGCAGGAGCTGCCTGCTGCCGTTGCCAGCGAGCCGGTGCTCTGCGGCCACTGCGGACGAACGGCCAGCAATGGCCTTGTCTGCCAGGGGATCTGTGTGGCCGATTCCGGCTACTGAGATCGCGATGGCTGCTCCTCAGCTCGGGCAACGGCTGCTGGTCAGGGAAATGCGGCAACGCAGGCCCTGGAGCCGCTGGGGACTGATCCTGGTGCTGCTGTCTGGTCCGGTCGTGGCAGCCCCCGCCCCCACGCCGCCTGGGGTGGCTCCCCGGATCACGCCGATGGCGCCGCCGAAACCCCCGCCCCCCATCCCCGCGGAGCAGCCCGGGGCGGTCTCCGCTGGGGAGCCTGCAGCCAAGCCCGTTCGGAAGGAACCCAACCAGGCGAGCGGGGCTTCCGAGGATGATTTCGGGCGCTGGGAGCGCTCCAGCGCCGCCTGCGAGATCCAGGAATTCAGCCCTGAAGACAGGCTTCTGCTGGAAACGGGCTGCCGGGGCGTCCGCCTGGAGCAACAGGGCCCCGGGCAGCTGAGCATTCGTCTGTTGCCGGCGGCCGACGGCAGCACCGCCATACGGCGGCAACTGATCCTGGCGGGGGTGTTGATCCCGGGCAGTCAGCCGATGCGCTGCCGCGACACCCGCTGCGAACCACGGTGGCCGTTGCGGGTTCAGATCAGCGCCCTGGCCAGTCTCGGGCTGGATCGCGGCGGTTGGCCCACCACGCTGCCCCGGGCCCGGCTGGTGCAGGGTGATTGCCAGATCGATGAGGAAGGGCTGGCCTGCCAGGCCCAGGAGCCGGAACAGCGCTGGCGGGTGAAGCTGCGTTGGTGAGCGCGACGCCGCGGGCAGGCCCAATGGTGGCAACCGCCACTTCAGCTCTTTTGATTTCCTTTAGGATTTGATCACTCCGGGTGTCGTCATGCCCGCCTCCGCCTCCCTGCTCGCCCTGGTCGGCATTGTGGGCTTTGCCCTGGTGTCGATGCTTCTGGGGGTGTTCGGCTGATCTGCCGCGCCACCGCAGGCTCACTGCTCGGCCGCCGCTGCCCAGGGGGCCCCACGCTGTCCTAGACACGAAAGGGTGCTGCATGCCGCCCTCGCCCCTGCCATGAAGGTCTCCCATCTCGGCGAGAACCATCTCCTCAGCCTGTCCTCTGAAGAGGTCGCTCTGCTGGTGGATCTCTGCCATGCGGCCCTGTTTTCCGATGAACTGGGCGCCGCAGAGGGCCGCTCCGCTTCCTTGCGGCGCTTCATGGAGCAGATGCAGGACTCCCTGTTCAGCACGGCCCAGGCGGAGTGGCGTCGGCGCCGGCACTCCGGTCTGCGCTGAGGCTGCGGAGGAGTCGGCAGCGGGGAATGCTGGCCGCATGCCTGCGCAAGCCACCATGAAGGTTGCAACAGCCGCCGAGCCTGCCCTGCAGCAGGGGAGCGCACTGCTGTTGGCCGTGCCGCGCTGGGCCGGAGCGATCCTTGCCTCCGCCACCCTGTCGCTGACGGCAGGCTGCCTGGCGCTGCCCCGCCGCGGACCGTTGGCCGGCCCCCCTTTGCCCCTGCAGCCCCCGCTGCACAAACGGGTGCTGCAGGGGGTGGTGCCCCTCGGGCAGATCGCCTGGCTGGACAACGAGCAGCTGGTGTTTCCCGGCATCCGCGTGGGAACCGAGGGCGATCGCGACAAGAAAAGGGCCCTGTATCTCTGGTCGCTGCAGGGGCCGGCACGCTTGCTGCTGCAGCGGGCCGACAACCCCTGCACCGAGGGGGGGCACATCCATGCCTGGCAGGCGCAGCGCACCCCCGGCGGGCCACGGCCGCTGGAGTGGCGTCCGGTGCTGCTCAGCGGCCCCGCCTACAACGCCAGGGCGGCACCGCCGCCCCAGGGCCGGCCGATGGTCTGGGATGGGAACAGCTGCACCTCGGTGCCTCTGCCGGCCCTCCTCCAGGGCCACCGCTGGCAAATCCTCAGCCGCCGCGATGGCTTTCTGGACCTGGGCCCCAACGATCAGCGGCCCCGCCGCCAGCAGCCGGTGGAGCACCTCGATCGGGCCTTGCAGCGCCGCGATACGGGTCTGCGGCTCGATCTGCCGCTGCCGTTGAAAACGTCCCCGACCGCCTGGGACGGGTCGTACCTGCTCTACAACTTCAATCTCCAGCCGGCCGAACTGCGGCAATGGCAACAGGGCAACAGGCTCACCATCTGGCGCCTGGATGCCGACATGCGCGGCAGGGCCCTGGCGGTGCCTGCTGGTCCCTGGGTCGCCCTTGGCGGCGGCACGATCCAGTTCTTCACCAGCCGCGCCGGCCTGCTGATCACCAGCAACAACTTCGAGCGCGGCGGCGCGCCGGGCGATGCCGGCGCCTACCTGCTGGCGCCCCGGGGCC
>JBAWXG010000097.1:0-7865 GCA_037144195.1 Synechococcus sp. ELA057
GCCTGCTCCAGATCCGCCTCCAGATCCCCGTCCTCCAGCAGGGCGTCGCGGTGCAGCTCCAGCAGTTCGGCGAAGGGATAGCCGCGCGGGGCCAGCAGCTCGAAGCCGTAGTCGTTGACCGACACCGTGATCGTGCTGGCACGCTCCCGCCCCAGCCGCCAGGCCCAGAGAAAGCCGATGCCTTCATGCACGAACCTCCCCTCGAAGGGATAGGCGAACAGGTGGCTGCCCTCGCGACTGCTGCACAGCTCCACCAGCAGTTCCTGCTGCCGCGGCAGCCGAGACAGATCCGCCTGGCGTCGCAGCAGAGGGGCGAGCGCCAGCAGCTCCGGGGTGTCGAGGGCTCCGGTGTCAGGCGCCTCAGCCGTGGCCGGACTGCTGCTCACGGCGCGGGCGCAGCGGTCGAGCTCCAGGCGCAGATGCCGGCTGAGCAGATCGGAGAGGGCCATCTGGCCGCCGGCCCAGGCCGGCACCGTGTTGCTCTTGCGGTTGGTGGCCTTCACCTGGGCCGTCATCTCCCGCAGCCGCACGAATTCCAGCTGGCGACCAGCGAAGAAGAACACATCGCCCGGCTTGAGCCGGGCGATGAAGGCCTCCTCCACGTGGCCCAGCACGGCCCCACGCACGAAGCGCACCGTCACGGAACGATCGGCGGTGATCGTGCCGATGTTGAAGCGATGCAGCCGGATGATCGCCTTCTCCAGCACCCGGTAGCGGAAGGGCTCTCCGGGGGGTGCCGGCTCGTCGGATTCCGCCTGGCAACGCACCAGCTTGCGGTAGCGCGGGTAGGCCCCCAGGCAGCGGCCGCCGTGCTCGAGCATGTCAAGGCACCATTGCCACTCGGTGTCGCTGAGGCTGCGGAAACTCCAGCAGCGGCGCACGGTGTCCATCTCCTGTTCCGGTTCGAAACCGGGGCCGCAGGCCAGGCTGGTGAGGTGCTGCAGCAGCACATCCAGCGGCAGCCGGGGTGGCTGGCGGTGTTCCACCAGCCCCTCCCCCAGGCCACGCCGCATGGCGCTCACCTCCAGCAGCTCGAGCGCATTGGTGGGCATGAACAGCACCTGGGAGGTGCCGCCCGGGCAGTGGGCGCTGCGGCCGGCGCGCTGCAGCAGCCGGGCCAGATTCTTGGCGCTGCCGATCTGCACCACCCGCTCCACCGGCTGGAAGTCCACCCCCAGATCCAGCGAACTGGTGCAGACCACCCAGCGCAGGGAGCCATCCTTGACGCCGGCTTCGATCGCCTCGCGCTGGCCGCGGTCGATGGCGCTGTGGTGCAGCGCCAGGGCCTCCTCCATCTCCGGGCAGGCGAAGCGCAGGCACTGGTGCCAGCGTTCCGCCTGGTTGCGCGTGTTGGTGAACAGCAGGGTGCTGATCGCCGGATCGAGGGCTGCCACCAGCTCCTCGTACATCCGCAGCCCCAGGTGCCCGCCCCAGGGGAAGCCGTCGATGCTGTCGGGCAGCAGGCTGCGGATCTCGGTGTGGCGCTGGAGAGCGGCGGTGATCAGCCGGGGAGGCGGGGCCGCCGGCATGTCCCTGCCAGAGGGGCCTGGTGTGGCGTCGCTGGGGATTCCGGTTGCCGCATCGGCGGCGATCGTCACCGTGGGGGCCAGCCCTAGGGCCGCCCGCGTCGCTTCCTCGAGGTTGCCGATCGTGGCGCTGATGCCCCAGGTGCGTAGATCGGGGCGCTGCCGGCGCAGCCAGCCCAGGCAGAGCTCACACTGGCTGCCGCGCTTGCTGCCCATCAGCTCGTGCCATTCATCCAGCACCACCGCCTGCAGCCGGGCGAACAGCTGGGGTGCGGCGGCGGTGCTCAGAAGGAGTGACAGCGACTCCGGCGTGGTGATCAGGATCTGGGGCGGGCGTCGCAGCTGTTTGCCCCGCTCATGGCTGCTGGTGTCGCCGTTGCGGATCGCCACCCGCAGGGGCCAGCCCATCTGGCGGATCGGCTCCTCGATCGCCAGCGCCAGATCGCGACTCAGCGCCCGAAGCGGTGTGATCACCAGCAGCCGCAGACCCTCCGGCTCGCCATCGGCGAGCATCTCGGCCACCGGACCCAGCACGGCCGCATAGGTTTTCCCCGATCCGGTGGGCACCTGCACCAGGCCGCTTCCGCCATCGAGGAATGCCTGCCAGCACTGGCGTTGAAACGCCATCGGCGTCCAGCCGCGGCGGGCGAACCAGGCCTCGATCGGCGCCAGGAGATCGGGGCTATTCATGGCTTGCCCAGCTGACCTGCTTCAGGCCCCTGGCGTTCGGCCCGTGATGCGTCTCCAGGCGGATGGCCTGCCGTTGCTGATGTGCCTCCGGGCTGATCATGGCCGTTCCTCCGCGGTAGCAGGGCGCCCACCTTCGAGCAGCGCCATGGCTGCAGCGAGGGTGTCGGCCTCAGCGGCGGGCTTGTCTCGCCGCCAACGGCTGATGCGCGGGAAGCGCACGGCGATGCCGCTCTTGTGACGGCCCGAGGCCTGCAGGCCCTCGAAGGCCAGTTCGAACACCTGCAGCGGTTGCACCGCCCGCACCGGTCCGAAGCGCTCGAGCGTGTGGCTGCGGATCCAGCGGTCCAGCTCCAGGATCTCGCCATCATCCAGACCGGAATAAGCCTTGGCGAAGGTCACCAGTTCGCCGTCGCCGTTCCAGAGGGCGAAGGTGTAATCGGTGAACAGGTTGGCGCGGCGGCCGCTGCCGGCCTGGGCGTAGAGCAGCACCGCATCCAGGGTGTAGGGGTCGCGCTTGTGCTTCCACCACTGGCCCCGGCGGCGGCCGCTCCGGTAGGGACTGTCCAGTGCCTTGAGCATCAGCCCCTCGGCGCCGGCGCTGCTGGCCTGCTGGCGCAGCGGCTCCAGATCCGTCCACCGTTCCAGAGGCAGCTGGGGCGAGAGCTGAAGGATCCCGGCTGCGCTGCTGTCCGGCGTTTCCCGGGTTGCCGTGAGCAGGTCGCAGAGGGCGGCACGGCGCTGGTGCAGCGGCCAGGAGCGGATGTCCACCCCGCCTTGCTCCAGCAGGTCATAGGCCATGAACACCGCTGGACACTGGCGCAGCAGCTGCTGGCCGGGTCCGCGGCGGCCCAGGCGCCGCTGCAGCTGGGCGAAGGCTGCGGGCTGGGCGGCATCCCGGGGCCAGACGAGAATTTCGCCATCGAGCACGCTGCCGCCGGGCAGGCTGGCTGCCGCACGGATCAGCTCGGGAAAGGATTCCCCGATCAGCTCCTCGCCCCGGCTCCACAGGTAGGCCTCCCCGGCGCGGTGGATCAGCTGGCCGCGGATGCCATCCCACTTCCATTCCGCCAGCCAGGCGCTGGCTGCATCAGGCAGGGGCTGGCCGGCGCCGGCGTCCAGCTCCAATGGGGAGGCCAGGAAGAAGGGATAGGGGCGGCTTGCCACCGCCTGGCCCTCCTCGGCCGCTGCCAGCAGGGCGTTCCAGCTTGCGGCCGAGGCTGTGAACTCCCCCATCAGCCGGTGCTGCAACAGTGTCTCCTCGAGCCCGCTCAGGCGTGCCAGCGCCCGCACCACCAATCCCTGGGCCACCCCGACCCGCAGGCCGCCGGTGAGCAGCTTGTTCGCCACCAGCAGTTGCGGAGGATCGAGTCCCTGCCACAGCCCCCGAACCGCCTGCGCCTGCGCGTCTCCGTCGAGGGCGACGGCGGCCGGAAGCAGCTGCTCCATCCACTGGTGCAGGGGCAGAGCGGCGGCGCTGGAGGTCGGCGGCTCGGAGGCCAGCGCCCCATCCCCCGGCCAGAGCAGGGCGATGGTCTCGGCCGAATCGCCCACATGGGCGTAGCAGGCCTCCCACAGCCATTCCGGCAGGGGCGAGCCCTCGAGGCAGATCTGCCGCAGCCGCCGGCCGGTGATCAGCCGCCGCCGCCGTTTGGCCAGCAGCACCTGCAACGCCCAGGCCGCATCGGCCGGATCGGCGACGCCGAAATAGGTCACCAGCGCCTCCAGCCGCTCGCCGGTACCGCGGCATTGGTCGAGCCGTTCGATCAGGGTCACGAAGGGCCGCATCGCGATCGCGCTGGAGGCTCCAGCCTGCAACGGGAGCGATTGTGATGCCGGGGCCCCCTAGCCTGCGCTGACTGCCTCAAATCCCGGCCCTGTCGCCCGCCGCCACGACCCAGGCCACCTCCCTGCGATACCTCGTCGCCGATGTGGCGGCGCTGTTCCAGGGCTTTCTGCTGCCATCGGCCGGCCGTCGCCGGCGGGGTCTGTGGTTGCTGCTGCTGCCCTGTGCGGTGGTGGCGGCTCTGGCCCTGGCGGCCAGCCTGATCGGTGGGCTCTCCAGGGGGGTGGAGCATCTGGCTGGAAGCGAGCGTTTCGCCCAGCTGTTTCCTTACCTGAAGCCGGCGCTGGCGCTCACCGGGAGCCATGGCAACGCTCTGCTCCCGCCGCTGTTGCTGCCTCTGCTGGCGCTGCTTGGCCTCGGGGGGGTGGTTCTGGTTCTGCAGCGGCAACCGCGTGCCCTGCGTCAACGCTGGTTGCTGCTCACCGCCCTGTTGGCCCTGATGGTGCTCGACACCGGTGTGGATGTGGCCTTCACCGAGGGCAACGGTGCCGTGATGGATGCCCTCAATGCCCGCAGCTCCCCGGCCTTCTGGGGAACGGCCCTCGGCCTGGTGGCGATCTATCTGCTCACCCTGCCGCTGCAGTTTCTCAACACCTACGGCCAGCAGCGCTTCGCCCTGGCCTGGCGCGACGCGGCGACGTCCTCCCTGGCCACCGCCTATCTGGAGGGACGCGCCTACTTCCGGTTGGAGAGCGACGCGGATCGGCTCTCGCGGCTCGACAACCCCGATCAGCGGATTGCGGAGGACATCAACCGCAGTGTCTTCAGCGCCACCGATCTGGCCTTCGGCTTCAGCGCTTCCCTGTTGTCGCTCGGGGCCTACCTGGTGGTCCTGCTGCGCATCGGCCCGGTGCTGGTGGTCACCCTGCTCGTCGCCACCCTGGTGGGGAATGGGGTGATCGTGCGGCTGGTGGGGCATCTGGCCGGTCTGAACACGCGCCAGCAGGCCCTCGAGGCCGATTACCGCTACGCCCTGGTGCATGTGCGCAGCCACGCTGAGGGGTTGGCCTTTCTGCGGGGGGAGCGCCCGGTGGCTCTGGAGCTGCGCCGCCGCTTTGCCGCGCTGCTGGGCAATTTCGAACGGCTGATCCGCTGGCGCACCCTGCTGCAGCAGAGCTCCGGGCTCTACGGCTTTCTGATGCAGTTCGTTCCCTATCTGGTGCTCTCGGTGGCCTACTTCAGCGGTCGCGTCAGCCTGGGCCAGCTGACGGTGGCCAGCCTGGCCTTCAGCCAGGTGCAGAGCTCCCTGTCGTTTCTGATCGACCGGGCCGACGGCTTCGCCGGGCTGTTCGCCGGTGTTGCCCGGATCAGCTCCCTCGGCAGCGAACTTGGCACAGGGCTGGCCACCAGCCTGGCCCCAGCGGAGGCCCTCCCTGCCGATGTCCCCGAGCCCCACGGAGCTCGCCCGACTCCGGATCAGGCCGCGCCCCTGCTGCGGCTGCAGGGACTGGAGGTGCGCCATCCCGCCCGGCAGCAGCCGCTTGTGCGCGAGCTCGATCTGGAGCTGCAGGCCGGAGAGCGGCTGCTGATCACCGGGCCCAGCGGTTGCGGCAAAACCTCTCTGCTGCGGGTGCTCGCTGGCCTGGTGCCACCCGGTGGGGGCGAGCTCAGCTGGCCGGCGGATCCCAGCCTGATGGTGCTGCCCCAGAAGCCCTATCTGCCCCTGGGCAGCCTGCGCGATCAGGTGCTCTTCCCCAGCACCGACCTTCCCGGGGCGGATGAGCGGCGGCTGCGGGATCTGCTGGCGCTGGTGCGGCTCGAGGATCTCTCCCAGCGCACGCTGGATCTGGGTCAGCGGGACGACTGGGAGCGGCTGCTCTCAGGCGGCGAGCAGCAACGGCTGGCCTTTGCCCGTCTGCTGCTGCACCGGCCGGCGCTGGTGGTGCTCGATGAAGCCACCAGTGCGCTCGATGGCGCCAACGAGTCCCACCTCTACAACCTGTTGATTGGGGCGGGCTGCGCCCTGATCTCCGTGGGGCATCGGCCCAGCCTGCGGGCCTTCCATCAGCGGGAGCTGGTGCTGGATGGCCAGGGTGGCTGGAGCCTCTCGGCCCTGGCCTGAAAGCTGTTGCCTGCCCGCCCACGCCCGGATGGCAGAGTCTGGTCATGGGACCTTTCGCCGCGGCCATCCCCGCTGCGCCCCCCGATGGGGCCCTGCTGGTTGCGCTCGGGGCGGTGCCGGGTGCCTGGCTGCGCTTCCGGATGGTGAACCATCTCGAGCCGATGCTGCCCAGGAAGCACTGGGGCACGTTGATGGTGAACAGCAGCGCCTGTTTCGTGCTGGGCCTGCTGGTGGGCCTGGAACCCCGTTGCGGTAGCGGCGCCGCGCGCCTGATGCTGCTGCTCGCCACCGGATTTCTCGGCAGCTTCAGCACCTTCTCCAGTTTCATCGCTGAGTTGCAGGCCTGTCTGCGCCAGGGGGCCGCCGGGGAGGCCCGGCTGCTGGCGGTCAGCTCCGTGGGCCTGGGGCTGGTGCTGACGCTGCTGGGGATCACGATCGGGGCCGGCCCATGAAGGGGGAGCGGCGGCGGCGGGAGCTGGTCGATCTGGCGCTGGTTGCTGCGGGAGCCATTCCGGGGGCTCTGCTGCGCTGGCAGCTGGATCGGCTGGTGCAGGCGGCGGTGATCCCGCTGCCGCCCTGGTGCGACAGCAACCTGATCGCCAACCTCGTCGGCTGCCTGCTGATCGGTGTGGTGCTGGCGACGCCCCAGCGGCCCCGTCTGTTTCTGTGGGCGGGCATCGGCTTCTGCGGCTCGCTCACCACCTTTTCCAGCTTGATGCTGCAGGTGAGCCTGGCGCTGCGCAGCGGCCGAATCGCCGAGGCCCTGCCGATGCTGCTGGTGCCGCTGGCCGCGGGTCTGCTCCTCACCGCCCTGGGCGCTCGCCTGGGCGGTCGCCGATGAAGCTCGCACCCGACCCCGCCGCTGGCAGAGCCACCCGGTGCCGATCAGATTGGGTGGGCAACGAGGGATCGAGCCATGGCATTGGTGGGCCTTCTGGTGACACTGCTGGTGGCGGCGCTGCTGATCGGACGGTTCAGCGGTGGTTCCACGCCCCAGCCCAGCGGGAAGGCGGGCGCACCCCCGGCAGCGGCTCAGCCCACAACATCGGCCTCACCGGCCCTGAATCCGGGCGCGACCCTGGGCTCGGTGCGGCAGGCCGCCGATGCCTCAGCGGCGGCAGAACAGCAACGCAGCGATGAGGCGCTGAAGGCGTTGCAGTGACTCACCTCTGAACTGGAGTTCCCCGCAGGACTGAGGCCAGGCCTGGGGGCAGGCAGGCCGCTGGTGGCGGTTCAGAGCTGCTGCAGCCGGCCCACCCGCAGGCTTGAGCCGTTCTCCCCTGCCAGCACCTCGATGCCCGTGTGGATCCGCTCCCGCAGCGCGCCGACGTGGCTGATGATGCCGATCAGCCGCCCCCCATCCCGCAGCCGGTCGAGTTCATCCATCGCCAGCTGCAGCGTGTCGGGATCGAGGGTGCCGAACCCTTCGTCGATGAACAGGGTCTCCAGGTGAAGCCCGCCGGCATGACTCTCGACCGTATCCGCGACGCCGAGGGCCAGCGCCAGTGACGCCTGGAACGTCTCTCCTCCGGAGAGGCTGTTCACCTCCCGCTCCTCCCCCGTGTAGGCATCCAGCACCCGCAGGGCCAGTCCCGCCTGACGGCCGCCCCTGCCGCCTTCATCGCTGAGCCGCAGCTGGTAACGCCCCGCGGTCATCTGGTCCAGGCGCCGGTTGGCATGGCCGCAGATCTCGGCCAGGTAGGCCGACAGCACCCAGCGCTGCAGGGAGATGTAGGGGGCCGTT
>JBAWXG010000098.1:0-7376 GCA_037144195.1 Synechococcus sp. ELA057
GGCCAGATCCTTGCCGGCGCGGATCGCCGCCAGGGTGGGCAGCAGGCCGGCGCAGCCCACGATGCCGGTGACCACCAGATCGGCGGAACTCCAGGAGGCGGCGGCACAGAGGCCGTCGTTGCCGCCGAGCAGTTCGGGCAGATGCTCAGGCCTGACGGCGGGCTCGAGGGCTTTCAGGCGCTCTTGCAGCTCAGGGATGCGATCGGCATCGGCAAGAGCCACGGCTTCGGGGGCGTGGCGGATGATCTGCTCGATCAGCAGATCGAGGTTGTTGCCGGCGGTGAGCGCCACCACCTTGAAGCGATCCGGAAACTCCTCCGCCAACTCGAGGGTCTGGGTGCCGATCGAGCCCGTGGAGCCGAGCACGGAGAGGGCTTTCACGGCGGCATCAGCGCAGGAGGGAGCCAGTCTCCCATCGCCGGGAGCTCAGCCCTTTGCCCTTGTAGTACGCATGAGGCTGTAGGCCACCAACCCTGCCTGCCGGGAGGCTTCCACCAGAGCACTATCGTTGCTGACCAGGGTGCGGCAGCGCCAGTGCAGTGCTATCTGCAGTTGCAGGGCCACCGGAGGGGCGAGTCGGCCAATGCCATTGCCTTTGGGCATCAGCGAGGTCCCGATCGGGAGGGGGCGCAGGCCCACCCCGTGGCGCAGCACCAGAAGCAGACGCGTCATGCAGGCCCACTGCTGGGAGAGTGGCAGTCCTCGGCGCTCGAGGTTGGCGAGGCAGAGCGCCACGCTGATCTCGCTGGTGATCCAGCTGCTCTCCACAAACCTGAGACAACGCAGCGCGTCGTCGCTCGTTGGCTCGTAGTCAATCAGGGCGCTGAGGATCGTGGCGTCCACGAACCAGAGTTCGGGCCTGCTCATGGCGAGACCTGTCGGTCGTGATCCTGCAGGCGCTGCAGTTGGTCGGCAAGTGCGATGCGGCTGCGACGGGTGCGGGGGGTGAGCAGGACTTCACCGCTGCTGAGCAGTTGCAGTTGGAATGCATCCCCTTGCTGGAGATGAAGCAGTTTGCTGAGGGCCTGTGGCAGCCGAACGGCCAGCACGTTTCCCCAGCGGCCGATCTGAACTGTGATGGTGCGGGAGGGTTTTGCAGGGGGGTGGGGGCGATTGGCGTGTCCTTGGCTGGATATCCATGGATATCCGCCGCTGGACATCGTTTGAGCCCCCCCAGGAGCGCCACCTGCCGATGCTCTTCCGCCACTGGCTGCTCGCATGTGCTGTCTGCTGGCAGGGTTCAGAGTTCCCCTCCGGCGGCCGCCATGACCTGGGCGGTTTAACTGGGAGCCTCTGGTAACAATCCATGGCTCCGGTGGCTCAGTGGCTGCAGCGCTTCAACTTCATCGAGCGTGCCCGGTTGGAGCGGGAGCTGTGGGAGGCGTTTGAGCGCGGCGAACCCATCGAGGAGCTGGTGGAGGCCTGTACGCCCGGTTTCCGAAGGGACGTCTGGACAACCACCGCGTCGAGGATCCGCAGGATCGAGCGCCTGATGAAGGATCAGCAGCGGCCAGGGCCCTGAGTGGGTGCAGGCAAGCTGTTCCGCCGCCTCCAGCCCATAACCCTGCCTTCATTCGAGCCGTTGCGCCTGTCGGAGGCCGCCGGTTTCGGGCCCCTTGCGGTCAGTGCCGGGCGCCCAGTGGCGCAGTTGCAATCGGGTGGCCGGCTCCAGGCTCATCGTTGTGCGCCAGCCGCTGATCCAGTCGATCACCACCGTGCGGCCATTCAGGCGCCAGACACCGCTGGCCTTGCTGTCGATGTCGTTGAAGGCCAGCCCGTTCGAGAGCAGCGATGCGGTGTAGGGCTTCAGCTCGCTCTGCGCCGGTGGAAACCGGTAGACACCGACCACCTCGGCCATGGAGCCGCTGAGCTTCACCGCAGGGCCGAAGTTGGCAGGCACGGTGGAGCGGTTCTGACCTGGTTCCCAGGACGCATGGGTCAGGCCCGTGGCATCCACATAGATCCAGTCGCTCCAGCCGTTGCCGTAGTCGATCTTCACGCCATTGCCCCAGGGCCTCCAGCGACCGAGCTCGCGCAACTGGGTGCTGCTGAGCTGGCGCGCTCCCGCCGAGGGGACTCCCGCTGTTCCCACGGTGCTCACGGCGCGGCCGCCCGGTTCGAGCCGGATGTTGAACAGATTGTTCTGCCGGTCCGTGATCGCCCAGACGCCGCTGAAGGCGCGCGTGTCGGGTTCGCCACGTTCGGCGGTGGTGCTGATCCCCTGGGCCCGGGTGGGTGGCAGCACAACGGGAATGCTCAGCAGTGCAGCGGCTCCAGCAAGCTGGCTGAGCGGCATCGCCGGCGGGGGACCATGACAACGGGGCTTGACCGGCTGATTGTGGGATGCAGGTTGATGGCTCCGAGGCGGCTCAGGCCGGGGGTTGATCAGCCTCCTGAGGCGGCGTTTCGTATCCAGGTGCAGCCACCGCCGGGTTGATCCACCAGGTCGATGCCCTGGTGGCGCAGCTGATCGCGGATCTGATCCGCGCGTTTGAAATCACGGGCGCTCCTCGCCGCCTGGCGCTGCTCGATCAGGGCCTCGATCTCGGCATCCCTGGGCTCTCCAGGGGCACTCGGGCCTCGTGCCGGCGAGGGTTGTTCATGGCGCAGCCCCAGCACTGCGGCCAGCTCCCGCAGCAGGTCCGCCTGGGCCTGCAGGGCCGGATCCCGAGCGTCTCGGGCGGCTTCCACATCGCCGCGCTCGAGGCGGTTGGCCAGGGCCCGCAGAGGTTTGGCCAGCTCGAACAGCACCGCCAGGGCGGCTGAGGTGTTGAGGTCGTCCTCCATGGCGGCGCGGAAGCGCTCGCGGGCAGCGGCCAACTGGGGGGGCAGTGCGGCCGGATCGCTGGCGTGCTGCGCCGGCGTGATGGCCTCGGGCTGGGGCTGGACCTGCGGCTGGGATGGTGGCGTGGCCAGCAGGGCCAGGGCGGCATTGAGGCCCCTCCAGCCTGTGGCGGCGGCCTCAAGGGCCTCGGCCGTGAAATCGAGCGGTTTGCGGTAGTGGGCCTGCAGGGTGAACAGCCGCAGCGTCATCGGGGAGACGCCGGAATCGAGCAGCCCGCGGATGGTGGTGAAGTTGCCGAGCGATTTGCTCATCTTCTGGCCGCCCACATTCACCATGCCGTTGTGCAGCCAGTAATGGGCCAGCTCCTTGCCCGTGGCGGCTTCCGACTGGGCGATCTCGTTCTCGTGGTGGGGAAAGATCAGATCGGCGCCGCCCAGGTGGATGTCGATCGTGTCGCCCAGCTCCTGCCGCACCATGGCGGAGCATTCGATGTGCCAGCCGGGACGGCCGGGGCCCCAGGGTGATTCGAAGCTGGGTTCCCCCGGCTTGGCCCCCTTCCAGAGGGCGAAATCGAAGGGATGCTGCTTGCGGGCCTCCTCCTCGCTGGAGACCCGGCCGGAGGCGTTGTCCTGCTGATCGGCCAGATCGCGGCCCGAGAGCCTGCCGTAGCCCGCGTGCTTCATCACGGCGAAATAGACATCGCCATCGGCGGAGTAGGCGGCCCCCTTGGCCTCCAGCTCGCCGATCAGGGAGCGGATGGCATCCAGGCTGCTGGTCGCCCGTGGCATGCGGTCGGCCGGAAGGATGTTGAGCCTGGCCATGTCGGCCACGAAGGCTTCGATGTTGCGCTCGCTCACGGCCTCCATCGAGCTGCCCTCGTCGTCGGCGCGGCCGAGGATCTTGTCATCGATGTCCGTGTAGTTCTGCACGAAGGTCACCGCCAGGCCGCTCCAGATCAGGAAACGGCGCAACACATCCCAGGCGATGTAGCTGCGGGCGTGGCCCAGGTGGCAGAGGTCGTAGACCGTCACACCGCAGCAGTAGATGCTGACCCGGCCGGGTTCCAGTGGCTGGAACTCTTCCAGGCGGCGGCTGAGGGTGTTAGTGAGACGCAGGGGCACGGCTGGGCGGGGGCTGGCGGCACGGTAGACCGCAGCCGCAGGCACACCCTGCGGCATGGTCGGCCTCGCTGGCTCAGCCCCGCAGAGGCGGATCCTCTCTCTCCCCAGCCAGAAGGCTGAGCAGGTAGCTGCCGTAGCCGCTCTTGAGCAGCGTGCCGGCCAGAGCCTCCAGCTGGCTGTCGTCAATCCAGCCGAGCCGCCAGGCCACCTCCTCAGGGCAGCCCACCTTGAGCCCCTGGCGATGCTCCAGGGTGCGGATGTAGCTGGCCGCCTCATGCAGCGAATCGGGGGTGCCCGTGTCGAGCCAGGCCATGCCCCGTCCCATCAGCTCCACCCGCAGCAAGCCATCCTCCAGATAGAGGCGGTTGAGATCGGTGATCTCCAGTTCACCGCGCACGGACGGCTTCACCTGCCGCGCCCGCTCCACGACCGTCTCGTCATAGAAATACAGCCCGGTCACGGCATAGCGGGAGCGGGGTTTGCTGGGCTTCTCCTCGATGCTCAGCACCCGGCCATCGGCCGCAAAATCCACCACGCCGTAGCGCTCCGGATCCCGCACAGGGTAGGCGAACACCGTTGCCCCTGCTGCGCTCCCATTGCTCAGCTGCAGCTGTGGCACCAGATCGTGGCCGTGGAACAGGTTGTCGCCCAGCACCAGGGCAGCCGGATCACCAGCGAGGAAATCGGCCCCGATCAGGAACGCCTGGGCCAGGCCATCGGGGCTCGGCTGCACCGCAAAGCGGATCGTCATCCCCCAGGTGGTTCCATCCCCCAGGAGCCGCATGAAAGCCTGCTGATCCTGTGGCGTGGTGATGATCAGCACGTCGCGGATCCCCGCCAGCATGAGCGTGCTGAGCGGGTAGTAGATCATCGGCTTGTCGTACACCGGCATCAGCTGCTTGCTGACGGCGGTGGTGAGCGGAGCCAGGCGTGTGCCGCTGCCGCCGGCCAGGATGATGCCCTTGCGCCGGCCATGTCCTGTGCCGGGCCGCGTGTCACTGGAGTTCGGTCCGACCTGGGTCAAGGCGATGCAGGCAGCTCAGGCAGGCAGTGTCTCATCCGCCCCGGACTCATTTGCTGTCCATCCAGCTTTCTCCGGTGCCCGTCTCCACCAGCAGCGGCACCGCCAGGGTCACCGCCTGCTCCATCACCGCTCTGGTGAGTGCCACGGTGGCCTCCAGATCGGCCGGGGCCGCCTCCAGCACCAGCTCATCGTGCACCTGCAGCAGCAGCCTGGCCTGCAGGCCCTGGCTCTCGAGCCGGTGGTTCAGATCCACCATGGCCTTCTTGATGATGTCAGCACTGGATCCCTGGATCGGGGCATTGGCGGCCGCCCGCAGCTGCTGGCCCTCCATTCCGGCGCGCCTGGCTGCCTCCAGGTCGATCTCCATCGGATCCCTGCCCAGCAGCCGGCCCAGTCCCCCCGGATCAAACGCGAACGGGCGGCGGCGGCCGAGGATCGTCTGCACATACCCTCGGCTCAGGGCCAGCCGCTCCTGCAGCTCCAGGAAGGCGAACACCCGGCTGTAGCGCTCCCGGAAGCGTGTGAGGAACTCCTTGGCCTGCGCCTGGCTTACCCCCGTTTCCCGCGCGAAACGCTGGGCACCCATGCCGTAGATGACCCCGAAATTGATCGTTTTCCCCAGCCGCCGTTCATCGGCGCTCACCTCGCTCTTGTCGAGCAGCAGGCGGGCGGTGAGGGCGTGCACGTCGGCGCCTTCGCGGAAGGCCTCGATCAGGGTCTCCTCCCCGGAGAGATGGGCCAGGATGCGCAGCTCGATCTGCGAGTAATCGGCGCTGATCAGGGTCCAGCCCGGCTCCGGCAGGAAGGCCTTGCGGATCCGCCGGGAGAACTCCGTGCGTACGGGGATGTTCTGCAGGTTGGGATTGCTGCTGCTCAACCGGCCCGTGGCTGTAACCGCCTGGTTGAAGTCGGTATGCACCCGGCCCGTCTCCGGTTCCACCAGCGCCGGCAGCGCATCCACATAGGTGCTCTTGAGTTTGCTGAGGGTGCGGTGCTCCAGCACCAGCGGCACCACCGGATGGTCGTCCTCCAGCTTCTCCAGCACCGCCGCATCGGTGCTCCAGCCGGTCTTGGTGCGGCGGGATTTCTTGCGATCGAGGCCCAGGGTGTCGAACAGCAGCTCCCCCAGTTGCTTGGGGGAGGCCAGATTGAAGTCGCTGCCCGCAGCCTGTTTCGCCTCTCGCTCCAGCCGCTCGAGCGTCTGCGCCAGCTCCGCGCTCAAGCCTGCGAGGTAGGCGCAATCGATCCTGATGCCGGTGGCCTCCATCCGTGCCAGCACCGGCTCCAGCGGCAGCTCAAGGTCATCGAGAAGCGCTGGCAGCTCCGGGCCCAGCGCCTCCAGCTGGCCGCGCAACAGCGGTGTGAGCCGGCGGGTCACATGCACATCCATCCCGCAGTAGGCCGCGGCCGCGGCGATCGGCACCGCTGAGAAATCAGAGCCCTTGGGCACCAGATCGGCGTAGCCATCCGGCGTGAAGCCGAGGTTCCGTTGCGCCAGCACCTCCAGGCCGTGCTTGGCATTGGCATCGCGCAGATAGTCCGCCAGCAGGGTGTCCATCACCACCCCGGCCAGAGCCAGGCCATGACGCATCAGGATCAGACGGTCGTACTTGGCGTTCTGCAGGGTCTTGGGGTGGGCCGCACTGGCCAGCCAGGGGGCCAGGGCGGTGAGGACCGTTTCCAGGGGCAGTTGATCCTGCGCGGCTTCGTGGCCGATCGGGATGTAGGCCAGATCCGCCGGCCCCTCCCCCCAGGCCAGGCCGATGCCCACCAGCTCGGCGCGGAAGGGATTGAGCGCGGTGGTCTCGGTGTCGAGGGCCACCGGCGCGCCGGGGTCGGTGCAGGCCAGCAGCCTGATCACCAGGGCCTCCAGGGCCGCGGGGGTGTGGATCAGCTGGGGCGCAAGCGTCGGGGGGACGCCGCCGCTCGGGAACGTGCCTGACGGCTCGCCGGCCGCGGCGGCTGACGGCTCGCCTCCGGTGGCCTGGCGGATTGCAGGGTTGTCGCCTGATGTGCCGAGTGGAGCCTTGACGGCGTCGGCTGATCCGGCTTCTGATGGCACGCCCCTCGCGCAGTCCTCGGCGGAGAACAGGGCCTGAAAGCGCGACACCTGCCGAGCCAGGGAGTGAAGCTCCAGTTCGGTGAGGCTCCGCTCCAGGGCCTCGCTGTCGACGCTGCCGAGTGCCAGGCGCGGTTCGCTGGGCAGCGGGATGTCCACCAGGATCTCGGCGAGCATGCGCGAGCGGTAGGCATTGGCCTTCTCCTCGCTCAGCTTCTGCAGCAGTGCCCCCTTGAGCACGCCCTGGGGATCCTTCGCCTTGGGTCCGGCCTGGGAGAGCGCCTCCAGAGCCGCGTAGATGCCGTCGACATGGTTGTAGGCGGCCAGCAGGTTGATGGCGGTCTTGGGGCCCACCCCTTTGACGCCGGGAATGTTGTCGGAGCTGTC
>JBAWXG010000099.1:0-7372 GCA_037144195.1 Synechococcus sp. ELA057
CACCGGCTGACCAGCCGCACGAAAACTTCGTCTTCCCTGAAGAGGTTCTGCCCCGCGGAAACGCTCTCTGATCCTGCTGACGGGTTTGAGAAACCAAGACCTGAGCACCCCCGATCGGGGGTGCTTTTTTGTTGCTGGTTCTCGTCTTCCGTTTCGGCTTTGACGGTCCTGGTAGATCCGTTAGGATGCGAAAGTCCTGTCAGCAGTGACGTGGAACTTGAGCCTTGGCTCTCGTGCCGCAGGCGTCGCCGGCTGGCATCATCCCCACAGGAGGAGGTGTCCGTGAGTCACAGTTGTTCCATCAAGGGTCTGCTGATCGTGGAGAACGCCGGCTGATACGGCGCCTGATTCCTGATCATTCGGTTCCGCGATCTGTGCGGACCCGGCGAGAGCCCCCAGGCTGCTTTGGCAGTCTGGGGGCATCGTTTTGAAGCTGTTTCTGCTCACAAATTCCGCTCACTTTTGTCGTTCAGGCTCGTCGCTGCCAGCGGATGGCCTGAAGGCTCAACCTCAGAGGGTTGGCGCCGATGTTTCGGCTTCGACGAATGCCCTGATCCGAGGGTTGTCGCGCACGCAGCTGGCCAGTTTGGCGTAGCCCTTGCTGTTGGGATGGCTGTCGAGCTGATGAAAGTCTCCCTGGCTGAGACGGCAGCTTGAGGCCAGATCCAGCACCGTCAGCCCGGTGGCCTGATGCAGAACGCGCTGGAAGTGCAACCGGGATCCCTTGTTGGCAGCGCTGGCCGCACCCGGCTGATCAGGCAGCTGCACCATCAGCACATGGTCGCGTCCATACAGCCGTGTGATGGTCTGGATGGCCTCGATGCTGGCCTGAGGCAGGGGGCCATAGCGCAGGGGGGCGCTGTCCTGGGCGCCGCCACGCGGCGCGCTGGCGGTGTTCGGCCGGCTGACCGAGGGGCTCATCTTCTGGCTGATCTGTTGGCTGATCTGCAGCAGCAGGGCATTCAGGGCCGGGAACACGCCATAGTTCTGGCGGGCAAGGCTGGCCCGGATGACCTGTTGATCCGTGAGGCCTGCTGGGACGTGGTGCCAGACAATCCCATAGAGGTTGCAGGTGAATGGCCCCAGAAGATGGTCGAGGATGCCGTTGGAGTAGAAGGAGCAGGCTTGATTGCTGCCCATGAGCTGGTAAGGCCGGTAGGCATCGTGCTCGATGAACAGAATCAGAACCTTGTCTGCTCTGTGTTGCTGCCTGGCCACTCTGGCGGTTGCGGCAAAATCCCCGAAGCCGGAGCCTGCGATGGCGTAGTTGATCGAGCGGAGGCCGTTTCTCTGCAGCCACTCTCTCTGGAGGGGTATCACCCAGGGATAGCCTCCCTGTCCTTCGCTGAAGGAATCGCCGGCGATGGCCAGATTGATGTGTTGCCCGGGCTGGATGTCTGGCGTGGAGATCAGCCCCAGATTGTTGCTGCTGTATCGGTATCGATAAGCGATGGATGTTCCATACACGGCGGTCTGTTCGAGCTGGCGATGGCTCTCGTAGCGCCTGTAGCCACTCGGGTCTGAATGCAGAGAGCTGCCAGCCAGCAGCATGGTTCTGGCCGAATTTCTGGGAAGCTGAAGCACCTTGAGGGTGAGATCAGCAAGCAGGATCGGAATGGACACAGATGCGACCAGAAGCAGTGCTTCTTTTGATTTGAGGTTCACTCTCACCGCTGCCCTGATCAGAAAATGGAGTAGATGAAGGGTGCGACGACAGAGCCGTGGCTGAGAACGATCAGGGTTCCCATCAGCAGAATGGTGATGATCAGTGGTGCCAGCCAGAATTTCTTGCGAACTTTCAGAAAGTCCCAGATGTCGCGCGTCAGGTCGAGAAAAGCTTCCATGATGGTCAGAAAATTCGCTTCAGATTGATGTTGGCCTGGAGACGCTGTTCCCTGTAGCTGGTGCCTGCCTTGGCTCGCCTGCGCAGGGGGTCGTGCCCCAGCAGGCGCATCAGCAGGGCCAGGGGCTGCAGCACCACCACATAGACAATCCCAAGGATTACATGGCTGTTGATCCAGCCCAGGCCGTGTCCAAGGGCCATCCAGCCCTGGTAGGGCCACAGCAGCGCCTGCGGCAACAGCAGGCCAAACACCAGGGCGGGCAGACCGATCCAGAGGGTCCAGATCCGGAAGGGGGCACCGTGCAGGGAGGGCAGCAGCCAGCCCAGCAGCACGGGGAAGACGATGCCGATCAGGAGTCCGAAGTCCCTCAGGGTTCGGCGGCTGGGAGGAGGGTTCGTGCGCATCAGTCGAGTTCAAACTCCTGCATCCAGCCTTGATCACTCTCAACAGGTGTCTGCTCCTGCTTCAACAGCAGCTGATTTTCCAGCACCAGCACATCCATTTCGGTGCGCATGAAGCAGCGATAGGCATCTTCGGGTGTGCAGACGATCGGTTCGCCGCGCACATTGAAGGATGTGTTCACCACCGAAGGGCAGCCCGTGCGTCGTTGGAAGGCGCGGATCAGATTGGCATAGCGGGGATTGGTGGCCCCATTCACGGTCTGCACCCTGGCGGAGTAATCCACGTGGGTCACGGCGGGGATCGTGGAGCGCGACACCTTGAGCTTTTCGATCCCGAACAGCCGCTGCTGCGCCTCGCTCATCGGCTGGTGAAGCTCTGATTTCACCGGTGCCACCAACAGCATGTAAGGGCTCCTGCAGTTCAGCTCAAATTGCTCGGCCACCGCTTCTTCAAGCACCGATGGTGCAAATGGACGAAAGCTTTCCCGGTATTTGATCTTCAGGTTCATCACCGTCTGCATCTCGCGATTGCGCGGGTCTCCGAGGATGGAGCGCGCGCCGAGGGCTCTGGGCCCGAATTCCATGGGTCCGTTGAACCAGCCGATCACCTTGCCGGCATCGAGCAGTTCCGCTAGCCGCTCGAACAGGGGCCCGTCGTCGAGTGTCTGGAAGCGGGCCTTGACCTGCTCCAGGTAGGCCCTGATCTCCGCATTGCTGAAGCGCGGACCCAGATAGGTGCCCTTCATGGCATCGCCGCCGGGGGCCTCAGCCCGTGGCTGGCGCGGTCCGCCGAAGTGCTGGTGCCAGGCCACCAGCGCCGCGCCAAGGGCGGATCCGGCATCGCCACTGGCGGGCTGAATCCAGATCTGCTCGAAGATCCCTTCACGCAGCAGCTTGCCATTGGCGACGCAGTTGAGCGCCACGCCGCCGGCCAGGCAGAGATGCTTCGCCCCCGTTTCAGCCTGAAGACCCCGGGCGAGCCTGAGCACGATCTCTTCGGTGACGCTCTGGATCGATGCCGCCAGATCCATGTGGAATTGGCTCAGTTCGGTTTCTCCTTTGCGGGGAGGCCGCCCGAACAGCCTGTGGAAGCGGCGGCTCGTCATGCGGAAGCCCCGGTGGTATTTGAAGTAGCTCAGGTCGAGCCGGAATGTGCCATCCGGCTTGATGTCAACCAGCTTCTCCTTGATCAGATCTGCATATTTCGGCTCTCCATAGGGGGCGAGGCCCATCAGTTTGTATTCGCCTGAATTGACCTTGAAACCGCAGTAGTAGGTGAAGGCTGAATACAGCAGGCCAAGAGAGTGGGGGAAGCTGATCTCCCAGAGAGGCCTCAGTTGGTTCCCCACCCCGAACCAGGCGCTGGTGGTGGCCCATTCGCCAACTCCATCCATGCAAAGAACGGCCGCCTCCGAGAAGGGGCTCGGGTAGAAGGCGGCTCCAGCGTGTGAGAGGTGATGCTCGGAGAACAGCAGCTCCGGCAGCCTGGTGTTCTCCGCGCTGCCAGAAGCCTTCGTCGCACTGCCGGCCAGCGCCCTCAGTTCTTTCTTCAGCTCGCTTTTGAGAAACAGCTTTTCCTTCAGCCACACCTGCATCGAGGCCACAAACGATCGTCCGCCCCGTGGCGCTGCCCCCAGATAGGTCTCCAGTAGCCTTTCAAAGGTGAGCAGCGGCTTCTCGTAGTAGACGACCGCATCCACATCCCCGATCGAGAGGCTCTGGCTGTCGAGGCAATAGCGCACGGCCTGGGCGGGGAAGCGGGCGTCGTGCTTTTTTCTGGAGAAACGCTCTTCCTGGGCAGCGGCCACGATCTCTCCGTCCACCACAAGGCAGGCGGCGCTGTCGTGGTAGTAAGCCGAGATGCCGAGGATCTTCATCAAGCCAATCTACGGAATGGGCTGGGTACTCCTGATGCCCTCGTGATGGCCCTTCAGCCGTTGCAGATCGGGTTGAAGAACCAGGCAGAGCAGGCCGGCCAGGCAGGGCACGGCCAGGGTGGCCACCCGCAGCACCAGGGTGGCGGCGAGGGCTTCGGAGCGGTCGGCTCCGTAGGCCATGGCCAGGCCGATCGCCGTGGCTTCGCTGGTGCCCAGCCCGGCCGGTAACAGGGAGAGCACGCCACCAAGCGCCGCCGCGGTGCGGATGACGGCGGTCTGATGCAGGGTCAGGCCGATGCCCAGGCCGCCATAGATCCCCTGCAGGGCTCCTGCTTCCATCAGCCAGCAGAGGCAGGCCAGCAGTGTGCCCACCAGCAGAGGTCTGGGTCGCATCAGTTGCCGCACGTTGGTCACGGCCAGCAGGGATTCCCGCAGCAGTCGGTTCAATCCATGCCAGCGGGGATGCAGTGGCAGGCGCTCCAGCCCCTGCTCCAGGCGGCGGATCACACCCGGGTGGGTCAACACCCAACCCCCGGCCGCCAACACCAGCAGCCCCACCAGCACCGCGGCCCAGACCCGTTGCCCGATCCCCCAGCTGAGCACCAGCAGGGCGCTGGCCAGGTCGGCCAGCCGTTCCGCCAGGGTGATGCCGACGCCTACCTGCAGCGGAATGCCATGGCGCCGTTGCAGCCAGAGCCCCCGCAGCGCTTCACCGCTGCGCCCCGGGGCGGCGATCAGCGCCAGGCCGGCGGCATAGATGCGGGCGCTGGGGCGCCAGGCCAGGGGGAAGCCGAGACGCCGCAGGTAGAACTGCCAGCGCTGGAACAGCAGGGCGTGGCTGAGGAGGGCCACGGCGGGAGCCACCAGCCACCACCAGAGCGGCAACCGTTGCAGGGTGCTGCCCAGATCATGAATGCCGAAGGCCAGGCCCAGGCCCAGGTAGATGACCAGAGCCGCCACCAGGGCCAGCAGCCAGCGCTTGCTCATGGCGGTTCAGGGAATGAACCGCAGCTTGCGGGCCGCGTAGGCGCACATGCGGGCCAGGATCAGCCCCTCCTTGACGTGGGCGATGTTGGAGCTGCCGTAGCTGCGCTCCTGATAGCGCACGGGTACTTCCACGATCTTGAGGTTCAGTTTGCTGGCGCCGAACAGCAGATCGAAATCACCGAAGGGATCGAAGTCGCCGAAATAGCTGCGCCCCGCCTTGAGGCGCTGGTAATCGTCCTTCCAGATCACCTTGGTGCCGCAGAGGGTGTCCTTGAGCCGTTGGCGCAGCAGCCAGGAGAACACGGCGGCGAAGAAGCGGTTGGCGGCGGTGTTCAGCGGTGGCATGGCGGCGTGGCTGCGGGGGTACACCAGCCGGCAGCCATTGACGAATTCGCCGCGCCCCTCTGCCAGGGCCTGCACGAAGCGGGGCAGATCCTCTGGCCGCACGGTCAGATCGGCATCCAGGATGATCAGGATCTCGCCCTCGGCCTGCTCGAAGCCCAGCCAGACCGCATCGGCCTTGCCCTTGCCGCTCTGGCGGAATGTTTTGAGCGTGAAGGGCCCGGTGTAGCCCGCGCACACCTGCTCGATTCGCTGCCAGGTGTCATCGGAGGAGTGGCCCTCCACAAAGATCACCTCGGTGCTGCGGCCGAGAAGGGGGAGCCGCTCGATCGCCGGTGCGATGTTGCCCGCCTCATTGCGGGCCGGGATCACCACGCTGACGCTGGGCTGCACCACCCGTTGACGAGCAGGCCGGGCCACGAGCCAGTGCGTCAGGCCGAATTGCTCCAGCAGGGGCAGCTGGCTGAGCCAGCGGTTCGCCAGGGGGGTGAGCAGAGGGATGCGCCGGGGCAGCAGGCAGCGGTGCCCCGACTTGAGCACCTCCCAGCCCGCCAGATCGAGCAGGTTGGTCACATCGCGGGGGGTGAGCCAGCTCTCCGGCGGCTGGGGCTGGCGCTGGCCCAGCGCCTCGGCGGCTTTGAGCAGCGGCTGCCAGAGCCAGTTGTGGAAACTCACCACCAGCCGGGTGCGGGCGTGGCAGAAGGCTTCCAGCCGTTCCAGCAGCCCCTGCACGTCCTGCAGCGTGTTGAGGGTGTTGGGCAGCAGGATCACATCGAAGGGCTCGGATTCGCCGATGGCGGCCGGTGTGATCTGCTCGGGCTCGGCGCAGACGATGCGCAGCTGGGGATGGCGTTGACGGGCGGCGGCGGCGATGGCCGGATCGCTCTCCACGCCAACGCCGTGGCCGGGGTTCACGCTCGCCAGCAGATCGCCCAGGCCGCAGCCGATCTCCAGCACCCTCAGCCCGTCGCCCACCAGCAGCCGGTGCAGCCGCGCCAGATCGTCGTAATAGACCCGGTTGCGCTGGCGGAAACGGAGCTGGCTGGCCGGGTCGGTCATCGGGACAGGATCGTGTGGGCCCCCGTCAGATCGAGCCGCATGGCGGCAGCCACGGCGCGCAGGGTACGCAGCGTGGGATTGGAGGGGTTCAGCTGGGCAGCTTGGTCCAGCGCCGGCTGCGCAGCCCAGGGATTGAACCGGTAGAGCTGCACGAAGCCCAGGCCGAGATGGGCGTTGGCATTGCCGGGATCGAGGCGGGTGATCTGACTGAGGCTGAGGGCGGCGGCATCGGCCTTGCGCTGCAGCGCCTGGGCCAGGGCCAGGGGATAGAGCAGGGAGAGATTGTGGGGGTCGCGGTGGAGCCGGGCCCGCAGGATGGCCTCGCCATCACTGAGATAGCCCTGCTCGGGATCGTGCTGGTTGATCCAGCCCACCCGGGCGAACAGGGCATCGAGCTCGCCGCGGCGCAGCAGCTCGCCCAGGGCCAGCAGTTGCTGATGGCGGCTGGCCATTCGGGGTGGGGCGCCCTGAATGCTGCCCGGGTCATCGGCGCTGTGGACCTTGACGGTCACCGGTCTGATCGCTCCATCGGCGAGCAGCAGCTGGGCTTGCGGTGGGATCGTTGCCGCGTGGTTGCTGGCCAGTCGTTCGGTGATCGCCAGGCAGCTGGTGCCCCAGTCGGCCCCGGGACGACGCAGGGGTCTCACCATCCCCTGGCCCACAGCGTGGTCGTGGCCGTCGAGCAGCAACCTGCTGCCGGCGAGCTCCCCGGTCGGGCCTCTGAGGCGAAGGGTGTCGCTGCCAGGCCAGATCTCCAGCGTTGCCGTCATCCCTCCGGGGCATGGGACCGGCTCCACCTCCAGGCTCAGCTGCCGGCGCCGGAACAGCTCGGCCCGGCTGCCATCGGGCAGGGGCCAGCTCC
>JBAWXG010000100.1:0-7156 GCA_037144195.1 Synechococcus sp. ELA057
CCTATCACAATCGATCATCCGATCATGAGCACCGATCTCAGTGCCCTGCTTGCTGCTGCCTTCGGCGCATACCCCGAGGGGGTGCCGCCGGCGGGCTATGAGCTGACGAACCGCACCCTCACCAACGCGGAGGGCCTGGCCGTCGCGGTGTACCGGCGCCGGTTCAGCAACGATTTCATCCTGGCCTTCCGGGGCACCGAGCCCACCAGCCTGGCGGACCTGGCCACCGACGCCGGCATGGGCTGGCCACAGTTTAAAGAATCGCGTACGAGAATAGCCGATTTAATCAATGAATTACTGGCTGAAAATGGCCGCCTGGAGATCACCGGCCACAGCCTCGGCGGCGCCCTGGCCCAGTTCGCCGCCTACGACATCGCCAAAGCCAGACCGGACGATCTCGGGCGGATCTCGCTGACCACCTGGAACGCCCTGGGCGGCGAATGGGCCCTGCGCAAGAACGACGATTTCGATCCCTCGCGGGTGGCCAACCTCGAGGCGCGCCACTTCTTCCGCAGCGATGATCTGGTCGCCCGGCTGGGCATGGGCCATGTGGGCGGCACCACCCTGCGCATGCGCGATCCCGAGGGGCAGCTGGCGGGCTTCCTGAGCGCCCACATGAAACAGGAGCTCAGCCAGTCGCTGCAGGCCGGCAGCTGGTCGGCGGGCACCCCCTGGTACCTGCCGATCGCCGAAAGCTCCCAGCTGATCGTGGCCAACCTGCTCAGCGGGGCGCTCAAGAGCAGCCGGCCGGAGGAGCGGCTCGATGGCTTCCGGATGCTGCTGACGGGCGCGGCGCAGTTGATCAGCCCGGATCAGCAGCGCCTGGCCGCCGATCTGACCCTGGTGCTGGGCACCGTCGCCCTGCAGGAGCTGATGGCCGCCGCCCAGCGGGGCAGCGGCGAGCTGCTGACCACAGCCACCGTGATGGGCCGCGACATCGCCGCCAGCGGCAGCGATGCCCGCCTGGTCGTCCAGGGGATCGTGGGCGCGCTGCAGCAATGGTGGCCCCAGCTGCTGGAGACGGGGATCGCGCAGAGCCGGGCCGTCGGCCAGGGGGTGTTGACGCTCAGCCGGGCCGCCCTGACCCCCGGCTCCGGCCCCCTGGGGCTGGCCGCAGAATTTCTGCTCTGGCAGCTCGATCAGCAGCTGGCGGCGCTGCCGGGTTTCAGCGGCGGCGCCTCCTGGCTCCTGGCACTGCCTGGCCGCCCCTCCCTGGCCGGTTTCGCCGATCTGCTGGAGCGCCATGCCCAGCAGGCGATCACCGTCTGGTGCCCGCTGCTGCTCGATCTCGATGGCGATGGCGTCGAGACCCTGGCCCTCGAGCAGACCAGCCTGCGCTTCGATCACGATGGGGATGGCGTGGCCGAGCGCAGCGGCTGGGTTCACCCCGACGATGCCCTGCTGGCCTGGGACCGCGACGGCGATGGGGCTATCCGCAGCGGTGCCGAGCTGTTCGGTACGACCACCCCTCTGCCGGACGGACGGCAGGCGCCCCATGGCTTCGCCGCCTTGGCGGTGCTGGATGACAACCGCGATGGCCGGGTGGATGCCGCCGACCGGGCCTGGAGCAGCCTCGGCCTCTGGAGGGACCGCAACAGCAACGCCAGCCTCGATGCCGGCGAATGGACAGGCCTCAGCGAAGCTGGGATCGCGGCTCTGGAGCTGGTGGCGCAGCCCGGCAGCGGCTGGGATGCCGAGGGAAACGACCATCGCCTGGCGGGTGCCTATCGCACCACGGGCGGGGAGCAGCGGGCCCTGGTGGATGTCTGGTTCGCCTATCTGAGCGGTGAGCGGGGTCTGGGGTTCTCCCAGCGGCTGGCCGCCGCGGCCGCCGACATGGCGCCCCCGCCGGTGCCGCCAGTGCTTGAGATCCAGGGCCTGGCCGGGGTGGCCAGCCTGGCGGAGGTGGCGGGCCGCGATGCCGCCCTGTGCCAGCTGCTGGCGCAATGGCGGCTGGCCACGGCCGAGGAACGACGGCAGCTGCTGCCGCCGATCCTCTACCGCTGGCTCGGGGTCGCCGACCTGCCGACCTCCCCCACCTCGCTGCTGAGCGACGACCGCATGCTGGCGAGCCTGCATGTGCTCACCGGCTGGCGCTACGAGGGCCGCGGGCTGGCCGGCAACTCCTGGAGCGCTGAGGTGGTGAGCCGCAGCTTCGACGACCTCTGCACCCTGGTGGGCAACCTGCTGGAGGCAGGATCGATCCTGTCGCCGCTGTGGATGCAGGTGGTGGCTCCGGAGGGAGACGGCCTGCGGATCGATCCCCAGGCCCTGGAGCGGGCCCTGAACGATCAACTGCAGCGTTGCGCGAGCGATGCCGAGCTGATCGCCGCCGGGCAGGTGATCAGGAGCTTCCCCGGGGTGGGGGAGCCGCTGCTGGCTGCGCTGCGCTCCCGCGCCCTGGCCGCCGTGGAGCCCTCTGACCGGCGCCTGTGGCTGCTGATCCAGCAACGCAGCACCCGGGAGCTGCTGGACGGGCGCCGCTGGGATGGAAATGACAACGAGCTGCTGGAGGGCGGAGCCGGCGCCGAGACGCTCCTCGATGCGGGGGGCGATGACGTGGTGCTGGGCGGCGATGGCGATGACACCCTGATCAGCGAAGGCGGCAACGATCTGCTGATCGGCGGTGGGGGCAAGGATCTGATCCGCTCCTCCTTAGGGGATGACACGGTCATCGGTGGCGGGGGGGATGACCTGATCGAGACGCAGCACGGCAGCAGGCTTTTCCTCTTCAATCGAGGCGATGGCAGGGATCTGATCGCGCTGATCCCTCCGTACTCCTGGACGAACATCCGCCAGTTCAACAACACCCTGCAGTTCGGCGCAGGCATCGGCAGCGGCATGGTGAAGGCCTTCTGCAACCGCTGGGATCTGGTGCTGCAGCTGAAGGGAACGGAAGACTCGGTGACCCTGCCGAATTTCTTTTCAACCCGGAACAATCCCAGGCCCGACGCGAGCCCGATCCAGCTGGTGCGTTTCGGGGATGGGGGGGTGTGGGATTTCTGGGAGCTGGTCCGCCAGTCGCTGCTGGGTGACGACAGCGATGAGTACCTGTGGGGCACCATCGGCGATGACACCATCGTGGGGGCGGGCGGCAACGACACCCTGCTGGGGGACAGCGGCAACGACCTGCTCCAGGGGGGGCCGGGCGCCGACCGCCTCTGGAACCAGGAGGGCAACGACACCCTGGAAGGGGGCCCCGGTGCCGACGATCTGACGACGGACGCCGGCACGAACACCATCGTCTACAGCCCCGGCGATGGCGCCGACAGCCTGTCCGGGGGAGGGGCCTGCATCAACAGGATCGTGTTCGCCCCGGGGATCAGGCCGGCGGATCTGCGGCTGAGCCGCGAAGGCTCCGACGGCTTGCTGAAGCTGCCGGGTGGCGGCGACAGCATCCTGCTGCGCAACCTGTTTCTGAACAATCGTCTGTCGCTGCTGAGCGGAGGCCCGGTGCAGCAGGTGGCCTTCCAGGACGGCACGCTCTGGAGCCTGGAGCAGCTGGCGGCACTGGCGATGCAGGGCGATGACGCCGCCAACCGGATCCTCGGGCTCTCCGGCGCCGATACCCTGCGCGGCGAGGGCGGCCACGACACGCTGCTGGGCAGCGATGGCGACGACCTGCTGCTGGGCGGCAGCGGCAACGATCGGCTCGATGGCGAGGCGGGGAACGATCGCCTCGACGGGGGCAGCGGCGATGACACGCTGCTGGCGGGGATCGGGGAGGACACGCTGCAGGGGGGAGGCGGCAACAACCAGTTCCAGTTCCTCCGGGGCCAGGGCGTGCTGGCGGCCAACCCCGCCGGGGCAAGCCCAGGGGTGAACAGCCTGCTGCTGCCGGCCTCGATCCTGCCGACGGGCGTGCGGCTCAGCCGGCAGGGCAGCCAGCTGCAGATCAGCAGCAGCGAGGGCACGATCCGCGTCGAGGACTTCTTTCGCGATGCCTCGGTGCTCAATCCCGCCAATCCGCTCCAGAACCTCCGCTTTGCCAGCGGCTCGCTCTGGGATGCCGCCGCCATCGCCAGCCGGGTGGTGAACTCCTTCATCGGCGGCAGCGGCAACGACAGCCTCAGTGGCCGGGACAGCGATGACTGGCTCGATGGGCTGGCGGGCAACGATCTGCTGCAGGGCCTGGCCGGCCACGACAACCTGCAGGGCGGGGCGGGCAACGACACCCTGATCGGCGGCGCTGGCAACGACACCCTGGCCGGAGGGGAGGGTGTCGACACAGCCTCCTGGGCAGGGGTGGGCACACCGGTGAGCGTGGATCTGGCGCTCGCTGGGCCCCAGGACAGCGGCAGCGGCCTCGACTGGCTGATCGGCATCGAAAACCTGATCGGCGGCAGCGGCTCCGACCGGCTGGTCGGCGATGCGGGGGCCAACCGCATCGAGTCGGGCGATGGCGATGACTGGGTGGATGGCGGAGCCGGCAACGACACCCTGATCGGCGGCAACCAGCTCAAGGAGGGCGACACCCTCAGCTACAGCCGGGCCAGTGCCGGTGTGCGGGTGAACCTCAGCCTCACGGCCGCCCAGAACACCGGTGGGGCTGGCACCGATCTGGTGACCGGGTTCGAAAATCTCAGCGGCTCGCCCTTTGCCGATGCCCTGGTGGGCAATGCCGATCCCAACCGGCTCGATGGCGGCAGCGGCAACGACACGCTCCAGGGAGGAGCCGGAGCCGACACCTTGCGCGGCGGCGAGGGGGCGGATGAGTTTCTCTACGCCAACGAAGCCGAAGCCAGCAGCAGCCGAGGCCGTGATCTGATTCTCGATCTCACCGCATCCGATCGCATCAATCTCACCGCGATCGACGCCCGCTCCGACCAGAGCGGCAATCAGGCCTTCAGCTGGATCGGCGGCGCTGCCTTCACGGCCCTGGGGCAACTGCGTTACACGCGGCTGAGCAATGGCAACGGCCTGCTGGAAGGCAACTGCAGCGGCACGCTGGCGGCCGAGTTCCAGATCGAACTGCAGGGCTGTCCGGACCTGGCGGGAGGGGCACTGGTGCTGTTGTAGTTACCGGCGCTGGTCTGCACCGATTTCCTGGAAAGCGGTACAGGGTTTGACCTGGTCCGGGAGGCACGCCTGCTCCAACCGTCGTTGCATTCGGTGGTGCTGGCGCTTGGAGATGCCATCCCTGCCGAACACGTCGACGCTCCCTGGGTGGAGGCCGTGGTGGCCGAGGCTGATTTCATCGATGATCAACAGCCCCTTCAGGCTGCGGTGATGGCCGTTATCGGCAGTCATTCCTAACGCAGTCCCTCGCTGCGTTCGGGCACCCTGCCAAGCCTGAGCTGCCCCCGGCTGACGCCCCGGGAGTACGAGGTGCTCGACCTGCTCGCCAGCGGTCTCAGTGACCGGGAGATCGCCAAGCGCCTCGTGGTGAGCGAGGAGACGGCGCGCACGTACACGAAACGGCTGCTGCAGGTTCTCAACGTGCACAACAGGCTCCAGGCGGTCCTCAAGGGCATGCGCTGCGGCATGGTTCAGCTCTAGACGCCAGCCTCCAGCCGGAACACCTGAGATTGCCCCCAAACGGGGGCATCGCGCAGGCGGAGTGCCGTTGGATTCTTCGGGACGCCCGCCATGCGGCTGCCATGAGCCAGACCACCTTCACCACCACACTCACCATCGGTGAACTGGAAGCCAGTTATCCGCTGTACTGCAAGGCTTTGCGCATCCTGATCAGGGAGCAGAAATCGATCAACCAGATCAAACGCAGCGTCTGCTGGCATCGGCTGGAGACACTGCATCACTGTCTGCCACGCCAGTACAAGGATCCCAACCACCTCTACTTTCACCTCAAACGCGAGATCAACGACTGAGGCCAGGCCATCCGCCACCGCGCTTGTTCCCATCGCCCCAGGCCAGGAGGGGGATGGCGCACCGATGCGAGTCCCGCCAGCACCTGGACTGGCAGGCACCGAGGCCGGAGTCGCACCCAGGAGACTTGTGCGATTTCCTGGTGTCGCTAGTGTTACCTAGCAAGGTCTGCGCGGCCAGTTCATGACGGCGAGTCAGAGCTCCCAGACCGTGCTCGTTCGTTACGTGTACGTCGATATTGTGGGTTATACCCTCGGCCGCAGCGTTGAGGCCCAGGTCAAGATCACGGAGTCACTGAATCGTTGCATTAATCAAACGGTCGCTGCGTTTGACGTTGACAGCTCCAAGATCATTTACCTCCCCACGGGTGACGGCGCTTGTATCTGCCTGCTGGGCCACGCCGATCCTCTTGATTTTGACATCAGAATTTCCATTATGTTGATGGAAAAGATTCATTCGCTCTGGCTGGCCGAAAGCGACGAAGAAAGTCGTTTTGCAATCCGCATCGGCTTAAACGAAAATCATGATAACATGATCTACGATATCGGTGGAAAGCGACGCAATTTTGTCGGAATGGGCGTTAATAATGCCCATCGCTTGATGTCACTTGCGGCGCCTTTTCAGATACTCATGGGCCCGGCTGTATTTCAGCGTCTTACCCAGAGGCGCTTGTACAAGCCAAATCTTTATGCTCTCCATGGCATTGTGAAGCACGGCGAAAAAGTGCTTTGTTACGGCTATCACGATCCTGGCCTCGCCTGCTTCGCTTCCATGGCCCATCATCGGCGCCAGCAATCCTGCAAAGACAGCGAGGAGTCGCCCCCCGCGTCGAGGCAGCCGCTCCAGCTCCCCCTCGACAGCCAGGGCAAGCCTGTGCGGCGCAGGCAGGATCGCCAGGCCAAGCACAGCTTCAAGCTCTAGGCCCACTCTTTATCAGCCTCTTCGCCCTTTCGAATGCCTCTCCTGCCGCGTTGGCGTTATATGA
Source organism: Synechococcus sp. ELA057 (assembly GCA_037144195.1). GTDB lineage: Bacteria > Cyanobacteriota > Cyanobacteriia > PCC-6307 > Cyanobiaceae > Cyanobium. The sequence goes on from JBAWXG010000100.1 coordinate 6,812, forward strand.
ATGATCAGGCCAGGGCGATCACCAGGTGACTGGCCGTCTTCGGCGGGTTGGTGTTGGTGGCGTTGCTGCTGTTCCGCGCGGTGCAGCTCTGGATGTTACCGGTCGTCTTTCTCTGGTGGATCTGGAATGCGATCAGTCGCTTAGACCGCTCGCTGCCCTCCGCTTGCCGGCGAGCCAGTAGGAGATTGACCTCAAGCCAAGGCTTTGCAGAGTGATGGCAGGCCTGTCGGATATGGAGCCTCGGGGCTCGGGATCAGACTCTTCCAGGCGCCCGAAGAATGGACCATCAAAGGCGGCACCCAGATTCGAACTGGGGGTAAAGGATTTGCAATCCTCTGCCTTACC
>JBAWXG010000101.1:0-6980 GCA_037144195.1 Synechococcus sp. ELA057
TCTCCTGATTCCCCGATGGGTGTTCTTACAGCGCTGCTGATCCTGGCGGGGTTGATCGTGGTGCATGAAGCGGGCCATTTTCTGGCGGCCCGCTGGCTGGGCATTCGCGTCAGTGGCTTTTCCATCGGTTTCGGACCGCCGCTGCTGCAACGCCGCAGCCAGGGTGTGCTGTTTGCCCTGCGCCTGATTCCGCTGGGTGGCTTTGTCTCCTTCCCGGACGACGACGACGACAGCCCCTTCCCCGCTGATGATCCTCACCTGCTGCGCAACCGGCCGCTGCCGCAGCGGGCGCTGGTGATCGCCGGTGGGGTGCTGGCGAACCTGATCTTTGCCTGGCTGGTGTTGCTCGCGCAGGGGCTCTGGCTTGGCATCCCCGCTGGCATTCAGGCCGATTCAGGCGTGTTGGTGTCCTCGGTGCTGTCGGGCCAGGCGGCGGAGCGCTCCGGCCTGCGCGGTGGTGATCGCGTGTTGTCCGTGGGCTCCAGCCCCCTCGCCGGCGGCCAGGAGGCGGTGGCTGAGTTGGTCTCCTCCATCCGCCGTTCACCGGGCATCCCGCTGGCGTTGACGGTGCGCCGCGGCCAACAGGCGCTTGAACTCTCGCTGACGCCGTCCTCCGCCGATGGCGTCGGCCGGATCGGCGCCTCGCTGCAACCCAGCGGCATCGAGATCTTCCGCCGTCCCCGGCATCTGTTCGAGCCCCTGGCTCAGGCCAACAGCCAGATGGCTGCGCTGACAGCCCGCACCGTGGAAGGATTCGGCAGCCTGATCACCCGCTTCAGCGAAACCGCCTCTCAGGTCTCCGGCCCGGTGAAGATCGTGGCCATGGGCGCCTCCCTGGCGCAGCAGGGCGGCAGCAGCCTGTTTGTGTTCACGGCGCTGATCTCGATCAACCTCGCCGTGCTCAATGCCCTGCCCCTGCCCCTGCTCGACGGCGGCCAGATGCTGCTGCTACTGCTTGAGGGCCTACGGGGCCGGCCCCTGCCGGATCGGCTGCAGCTGGCCTTCCTGCAGTCGGGCTTTGTGTTTCTGGTGGGTCTGAGCCTGCTGCTGATTGTGCGCGACACCAGCCAGCTGCCGGCTGTGCAGCAATTGCTGAGCCGCTGAGTGGCTGGTGCCCGGCAGGTATGCTGATGAGTCCTGTTTGATCCAGATCCGGCCGCATGGCGAAGAAGTCGATGATTGCGCGCGACGTCAAGCGCAAGAAGCTTGTCGAGCGCTTCGCCGCCAAGCGGGCCGCCCTGATGGCCTCCTTCGAGGCTGCAGCTGATCCGATGGAGCGCCTGGAGATCCATCGCAAGATCCAGGCTCTGCCCCGCAACAGCGCTCCGGTGCGTCTGCGCAACCGCTGCTGGGCCACCGGCAAGCCCCGCGGTGTCTACCGCGATTTCGGCCTCTGCCGCAACCAGCTGCGCGAGCGTGCCCACAAGGGCGAACTGCCCGGTGTGGTCAAGTCCAGCTGGTGAGCCAGGGGCCCGGGCGGCTGATCACCACACCGCCCATCCCGGCTCTGGCCTGTGGCTGAACATCGCGCTGCTGAGGCCCAACCCCAACGAAAAGCGGCAGATCCGCTCCATCCATCAGCCTGAGTGGCAGGATGGAACCGGACAACAAAAGGACATAAATCCACGTGCAAGGACAATCTCAGTCGATCTCCTTCGATGGTCGGGAGATCCGGCTGACCACGGGGCGATTCGCACCCCAGGCCGGCGGTTCGGTGTTGATCGAATGCGGTGATACGGCCGTTCTGGTCACCGCCACACGCTCCACGGCCCGCGAAGGCATCGATTTCCTGCCTCTGATCTGCGATTACGAGGAGCGCCTCTATGCCGCAGGCCGCATCCCGGGCAGCTTTTTCCGCCGTGAAGGCCGCCCGCCCGAGCGCGCCATCCTCACCTCACGTCTGATCGACCGGCCGATGCGGCCGCTCTTCCCCAGCTGGCTGCGGGACGATCTCCAGATCGTGGCCACCTGCCTCTCGCTCGATGAGCGGGTTCCGCCTGATGTGCTGGCCGTCACCGGTGCCTCGCTGGCCGCCCTGCTGGCCCGGATGCCGTTCCAGGGCCCCATGGCTGCCGTGCGCGTCGGCCTGCTCGGTGACGACTTCGTGCTCAACCCCAGCTTCCGTGAGATTGAGCGCAGCGATCTCGATCTGATCGTGGCCGGCACCCCTGATGGGGTGGTGATGGTGGAGGCCGGTGCCAACCAGCTGCCTGAGCAGGATGTGATCGAGGCGATTGACTTCGGCTATGAGGCGATCGGCGAACTGATCAAGGCCCAGCAGGCGCTGCTCAAGGATCTCGGCATCGAGCCAGTGGTGATCGAGCCTCAGGCCATCGATGCCACCCTGCCGGCCTTCCTGGAGAAGGAATGCTCCAAGGCCATCGGCGAGGTGCTCATGCAGTTCAGCCAGACCAAGCCCGAGCGCGACGCCAAGCTCGATGCGATCAAGGCTGAGGTGAGCGCCAAGATTCACGCCCTGCCCGATGGTGATCCGGTCCGCGCGGCTGTCAGCAGCAGCAGCAAGCTGCTGGGCAACAGCTACAAGAGCCTCACCAAGGCCCTGATGCGCCAGCAGATCATCAAGGAGGGCAAGCGCGTCGATGGCCGCGCCCTCGATGAGGTGCGCCCGATCAGCGCCGCTGTGGGTGTGCTTCCCAAGCGTGTGCACGGCTCCGGCTTGTTCAACCGCGGCCTCACCCAGGTGCTCTCCACCGCCACCCTCGGCACCCCCAGCGATGCCCAGGAGATGGACGACCTGAACCCGGCCAGCGAAAAGACCTATCTGCACCACTACAACTTCCCGCCCTATTCGGTCGGCGAGACCCGCCCGATGCGCTCCCCCGGTCGCCGCGAGGTCGGCCATGGTGCCCTGGCGGAGCGGGCCCTGATCCCCGTGCTCCCCAGCAAGGAATCCTTCCCCTATGTGCTGCGGGTGGTCAGCGAGGTGCTCAGCTCCAATGGCTCCACCTCCATGGGTTCGGTGTGCGGCAGCACCCTGGCCCTGATGGATGCGGGTGTGCCCCTGAAGGCCCCCGTGGGCGGCGCCGCCATGGGCCTGATCAAGGAGGGCGATGAGGTGCGGATTCTCACCGACATCCAGGGCATCGAGGATTTCCTCGGTGACATGGATTTCAAGGTGGCCGGCACCGAGAAGGGCATCACCGCCCTGCAGATGGACATGAAGATCAGCGGTCTGGCCATGTCCACCATCGGCGAAGCGATCAATCAGGCTCGCCCAGCCCGGCTGCACATTCTCGGCAAGATGCTGGAGGCGATCGACACCCCCCGCAGCACCCTCTCGCCCCATGCCCCCCGCCTGCTCAGCTTCCGCATCGATCCTGAGCTGATCGGCACCGTGATCGGCCCCGGCGGCCGCACGATCAAGGGCATCACCGAGCGCACCAACACCAAGATCGACATCGAGGATGGCGGCATCGTCACGATCGCCAGCCACGATGGCGCCGCCGCCGAGGAGGCTCAGCGGATCATCGAGGGTCTCACCCGCCGGATCAGTGAAGGGGAGGTGTTCCAGGGAAGCGTCACCCGGGTGATCCCGATCGGTGCCTTCGTGGAGATCCTGCCCGGCAAGGAGGGGATGATCCACATCTCCCAGCTCTCCGAAGCTCGTGTGGAGAAGGTGGAGGACGTGGTCAATGTGGGCGATCAGGTCACGGTCCGCGTTCGCGAGATCGACAACCGCGGCCGCATCAACCTCACCCTGCGCGGTGTGCCCCAGCAGGAGCCCGCGGCCGGCTGATCCGCTGCCCTCTTCCCAGGATCGACTCCTTCCTCAGCGGCTCCCTCGGGAGCCGTTTTTTGTGATGCCTCTAAGGGGATTCCTGGGTGGATGGTCAGAGGCTGAAGCCGGGATCGATGCTGGCCATGGCCCGGGCGATGGTGTCGCAGATCTGGCTGTGCAGGGCCCCGTGGCTGGCGATCAGGCAGCCGGCCTGAAGGCCATCGCCCTGGTTGTAAACCAGAGGCCGGCCATCGGCGTGGCTGAAGGCTCCCCCCGCAGCTCGAAGCACGGCCTCCGGCGCGGCCATGTCCCAGTCCTTGGGGGCGCTGCGGCCCGAGAGCGACACATACAGATCGCATTCGCCCCGCAGGATGGTGGCCACCTTGCCGCCCACGCTGCCCATGGCACGCCGCTCGGCGATCGGCAGTGCCGCCAGCAGCTGCTCCAGCCTGTCGTCGCGATGGTTGCGGCTGGCCACCAGCACCAGCTCCTCCAGCCGCTGCCCTGTCCGAAGCCGGGGCAGGCGTCGCTCCCCGGATCGGTTCTCACACCAGGCACGGCCGCCGCTGGCGCATTCCGCATCCAGCAGGCCGATCCACAGCTCCTCCATTTCGGGCAACAGCACCACCCCCAGCACCGGTGCACCCCGCTGCGTCAGCGCCAGATGCACGGCATATTCGCCGGTGCCCTGCAGGAAATCCCTGGTGCCATCGAGGGGATCGAGGATCCACAGCCACTCGGCGGGCAGGGGCTCGCCACTGGCCAGTTGCGCCTTGGCGGTCTCCTCGCTGAGCACGATCCAGGGGGCATCGGGCCAGGATGCGGCGAGGCCGTCAAGCAGCCACTGGTTCACCGCCAGATCCGCGGCGCTCACCGGACCATCGCCCCCCTGCTCCACCGACAGTGCTGGCGGGAATCCATGGGGTGGCTGCTCCCCGCGCCCATAGGCCCGCAGGATATCGGCAGCACCCCAGCACAAAGGCCGCAGGGCCTCCAGCAGGGCATCCTCCGCGATGCCGCTGGGCAGACGGACGGCGGCGGGCATCATGGAACGGGCAAAGGGGCATTGTGATGCAGGGCACTGAACCGGCTGCGGGCGTGCTCTACCTGGTGGGTACGCCGATCGGCAATCTCAGCGATCTGTCCCCCCGCGCCCGCCATGTGCTGGCCAATGTGCACGTGATCGCCTGCGAGGACACGCGCCGCAGTGGCTTGCTGCTGCACCATCTCGGCCTGCGGGGGGCAGAAGCGGCGCCGCGGCTGGTGAGTTTTCACGCCCACAACCAGAGCCGCCGCATCCCGGAGTTGCTGGAGGCTCTCCACAGCGGTGAAGCGGTGGCGGTGATCAGCGATGCCGGTTTACCCGGGATCCGTGATCCGGGGGAGGATCTGGTGGCCGCTGCCCTCGAGGCCGGCCGCACGGTGATCACCATCCCTGGCCCCTGTGCGATCACCACAGCTCTGGTGAGCAGCGGGCTGCCGTGCGATCGCTTCTGCTTCGAGGGGTTTCTGCCACCCAAACGCAATCAGCGCCGGGAGCGGCTTCAGCAGCTGGCACAGGAGCCCCGCACCATGGTGTTCTACGAGGCGCCTCACCGGCTGCTTGATCTGCTGGAGGATCTGCACGCCCTTCTGGGGGAGCGGCCCCTGGCGGTGATGCGCGAGCTGACCAAGCGCCACGAGCAGCGCATCGGGCCCACCATCTCGGCGGCTCTGGAGCATTTTCGTGTCACCCCACCCCAGGGGGAGTTCACGCTGGTGCTGGGTGGCTGCCAGGTCAGAGACAACGAAAGCGCTGCCGAACCCAGTTCGGAAGAGCTCAGGCAAGCGCTCGATGACCTGGTGGCCCATGGATTCAGCCGCAGTGATGCGGCCCGGGAGCTGGCGCAGCGCACGGGCCTGCCGAGGCGTCAGATCTACGCTCTGCTGCATCAACACCGTGATGTCGGCTGATGCTGCTGCGCCTGCGCCTACTGCTGGCCAGCCTTGGCGGAGGGGCGCTGCTGCTGCTGCTGCTGTGCCTTGGCGCTCAGAATCTTGATCAGCGCACCAGTCTTCGCTTCGGCCCCTGGCGCACAGTGGAGCTCCCCAGCGGATTCCTGGTGGGCATGGCCGTGGTGATCGGCGTGATCACAGGTGGCTGCAGCACGGCCATCCTGCTGCCGGCGCGAGACGAGAACGATTGAGCAACGCTGCCTGACGGCCGTCGTCACCAGAGGGTGTAGGTGATCGTTTCACCCACCTTGAACAGCGGGATCGTCGAGGCCAGCACCGTGTCCTGCGTTTCCAACGCCTGCTTGGTCTCCTCCGTGCGCACCACCACCACACCCTTGGGATCGCTGTATTGGACGATGTTGATCTTGGTGCTGGGCTCATAGCTGCCGACGCCGCGGGTGTTCACGGGATCCGGCCCCTTGCCTCGGTACCAGGTCTCCTGGAAGCTGAAACGGTTTTCGGCTGTGGTCACCTGGCGCACCAGGCTGTAACCACCGGCGGAGGACACTCCCCGCCAGGTGGAGCTGCTGGTGTTGAAGGCCGTTCCCTGCGGATCACGCGGCATGCGCGCTGGCAGAGAATCACAACCTGCCAGCAGGGCTGCTGAGAGAGCGGCTGGAATCAGCAGAGCTCGCGTTGGCTTGAGCAGCATCAAGTCGTGCCGAATGGCTGCTTTCTTTTAGGTCAAGCGCCAGGAATCGCAAACAGATTGCCACCCTCGAGCACCAGCCGTGTGATGCCCTGGGCCAGCAGATAGGGCGCCGTGCGTTGCAGGATCGAGCTGTCAGGAACCTTGATCACACGCTGGTTGCGGCCGCACTGACGCTTGGCCTGACGCGGATTCACGTACAGCATCAGCGCCTGACGCTCCTGCTCCTCCTGGGGCAGAAGGCCCAGCTCACTGAAGCTGTTGAGTGGTCGGGCCTCCAGTTCCACGGTCTTGTCGACCAACAGATAGAGGCTGCTGGGCAGCACGCCTGGGGTCAGAGGCAGAGGGCGGATGGGATCCTGCGTCTTGCCGGAAACTGCGGTAGCAGCTGCCAGGCCATTCAGGCGTGCATCAACGTCGCCGTCATCGTCGTCACCGACCTCGACACTGAAGTCGTCCCCGTCGTCGGCGAAATCATCGGCATCGTCGATGGCCAGGGTTGAGGGCGGAGCCTCCTCCGGCTCAGCCGGTTCAGGCTCAGCGGAGGGCATGGGCTCAGGGGAGGCTGTGGGCTCAGGGGAGGCAGTGGGCTCAGGG
>JBAWXG010000102.1:0-6944 GCA_037144195.1 Synechococcus sp. ELA057
CCCGCGCGTAGATTGGGCCACGGCGGGGGGGAGCCAGGCGCACCCCCACAACGCCCGCCACCCACACCCCCCCAGGGGCTTGGGGGACACCCCCGGAAAATTAAACCCCCGCACCATCCCCGTCGGGAAAGGGAGGCGCCACGGCCGGGGAGGGGTAAGAGAAAAACCCCCCCCACCGCCCCCCCCCCCCCCCCCCCCGAGGGTGCTGGGAGGCTTGCCTTCCATGCCGCCAGCCACTGGGCCGGCAGCCACTCCGATTCAGCCTCGCTCCAAAGGCCGGCCAGTTCCTCGGGGCTGTAGGTGTGGAGCCCAATCAGCACATCGGCCCAGCGGTCCCGCTGCCTGGCTGGTGCAAAACCCTTGGCGCGATCCAGTCCCGCACGGCCGACACCAGACTGCCGAACTGCCTGGCGGGCCTGATCGGCCCAGCCATCACACAGCTCCTGGGCATCGCCTGTGCTGACCACTGGCGCTGGGTTGCGTGCTGTAGGCGCCAGCCAATCAGGTGGAGCCAGCAGGCCGGCCCTGCAGGCAAAGAACTCAGCCGGGCCCCAGGGTTCCCCGTCCTGTGAGCAGATCGCCCTCGATCCCTTGAGCTGGTCCATCAGTCGCCGGCTGGTGACTCCGCGCCAATTCTGCGCATGAACAAAGGAGTTGATGGTGCCGAGTGCCATGTAAAGGCTCACCCTTGGATCCTTGGTCAGGCCCCGCTCCAGCTCGCTCAGGCCGCTGTGGGCAATCTCATCGATGCCACTCTCGGCTGCCCAGTTGCCTGATGTGTACTGGGTCCATCCGTTGATCTCCCGCCAGCGGCGCAGCATGGCGCCGAACTCCACAGCAGCCTCGGCCTGCTGTTCCCTAGTCATGCTGAAAATCGTGCCCATGGGTGTCCCTGTGAAGCCATACCGAAACGGTAATGCGCCCAGTGCATGGCTCACAAGTCGGAGGAGCGTATCTAGGGCACAGCTGCCGTTGACTCAGAAGCCTTGACGGCTTGGCGTGGCATGGCTCAGAGTGCCGAGCATGAGCAGATCTGCCCCGACCCTTGGTGCCATCGTCCTGGCGGTGACTGCCCGCTACGACGCAGCTACAGCCGCAGGCGAATGGCCGTCGGTTCCTGCCTGGTCACAGTCACCCGCTCGACTAACGCCTGCAGAATCTCGCGCAGTTCATCGGCCGTTGCCAGATCGAACCACCGCCGGTCGCTGAGTTTTCGCACCAGGCCTTCATCAATCTCCGGCCGCTGAAGGAGTAGAACCAGCCGCTGCTCCTTTGTATCGATCACCGTCGCCAGGTCGGGATCCCCCAGGGCGGTGAGCGCAGCAATGGCCTGGCGCAGCTCCCGGGCTTCCGGTGGCTCTTCGGCGTGGACCGTGGCCGCCAGCCGATCGGCCGCTCGCTGGCTGAGCTCGGTAATGGCGTAGCGCACGATCGCGTCCTCTCGGGTGCCCTTGTAGAGCTGGCTGCACAGGGTGCCGGAGCACTTCAGGCTCGCCACCGTCCGGCCGCTGATGTACTTGAGGCGGCAGCCGCACTCTGAGCACTCCACCAAGCCGGTGAGCAACCGGGGGATGGTGGCGGAGTTGTGCCCCCAGAGCAGCCGGTTGGTGCTGGTGACGCGCTCGAACTCGGCAAACTCGGCATGGGTGAGCAGCGCCTGGTGCCGGCCCCACATCACCCGCTCATAGGAATGGTTGGCCCGTTGGTGGTAACCAATGCCGCCGCGCAGGGTGGGATTCAACAGCCAGGCCCGCACGCCACGGCAGCTGCTGAACGGCGCCAGGTCGCGGTGCTCCTGCAGGGTGGTGGCCATGCGCCAGCGGCCGGCCTGCAGATGACGGATGAAGCGCTGAGCGCGCACGAACTCAACAGGGTGCGGCTCAAAGGCCATCCGATCGGCCCGGAGCTGGTAGCCCCAGCACGGCTTGCGCATCGGCTTGCCGATGGCCCTGCCCTGTTCAAGGCCGCGCAGCACCCGCTGCTGAATGCGCATTGATTCCCCCTGGCTCAGGCTGCCCTTGAGGCGCGTGAGCAGCAGGTCCTCAGGTGTGGCCATGGTGAGCTGGCCGTCGTCCCGAGTCAGGCAGCTGGTGCCATGCTCATCGCACAAACGCACGAATGCGTCACTCTCGGCGGCGTCGCGGCCCAGGCGGCTGAGCGCGGTAGCGATCACCCGTCCCACCCGACCGGCGGCCACCATGGCCTTGAGCTGCTGGTAGTTGGGCCTGGCGATCACCCGGCCGCTCTCCACGTCGGAGAGGATGACATCGGCGCCCTGGGCCTGGAGCCAGGAGAGCTGCACGTCGAGCGCAGACAGCTGCTCGCCACTGCTGGTGCTGACCCTGCCGTAGGCAACCGTGAGGCGCATGGGTCGGACTGTAGTCCGCTAACCAGTAAGGGTCGCGTCGGTGTACATCGGTGTACACTGAATCAGTCAACCGGCGCGGGCGCTGCCCCCGGCTGATTCCACTGCATTGGACAACATGACCACCACTTGCCTGATGGCCTGGGTGCTGGCGCTGATCGCCCTCCCCGTCATCATCATTCTCTGGGCCACCGAAAGCCGCCAACAGCGCGCACGCCGCTGGCGCCGCAATGGCCTCACTCAGCAAGCCATCGCCGATCGGCTGGGCTGCTCGAGGTCCACAGTGCGGAGGCTGCTGGTGGCCTCCTGATAGGCCGCGCAATCCACCGCAAACCTGGGGCCCTCGATCGTGGCCTCCGGCACCCCCAGGCCGCAGCCGATGCCGCGGCCATGGATGCAGCCGCCGCACGAAGGGCCGCCGCCGGCAGATCGCATCCATCGGCGCGGCACGTTGGGCAGGCGGTCCATGTAGCTGTCGCCCCGCCTGGCGCACAGGATCGGCTGGCTGCTGATGCCCCATTCCCGGGCCAGCTCACTGGCGGGCACCTGGGCGCGGGTGACCAGCAGATCCAGCAGCTGTGCATCACTCAAGGCGCGGCGATCGGCTGGCTTCTTGCGGACCTGCTGGGCTTCGCCGTCCCACATCGTCCAGCGCTGGCGGCAGCTGGTGCATTCGTATCGCCTGGTTCTGGTGCCATCTCGGTTTCGGTGGCTCCTCAGCACCTTGCCGGCGCCACCGCAATGGCAATTCACGACGCCAGCTCCACCGGCCACCGGGCCTCGATCTCTGCCATTGATGGCGGCTCTGGCAGCGGCTCTGGGGTGGGCCAGCAGCTGCAATCCATCAACCGCTGCCGCAACTGCTCGCGTTGCTCGGGTGTGATCAGATGGGTGAGTGGGTCGAGCACCACCGCCGCGGGCCCCGCCAGCCAATCGGGCCAGCGGTCGCAGCCCCAGGTCCAGTAGCCGCCATCAGGTGCCAGCGCTGAATGGAGCGGACCCATCTGCTGCCCATTGCGCCACCACACCCGCAAGCTCCAGCCGTTGGCCAGGTCGATGCGCTGCAGGCCCCAGTTGATGCCCATCACCGGCCGATCCGCCAGCAGCGCACACTCAGGCTCGGCAGCCTGAGCCAACACGGCCGCCAGGGCGGCGCGGCTGGGTGGGGCTGGTGGGGTGGTCATAGGAAAAAAGGTTCAGGGACTTACAGGCACCGCGCTTGCAACCGCTCCAGTCAGGATGTCCCACCTTTGGCGCCAGCGGTTGACCTCGATGGGTCCATGTTGTCGGGAGAGGCCGTGCTTGCCCACCGCCTGGGCCGGGCAGTGGTCGGCTTCACCTAGGAGCGCGGGTGATCGGCCAGGAGTGGCCGGCCATGCCCTGGGGGGGGTCAAGCTGCTACCAGCTGCTCAAGGATGCGGCGATCCTTCCTGATGCGTGGTTTCTGTGAACATGGGGCCAGCTCTTCCAGCTTGGCCAGCTGGACTACGGCAGCATCTAGGCGACTGCGATACGCCTGCAAAGCCTCTTCATAAAGATCCGGTTGACTGCGCACCGTGGCGGCTGAGACGTAGCCACCTTGGGATTGAATGTTGACGTAGGCAATCTGCGTCGGTTCGTTGCGGTCTTCGGAGATGATCTCAACCGAGCGCACAACGCGGCGGGCTTGCTCGACTCGCCACTTCTCAGCGGCTATCTCATCGCACCATTCAAAAACAGGGTGCAGCGGTGCATCCTCAGGCCGCGATTCATCAACAACCGTGTGCGGATCAATGACCCCATGGCGGTCCTCAATGTCGGCCAAGGTGTCGCCGACGATCTGCGGCGTAAGGCTGCCAATCTCAAAGCCAGGATTCTGACGAAAGCAATAATCAGTCATCGTTAAAAGGTGAGAAAAGGATGAAAAGAAAAGGGGCAGTTACCTGCCCCGGTTGTCGCTGCGCCATACCTCGGCTAGCCGGGACAAGCCCTGCCTCGCCTGCGGTGCCATGCCCGGCCCGGCCTAGCCCGGCCTTGCCAAGCCCTGCCTGCGGTGCTTTGCCTTGCCCAGCCCTGCCGGGCCCGGCCGAGCCGCGCCCAGCCACGCCTGCGGTGCCGTGCCAGGCCGAGCCCTGCCGGGCCATGCCGGGCCACGCCGCGCCTCGCCTGCGATTCCTTGTAGTGCCACGCCTTGCCGCGCCGCGCCAGGCCACGCCCCGCCACGCCTAGCCTGCGATGCCCAGCCACGCCTGCGGTGCCCCGCCGCGCCTGGCCGTGCCTTGCCTTGCCTGCGATTCCTTGTAGTGCCGTGTCAGTTGGAATCATCAGTTCACCAGGTCAAACAGGCCGTTGCCGATCCCGTTTGATTCCTTCGAGTCGGGCCGTCCTTCACCGATGCCGACCTGCATCCCGGCGCGGGCCAGGAGGTTGGCCACGTCGGTTTCGGACATGATGCCCGCATCAAACTTCACCCGAAGCTCGGCACTCCAAGGGAAATAGGTGGGCCGAGGCCGCAGATCAATCACGCCCGATGCGTTGCGGCAGGGGCTGATCACGTTCTGGGGCTCGCCGTAGATGCGCACCAGGGGGGTGAGGTCATCAGCGTCAAACCCATCGGGCTCAATGAAGATGCAGAGCTTGGCCCTGGTCATCACAAAGCCAGCGGCACGGCAGGCGCTGATGCAGGCATTGCGGAAGGCGGCGGCGTGGACACCATCCCAGCCTTCGTTGCTGATGTGGCGGGCGCCGTTATAGAGGGCGTCAAAGTCTTTCGGCTCGCGTACCTTTTTGCTTTTGGCCTGGCTGCCAGCTTCCTGGGTGGCAATCATTGCGTCTCGCGCTTTGGCGCTGAAGCGGTTGATCACCAGGGGAGCGCTGCCTTGAATCTTGAACTTGATGGTTCTGATGTCCGGTGGGGTGATCACTAGAGCGGTCGAAGTGGCTTTAGCCATTGAGAGGTGAAAGGTGGGACAGGTGCCGCGCATCGAGCTGCGGACCGGCTCAGACTAGCAACTCCGTAGACCGCCTGTCTACACTGGATCGGACAGCTGAGCCACATGCACCCCGTACCCGTTCGCCTTACACCGCAGCAGGCCGCCTGGATTGAGCGCCAGACCAGCTGCAATAGCCTCACCCGCTCCGCTGCTATCCGGCTTTGCATCCAGCGAGCCATGGAGTCTCAGCGACCCCTTCTGCCTCAGGCTTCCAAGCCACAGCAGGCTCGCCAGTGATGACCCTCACAGCTGAGCTCCTGGCGGAGCTCCAGGCCGTCGATAGCGATTGGCGGCTGATTCCTTGCGATGGCCTCAAGCGGCCCGTCAACCCAGACGACGGCGAGGTGCAGACGGACTGGGGCCACAACACCTACGACGCTGACGGGATCGCCGAACTGGCGGATTCCAGCTTCGTGAAGGCCGTCGGCCTGGTGCTGGGTGAGCCGTCCGGCGTGATCGCCGTGGACTTCGATGGCACCGGCGCCGTGGCGAAGTTCCGGGAGGTTTACGGCCGCGTCTGGTCTGACCTGCCGCCCACCGTGGCCTGGAGCAGCGGCGTGATCAATCGCCGCCAGATGGCCTTTCGCGTGCCGGCTGAGCTGTGGCCCCATCTGCGCGGCCGGCGGGTCTGGCACAACGACGCGGGCCGGATCGTGCTCGAGCTGCGCGGCACCGGGCATCAGTCCGTCATCGCTGGCGCGCACCCTGATACGACCGGATACCGCTGGATCGATGGCTGCTCACCAGCTGATCGACAGGTGGCCGATGCGCCGGAGTGGCTGCTGTGGCCAATGCTCAAGGCCTCCACTGAACCTGCCGCGGCAGAGCATCAGCCGGCCACCGAAGCCGATGTGCCCCGGGCTCAGGAGCTGCTGAAGCACATCCCGCCCTGTGATGACTACGACCGCTGGCTGCGGATTGGCATGGCGCTGCACAGCGTCTCAGCTGGCCTGCTCACGGATTGGGTGCGCTGGTCTCAGGGGTGCAGCAACTTCGATGAGGCCGAATGCCTGGCGAAGTGGCAGAGCTTCAAGGGATCCGGAACCACCATCGGCACCCTCCACTACCTGGCGGACACGCTGGGCGGGTTCCGCTACCGGCGGCCAGCATCGGAGCAGGCGCCGCCGGGAAAGCCATCAGGCGCAGCCGCTGACGCCGGGGCGGCTGATCCAACCGAGCCACCACCGGCCAGCTACCGCGAGCTGCTGGCGGTGGCGCTGACCGCCATCCGCGATCGGGACGACGACACCGAGATGGAGGCGCGCGCCGAGATCATGGCGCGCTTCCGGCGCACCGATGGCCAGATCAATGCAGCACTGTTCCGGCTGCTCACCGAGCAGGAGCAGCGCAACGCCGGCACCGCACCGGCCGAGCGGCCCACCTACCGATCCATCGACCTGTCCAAGGTGATCAGCCTCGATTGGCTGCTGGAGGGCTTCCTACCCGCCAACGATCAGGCGCTGCTCTATGCACCGGCCGGCGCCGGCAAGACGACCGCAGCGCTGGCGATGGCGTTTGCCATCATCGAAGGCACCGGCTTCCTGGACCGGGAAGCGCAGCCGCAGGCCGGCAGCGTCCTGATGATCGCCACCGACTCAGGCCCGGCG
>JBAWXG010000103.1:0-6719 GCA_037144195.1 Synechococcus sp. ELA057
AAGGCGTTGATCTCCCCCCTGGCGAGGAACACGGCCAGGGAGGCGATCGTGGCCAGACCGATCAGCAGCACCTTGATCACGTTGGCCCTCGGCAGGCTCAGCCCCCCCACCAGCACCAGGCTCACCAGCAGATAGGTGGCCGCGTCAAGCACGATCAGGCCGGTCCAGAAGCCCACGGCGCCCATCAGTGTCAGGAGCTTCGGCGACGGAGGGGTGTTGACCCCCGCGCTGCCGTCCTCCCGCAGCCAGCGGTGGGGCCGCAGCAGCACCATCGCCAGTGCCAGCAGCAGGGCCCCATCGATCAGCAGGCGGATGCCCCGCATCGGCAGCACCGCGGCGATCGCGGCGCCCAGGATGGCCATCCCCAGAAAGGGGGGCAGCAGGCGGCTGAGCAGCCGCCAGGGAATGACCCCCGCCCGCTGGAAGCGCCAGCTGGCGGTGACCATCCCCGCCAGCACGCCCACCCGGTTGGTTCCGTTGGCCACTGCAGGCGGCAGGCCCAGGGAGAGCAGCAGCGGCAGGGTCAGTGCCGATCCGCTCGAGGCGGCGGCGTTGAGGAAGCCGCAGAGCACTCCCGCCCCCAGCGCCAGAGTCCAGGTCTGCAGGGTCATCGGGGCTGGCATGGGCGCAGCGCCTGCTCAGAAATACACATCCACGCTGCTGCGGCCGGATGACTTGAGCCAGTTCTCGATGTCGAGATAGCCGCCGGGGTAGAGCTTCACCGCCTTGGTCCAGCTTTCGGCCGCCATGTCGAGCCAGCGGTCGGCGTTGTCCTGGTCGCCCGATTCGGCCGCGATCCGCCCCCATTTCTCATAGATCAGGCCCATGTTCTTGAGGCAGGAGGGGGAGTTGGGGTTCTCCTCGAGCGAGCGGCTGTAGTAATCCAGCGCCTTCTCCTCCTCGCCGGTGCTCATGAAGATGATCGCCATGTTCTTGAGGATCTCGCCGCGATCGGTGGCGTTCTCCTCGAGCCTGAGCGCCTCCTCATAGTTGTCGAGAGCCTCGGCGTAGTCACCGTCGTTCTGGGCGGAGAGGCCATCGCGGTAATACACGTAGGCCTCCTTGGCCTTGGGATCGATCGGCAGCAGCTTGACGATCAGATCGGCCATCACCGTGAAGCTCTTGTCAATGAAGTTGTCGTTGCGCTGCGAGCGGGGCACGGCGGGAGGAGCGGACCGGTTCCCATCCTGCCCGCTTCTCGTCATCGCAGCGCTCGCCCGCCGTCTGCCTCTGTTGTGCCGGGCGATCCTTCACCATGGAGTGGATCCGCAGACCCTGCCGGCCGTTGTCCCTGTCGTCTGTCCAAGCCCCGTTCTCCAGCGCTGCAGGCCAGGTCGCTGGGTCGTCGCCGGAGCCGGTGGACACCGATGTGCTGATCGTCGGTGGCGGCGTCTGCGGCACGGCTCTGCTGTTCATGCTCTCCCGCTACAGCGATCTGCCCCGTCTGACCCTGGTGGAGCGCCATGAGCGGCTGGCGCAGGTGAACTCCAGGGCCACCAACAACAGCCAGACGATCCACTGCGGCGACATCGAGACCAACTACAGCCTCGAGAAGGCGCTGGCGGTGAAGGAAACCGCCGACATGATCGGCCGCTATGCCGAGCTGCTGGAGCCTGCCGAGGCGGGGCGCTGCGTCTTCCGCACGCCCAAGATGGTCCTGGCGGTGGGCGAAAGCGAATGCGCCGCCCTGCGCCGGCGCTTCGAAACCTTCGCGCCCCATTTCCCAGCGATGGAATGGCTCGAGGCCGAGCAGATCGCCGCATGGGAGCCGGCGGTGGCCCTGGTGAACGGCAGGCCACGGCCCGAGCCGATCGCCGCCATCGGCATCCGCCGCTCGCCGACGGCAGTGGATTACGAGGCCCTGTCCGAATCGTTCCTGGCCAGGGCCCGGGTGGACCTCGCGGCGTCCGATCGCCGCCTCGATCTTCAGCTCGGCACAACGGTGCGGCAGATCCTGCCGGAGGGGGATGGGCCGGATGGCCCCATCAGCTTTCGCGTTCTGATTGAGGGCCCCGATGGATGTCGCTGGCTGCGGGCGCGCCAGGTGGTCGTCAACGCCGGCGCCCACAGCCTGCTGCTGGCGCAGCAGATGGGCTTCGGGCTCGAGTACTCCTGCCTGCCGGTGGCCGGCAGCTTCTACTTCACGCCGGATCTGCTGCAGGGCAAGGTTTACACCGTGCAGAACGACCGGCTGCCCTTCGCCGCCATTCATGGCGACCCGGATGTGCGCGAGCCGGGCAAGACCCGCTTCGGTCCCACCGCCCTGCTGCTGCCGCTGCTGGAGCGCCGCCGCCCCGGATCCTTCTGGGAATTCCTGAGGGTGCTGCGGCTCGACTGGCCGGTGCTGACGGTGTTCTGGCAGCTGTTCGGCGATCCGGCGATCCGGCGCTACATCCTGCGCAACCTGCTGTTCGAGCTGCCCTGGCTGGGCCGGCGCCTGTTTCTGGCCGATGCGCGCAAGATCGTTCCCGGGATGACCCTGGCTGATCTGCGCGTCGCCCGGGGCTACGGCGGCATCCGGCCTCAGCTGATCGACCGCCGGGCCCGGCGGCTGATGCTCGGAGAGGTCAGCATCCCCGCCCTGAACGGCCTGATCTTCCATGTCACCCCCTCTCCGGGGGGCACCTGCTGTCTGGGCATCGCCCGCGGGGATCTGGAAACGATCGCCGCGCGCCTCGAGTGCGCGGTCGACCGCGACCGGCTGGCGCGAGAGCTGCTGGCACAGGCCGTGGCAGCCGGCTGAGGAGCACCCATGGCGACCGGCTTTCACGACTGGGACTGCAACCCGCCGCGTTCCCCGGTCCTGGGCGACCATGACGTGCCATTGGATTCGACCCATCTGCAGGGCCGCCACATCGCCCTGGTGGTGACGGGTGGGATCGCCGCCCTGCGCACCCCTGATCTGGCCCGGGCCCTGCGGCGCCGCGGCGCTCGGGTGACGGCCTTCTGCAGCGCCGATGCCCTGCCCTTCGTGGGCCGCCAGGCGCTGGAGTGGGCCACCTGCAATCCCTTGGTGACCCGGCTGGGCTGGCGGGCCGAACACCTCAGCGACAGTGAGGCCTTCGATGCCTGGTTGGTGGCGCCGGCCACCGCCAACACGATCGCCAAGCTCGCCTGCGGTATCGCGGACACCCCGGTCAGTTCAGCTCTCGCCTCGGCCCTGGGGCGCATGGAGCGCGGGCTGACCCAGCTGCTGGTGGCACCGACGATGCATGGTTCGCTGCACACCTCGATTCTCGAAGGTCACGTTCGCCGCCTGGCGGACCTGGGCGTGCATCTGATCGCGCCGCGGGATGCCTACGGAAAGCACAACCTGCCGGAGGCGCCGGTGCTCGTGGCTTGCCTCTGCCGGGCACTCGCCAGCGGGCCGCTGCGGGGCCGGCGGATCCTGGTGACCGGTGGCCCCACACCGGTGCCGATCGATGGGGTGCGGCGGATCGTCAATCGCTTCAGCGGCCGGCTGGCCGTGGCCATCAGCGAGGAGCTGCTGCTGCGCGGTGCCGATCCCCTGCTCCTGTTGGGCGAGGGGGCGGTCACTCCACCCGCCTGGCTGCCCCACCAGTGGGTCGCCAGCTATGACGCCTACAGCGAGGCGGTGCTGGCTGCCGTGCAGCAGGCACCCGCGGCCGCGATCCTGTCGGCCGCCGTGGCCGACTACCGGCCCCGCCATGTGCATCCCGGCAAGATCGCCAGCGGCCTCAGCGACCTGAACCTTGAACTGGAGCCCACCGCCAAGGTGATCGATCGGGTGCGGCAGCTGGCTCCGCAGCTGCCGCTGGTGAGCTTCAAGGTGCTCCAGGGTGTTGAAGATGCCGTGCTGCTGGCCGAGGCCCGGCGCCGCCTGGCGCATTCCCGGCTGGTGGTGGCCAACCACGCTGAGCAGGTGGCTGGCGAGGAGCAGGCAGCCTGGCTGGTCAGCGCCGAAGGTGCCGTGCGCCATTGCGGCAAACCCGCCATCGCCAGAGCGATCGTCGACTGGCTGGAGGGGTATCTGGATTCCTCACCCGCCGATCCCGGCGCGGCATCGCTCAGCCAGGGAGAGCCTCACAGCTGCTGAGCCTGGCGAGTTCCGCCGGCTTCACCTCGATGCTGGAGGGCCCTGTGAACAGCTGTGGGTGCTGGGCATGCAGCGCCTGAGAGAGCTGGTTCAACCGTCGCTGCTTCTGCGCGATCTCGGGGGTCTGGCGTTGCAGCCAGGCCGCCCAGCGGGCGTCGTCCTGGAGCCGCCAGGCGTCCAGGTCGCGCAGGTAGGCCTGGCGGTCGATCTCCTGGTCCTCCTGGCTGTAGCGCTGTTCCTTCTCCTCATCCCAGACCGGCCGCCCGGGCGTGGGGGGCATTGGGGCCCTGCGAAGCCGTGCCAGGTCTGTTTCGGCCTGGCGCAGCTCTCTGAGCTGGCTCTGCAGAGCATCGCGGCGCTGACGGCATTGCTGAGCGGCGAGCTCCTGGGGCGATGGCTTCTGCGGGGCCTCCGCTGGGCCGTTGCTGGGGCGTTGCCGGCTGCAACCCAGCGCGGAGGCCGCCAGCAGCATCAGGCCCAGGCCCGTTGCCGCCAACCGTCTGCTGCGGCCTGAGCCTCTGGGCCGATCGGGCATGGGGCTGGTTGCGGCCGGCATGGCGCGGAGCCTTCGGGGCTGGGGTTCCAACAGTCTCGGGACAGCGATCGCCGCCTGGTGCCATGCGGGTGCAGTCCGAGACACTGGCCGCACCCGGCTCAGCTGGTGGCGCTGCTGTCGGGGCGGGTGCGGCCCGGGCGGAACAGGTGATCGTGGTCGGCCGCATAGAGGCGGGAACGGGCCTCGCCGGGGCCGCGCAGGGCCGGGCTGATCACGTACAGCGTGGTGCGGATCAGGTCGCGGTCGCGGCTGGTCTGCGCCATCTCGCGCAGCGGCACCATGGTCAGCCACTGATCGGGCCAGCTGACGCGGTACCCGATCGCCACCGGGGTGTCGGCCGGATAATGACGCAGCAGCTCCTCCTGCACCTCCTCCACGTGGCGGGCGCTGAGATAGAGACAAAGTGAGGCCCGCAAGGCGGCCAGGCGCGCCAGCGATTCCCTTTCGGGCACGCCGGTGCGGCCGCCGGCCCGGCTGAGCACGATCGTCTGCACCACCCCGGGGATCGTCAGTTCCTGGCCGAGGCTGGCGGCGGTGGCCTGGTAGGCGCTGATGCCCGGAACCACCTCAACCGCCAGTTCCGCATCCGCCAGGCGGGAGATCTGCTCCTGCAGAGCCCCATACAGGCAGGGGTCGCCATCGTGGAGACGCACCACCCGCAGGCCGGCGCGGGCGCGGTTCACCAGGATCTCAAGCACCTGCTCCAGGGTCAGGGTGCTGGTGCGGATGCGTTCACAGCCTTCCGGTGCCAGGGCCGCGATCGCCGGGTTCACCAGCGAATCGGTCCACACGAGCACCTCGGCGGCTTCGACGGCCCGCAGGGCCCGAACGGTCATCAGATCGGGGGCTCCAGGGCCGGCTCCGACGATCTGGACGGGGTGATGGATGGGGGAAACCCGGGCTGTCATGGACGCACTCCACTGGGATCAGGCAGGGGGCGCCGGCGCCCGAGCAGCCACCAGAGCCCCAGCCCCCCCAGGGCGATGAGCAGCAGGCTCATCAGCTGGGCCATGCGCAGGCCGCCGCTGCAGAACGGCGGAACCCCCAGAAGGCAGAGGGGATCGAGGCGCAGACCCTCGATCCAGACGCGGCCACTGCTGTAGGCCATCAGGTACACGCAGGCGAGTGCACCGTTGGGCAGGGCGATGCGGCCGCGGCCGGCCTGGCGCAGCAGCAGAAGCAGCAGGGCGCACACCCCCAGATCCCAGAGCGATTCATACAGAAAGGTTGGGTGAAAGGTGATGCGATCGAAGAACTCCGGGGGGCGGTTGGGCAGCGGAATGGTGAGTCCCCAGGGCAGATCGGTGGGCAGCCCGAAGGCCTCGGAATTGAAGAAGTTGCCCCAGCGGCCGATCGCCTGGCCCAGGGCCACGGCGGGCACCAGCACATCGAGCAAGGGCCAGAAGCGCTGCCGTCGCCAGCGGCAGAACAGGACTGTCACCAGGGTGCCTCCGATCAGGGCGCCATGGATGGCGATGCCGCCGCGCCACACGGCGATCAGATCGATCAGTCCGGCGCCGCGGTACTGGCGCCACTCGAACAGCACGTAGTAGAGGCGCGCACCGATCACAGAGCCCAGCACCAGCAGCGGCAGGAGATCAGCGATCAGCATCGGATCGACCCCCCGCTGGCGCCCCAGTCGCATGGCCAGCAGCAGTCCGAGCAGGACGGCCGAGGCGATGAGCAGGCCGTACCAGCGCAGGGAAAAGGGGCCCAGCTGAACAAGCACGGGCCCCGGAGAGGTGAAGGTCGCCAGCAGCATCGAACCGCCGCAGCTGAGCAGTTGCAGGTTCAGACGCCCTCGGCTGCCTGCACTTTCTCGATCTGACGCTTCTTGAGCACCAGCATGATCTGGGCGAGGGCCACAGCGGCGAAGAAGGCCAGCAGGCCGTAGATGCGCACGGGGTTCTGCAGCACCACCTCGGCATCGAGCTGGCCGAAGCCGCCGACGTTGGGGTCGTTGGTCAGCGGGGTGCCGGCTGCCACCACATCACCGACGGCCACCTGGACGCTGGGGCCCGAGGGGATGGTCTCACTGACGCTGCCATCGGCCGTCTTGATCTCCACCACGGTGGCGCCGTTGTCGCCGGCGGTGATGGCCGCAAT